>NZ_JBITEO010000003.1:0-447670 GCF_044455245.1 Streptomyces sp. NPDC051310
ACACCCTCATGGCCGACCAGCTCGACACCGCCATCGAACAACACGGCAAGGGCGACCTCGCCGCACTCCTCACAGGCAGCGACACCTGGACCGTCGTCGGATAGCGCGAAGGCAGAACCGCTCGACCAGCGAATGAGGGGCGTCCTCCTTGGAGGGCGCCCCTTGATCGTGTTCCCGGTCACGCCCCGGCACGGCCCGCATGCCGCACGGCCCGCCTGACCGGCGCCGCCCGCCTCACCGCGGCACCGCACGCCTGACCGGCACCGCGCGCCTGACCGGCACCGCGCGCCTGACCGGGACGGCCGGCGTGAGCCGGTGCCGTGGCCTGGCCACCGGTCGGTCTACTGCTGCTTGGCCCTGTCGTACGCCACGCGCGCCTCCACGACGTCGCCCAGCCGTCGCTCGGTCCAGCGCGCCAGGCCCCAGACCTGCTCGGCCGCCTCCTTGCCGAGCTGAGTGAGCGAGTAGTCGACCCGCGGCGGGATGACGGGCTGGGCGTCGCGGTGGACGAAGCCGTCCCGTTCCAGGGTCTGGAGCGTCTGGGCGAGCATCTTCTCGCTCACCCCGCCGATGGTGCGGCGCAGCTCGCTGAACCGGTACGACCGCTCCAGCAGGGCGGCGAGGACGAGCACGCCCCAGCGACTGGTGACGTGTTCCAGGACGAGCCGGGAGGGGCACATGCGCTCGTTGACGTTCGGCGTACTTACGCTCATACCAGTACCTTACTTCAAAGTGGGTACTTTCGAATAGTTAGCACTTTTCCTATGGTCGATGGCGAAGCGACAGGAACAGCAACGGAGACCATCCATGAGCATCGTCATCACCGGAGCCACCGGACAGCTCGGCCGCCTCGTCATCGCCGCTCTGCTGGAGCGGGGCGTCCCGGCGGCCGGTATCGCCGCCGTCGTACGCGACAAGCAGAAGGCCGCCGACCTGGCGGAGCGCGGCATCGAGCTGCGGATCGCCGACTACGACCGCCCCGAGAGCCTGGCGGGCGCGTTCGAGGCCGGTGACCGCGTGCTGCTGGTCTCCGGCAGCGAGGTCGGACGGCGCGTGCCGCAGCACGCCGCCGTGATCAGCGCGGCCAAGGCGGCGGGCGTGGTGCAGCTCGCGTACACCGGAGTCCTCGGCGGCCCCGACGCCGACTTCGAGCTGGCCGCCGAGCACCGGGCCACGGAGCAGCTGATCCTCGACTCCGGCCTGCCGTACACGCTCCTGCGCAACGGCTGGTACACCGAGAACTACACCGCCCGGCTCGCCACGGTCCTGGAGCACGGCGCCGTCGTGTCCAACACCGGCGAGGGCCGCGTCGCCTCCGCCGCCCGGGCCGACTACGCGGCCGCGGCCGCCGCCGTCCTGACCACCGGGGGCCACCTGGGCGCGGCGTACGAGCTGAGCGGCGACGTGGCGTGGTCGATGGACGAGTACGCGGCCGAGATCACCCGCCAGTCCAGCAAGCCGGTGGTCCACAACGACGTCCCTGCCGAGGCGCACCTCGCGGTGCTCACCGGCGCGGGCGTCCCGGAGCCGTTCGCCGCGATCCTCGTCGACGTCGACGAGGCGATCCGGCGCGGGCGGCTCGCCGGCACCAGCGGCGACCTCGCGCGGCTGATCGGGCGCCCCACGACGCCGCTCGCCGACACCGTCGCCGAGGCGCTCCGGGAGCTGTGATCCGTCGCTGAGGCCCCGGTTCCCCCGGACGTCTCCGCCTCCCCTGACGCCCCTTGGGACGCGTCATGACCGTATCGCGGTACGGACATGACAGCCTGACCCGTCCGGCGCTACCGTCTCCGGGAGGCCCGGGCCCTGCGGAGGGGTCCGGACAGCAGGCGGTGGAGCACGACGGGACAGGAGGCGGTCGATGGCGGCGGCGAAGAATGGCGGCGGCGACCAGCGGGCGGGACTTCTGTACGGGATCGGGGCCTACGGCATGTGGGGCCTGGTCCCCCTCTTCTGGCCCCTGCTCAAGCCCGCGGGCGCCGTCGAGATCCTGGCCCACCGGATGGTGTGGTCGCTGGCCGTCGTCGGTATCGCGCTCCTCGCGCTGCGCCGCTGGGGATGGATACGCGAACTGCTGCGGCAGCCGCGCAAGCTTGCCCTGATCACGGTCGCCGCGGCCGTGATCACCGTCAACTGGGGGCTGTACATCTGGTCCGTCAACACGGGCCACGTGGTGGAGTCGTCCCTGGGCTACTTCATCAACCCGCTGGTGACCATCGCCCTGGGCGTCCTGCTCCTCAAGGAACGGCTGCGACCCGCCCAGTGGGCGGCGGTGGCGACCGGTTTCATCGCGGTGGTGGTGCTGACCTTCGGCTACGGGCGTCCGCCGTGGATCTCGCTCACACTCGCCTGCTCCTTCGCCGTGTACGGCCTGGTGAAGAAGAAGGTCAATCTGGGCGGCCTCGAGTCGCTGGCCGCCGAGACCGCGATCCAGTTCCTGCCCGCCCTCGGCTACCTGCTGTGGCTGGGCTCCCAGGGCGCGGCCACCTTCGGTACGCAGGGCCTGGGACACGCGGCGCTGCTCGCCGCGACGGGCGTGGTCACCGCCACGCCGCTGGTGTGCTTCGGCGCCGCGGCGATACGGGTGCCGCTGTCGACGCTCGGGTTGTTGCAGTACCTGGCGCCGATGTTCCAGTTCGGGCTGGGCATCGTCTACTTCCACGAGGCGATGCCCCCGGAGCGGTGGGCGGGCTTCTCCCTGGTGTGGCTGGCGCTGTCCGTGCTGACGTGGGACGCGCTGCGCACGTCGCGGCGTACGCGGGCGGAGGCGGCACGGCTGGCCGCGGCGGCTCGGGCGCCCCGGCCCGCGCCCCCCGCCGCCGCCTCGCCGACAGCGGCACCCGCGGCCTCGGCGGCACCTGCGCCTCCCGCGGCTACGGCTCCGGCTCCCGCTCCGGCGGCGACTCCCGCCGTACCCGACCCGTCCGGGCAGCCGCCGCGCCTCTGACGCTCCTCAGGCGGGCAGTTCCCCGGCGACCCGCTCCATGACCGCCTTCCAGTGCGCACGGCGCCGCTCGCGCTCCTCGGCGCCCGCCAGGTGCTCCTGATGGAAGCGGAGCACCGACTTCCCGGGCCCCGCCGCGGTGACCGCGACCTGGATGGTCGTGTCGCCGTGGGTGACGCGGATCCGGTCGCCCGGCCGGTGGCTGCGCACCTCACCGGTGACGCCGTCGGCCGTCTCGTACCGCGCGCCCTTCTCCGTGGGCAGTCCGTCCACCGCCCCGAGCCACAGCGCGACGCCGTCGGGGCTCGCGATGAAGTCCCACACGGCGCCGGCCGGCAGGGGCAGGGTCTTCGACACGCCGATCTCCCAGCCGGCGTCCTTCGTCAGTCCGGTCGTACCGCTGGTACCGGCCCTGCCGGTGGCGGGCCTCGGGGGTGCAGGGGGTGTCATCGCGTCTCCTTCCGGTCCGGTACGGGCGCGATGGGCCCGCACCTTGTGGCGGTTGCCGCACCGTTCCATCGCGCACCAGCGGCGGCGGCCGGGGCGGGAGGTGTCGACGAAGAGCAGGTAGCAGTCGTGCGCGCCGCACTCGCGGATACGTCGCGCGTACGGGCCGGTGAACAGGTCGATCGCGTCACGGGCCACCGTCGACAGCAGCTCGGCCACCGTCCCGGTGCCCGGCGCCCACTCCCGGGTGCCGTCGGCGGTCATGCGGACGGTGAGCGGCGGGCCGGCGGCGCACGCGTTGAGCACCGCGACGTCCGCCGGGTCGGGAGCGCGCCCGTGGGCGCGGCGCGAGGCGAGGCCGTGCAGGGCGTCCCGGACCTCCCGCGCAGCGGCCAGATCCCCGTCGCGGACGTCGAGCCGGAGCCCCGGATCGAGCCGCGAGGCCGCCACCCAGTCCCGCAGCCCGGCCGGGGTGTCCAGCACCTCGTAGCGCGCGAGCGGGCCGGGACCGCCCGTGGTCAGCAGCTCCAGGCACAGCGCGCCCGGATCGAAGCGGTACGGGCGGCCCTCCGGCGTGCGCAGGACCAGGCCGGGACCTCCGGCGACCCGCTCCGCGCCAGCCGCGCCCGCCCCACCGCCGTCCGCCAGCTCACCCGCCGCGCCCGTGACCGCGCCAGCGCCAGCGCCAGCTGCCGCGTCGGCCGCGTCGGCCGCGTCGGCCGCGTACGAAACGTCCGTCACGTTCGTCGCGTTCGTTGCCATCTCCCTCACGTAACCAATATAAGTGGTTACATGACGACGCTCCACTGGAAACTCGTGATCGACGCCTCCGACCCGCATGCCCAAGCCGAGTTCTGGGCCCAGGCCCTGGGCTATCTCGTCGAGGACAACTCCGCCCAGATCGCCCGGCTCATCACCCTGGGCCACGTCTCGGAGGAGCGGGACACCGTCGAGGCGCACGGCCGGCGGGCCTGGCGGGATCTGGTCGCCGTCCGGCATCCGGACGATCCGTACGACGAAGCGACCGGCATCGGGCACGGCCGGCGGCTGCTGTTCCAGCGGGTGCCGGAGGCGAAGACCGTCAAGAACCGCCTCCACCTCGACCTGCACGCCGACCCCGGGCAGCGGGACGCCGAGGTTGCCCGGCTGGAGGGGCTGGGGGCGACCGTCCTGCGCCGGGTGGAGGAGCCCGGGGGCGCGTGGACCGTGATGGCCGATCCGGAGGGCAACGAATACTGCGTGCAGTGACATGTAACCGACAGATGAACAGACCGTCCGGTGAGCGAACGCGCGTGTCCGGAACCGCACCTTGACGACACGTCAAAATCTCGCTGAACATTCAGCACGCACACCGCACCAGAAGCTTCAGCTCCAACGCCCCGCGCCCGCACGGCGCGGGGCGTCTCGCACGTTCCGTTCCCATCCCCGTACGGAATCCCCGGAGCCCCCACATGAACCTCTCCAGAGGAACCGCCGCGGCTGCCGCGGCTCTCGCCGTCGCAGGGCTGCTCGCCACGGCGTCCCCGTCCGTATCGGCCCCCGTCGCGGCGCCGGCCGCGGCCGACGCCGCCGCCGCGCCCGACATACCCATAGCGAACGTCAAGGCGCACCTCTCGCAGTTCCAGTCCATAGCCGGCGCCAACGGCGGCAACCGCGCCCACGGCCGCTCCGGCTACAAGGCGTCGATCGACTGGGTGAAGGGCAAGCTGGACGCCGCCGGATTCACCACCACCGTCCAGCAGTTCACGTACAACGGCACCACCGGCTACAACCTCGTCGCCGACTGGCCCGGCGGTGACGCCAACCAGGTCCTGATGGCGGGAGCGCACCTCGACTCGGTCTCCTCCGGCGCCGGCATCAACGACAACGGCTCCGGCTCCGCCGCGGTCCTGGAGACCGCGCTCGCCGTCTCCCGCGCCCAGTTCAAGCCCGCCAAGCACCTGCGCTTCGCCTGGTGGGGCGCGGAGGAGCTGGGCCTGGTCGGCTCGAAGTACTACGTCAACAACCTGCCGGCGACCGAGCGCGCCAAGGTCGCGGGCTACCTCAACTTCGACATGATCGGGTCGCCGAACCCCGGCTACTTCGTCTACGACGACGACCCGACGATCGAGAAGACCTTCAAGGACTACTTCGCCGGTCTCGGCGTCCCGACGGAGATCGAGACCGAGGGCGACGGCCGCTCCGACCACGCCTCGTTCAAGAACGTCGGCATCCCGGTCGGCGGCCTGTTCACGGGCGCCAGCCGTACGAAGACCAGCGCGCAGGCGCAGAAGTGGGGCGGTACGGCCGGCCAGGCCTTCGACCGCTGCTACCACTCCTCGTGCGACTCCACGTCGAACATCAACGACACGGCGCTCGACCGGAACAGCGACGCGGTCGCGCACGCCATCTGGACGCTGTCCGCCGGTACGACGGAGCCGCCGACCGGCGACACGTACGAGAACACCGCGGACGTGGCCATCCCCGACAACGGTGCCGCCGTGACGTCGACGGTCACCGTCTCGGGCCGTACCGGCAACGCCCCGGCCGCCCTCAAGGTGGGCGTGGACGTCATCCACACGTGGCGGGGCGACCTGGTCGTCGACCTGGTGGCCCCGGACGGCACGGCGTACCGCCTCAAGAACTCCAGCAGCAACGATTCTGCGGACAACGTCCAGACGACGTACACGGTCGACGCGTCGAGCGAGGCGGCGAACGGGGCGTGGAAGCTGCGCGTCCAGGACGTGGCGGCGCAGGACACGGGCTACATCAACGCGTTCCGCCTCACCTTCTGAGCGCGGCACACCCAGCGGCCGGTGGCCGTACGCCCGGGACGTCCCGCGTACGGCCACCGGTGATCACCCACCTGTAACCCGCCGGCATTCACCCGGCGGCACGCTCCCGGCGGATGACAGCGGCCGGTGGACGTCGTCCACCGGCCGCTGTCCACCACGGGCGGTCGCCCACCGGCCTCGACACCCACCGGCCTCGGTCCACCGGCCTTCACCCGCCAGTGGGCGTCCACCCGTGGGCTACCGCCTGTGGGCTAGCGCAGGCGGGCAGCCGCCGTGTCCGTCACTTCGCGCCGCCGGCGACCTCGACGAGCCGCTCCGGGGTCACCGCGCCCGCGTACAGCTTGCCGTCGTCCGTCAGCAGGGCGTTGACCAGGCGGGTCTTGAAGACCGTGCCCGAGCCGAACTTTCCGGTGACCTTGTCGCCGAGGACGTCCAGGAACCGGTCGGCCTCCGCGGGGACGCCCTCGCCGGCCCCGCCGCCCGGGGCGCTCAGCTGCGCCACGGCCGTCCAGCCCTCACCGATGACGTTCGGGCCCGCGAAGTCCTCCGGCAGGTCCTTCGAAAGGTCCTTCGGCAGGTCCTTCGCGAGTCCCTCCGGAAGGCCCTCCGCGGCCCCCTCCGGCGCCTGCGGCTCCTGCGTCACCTTCGCGTCCCGGGGCGGGGCGAACGTGGAGGCGGCCGGCGCCCCGAAGTCGACCTTCGTGAAGCCCGCGTCGATCGCGGCCTTGCCACCACCGCTCGGCATGAGCGTGAACTTCAGCGGAACGCCCTTCTCCGCGTCCACCGCAACCTTGATCGAACCGATCGTGGAGCCGCTCTGCTTGGGCTTGATCAGCAGCTGGTACGCGTCGCGCCCGGCGATCCGCGCCGTGCCGTCGACCGTGACCGACGTCGTGTCGTCGACGGCCTTCAGCGCCTCCTGCGCGAGGTCCTGGGGAGTGGCCGGGAGCTCCGGCTCGCGGCCGGTGCCCGAGTCCTTGCCGCCCGCCTTGCCGTCCGCGCCCTCGCCGCCCGCGTCCTTCTCGGTGGAGTGGACCGCTTCCCGGGACGCGCCGTCGTACGCCCACACGTCCTCGCCGTTGCGGATCAGGCTGTACTCGGCGGCGTCGTCCACGAAGTCCAGGCGCTGCTTGCCGGACCCGTCGGCGGCCACCCGCAGGGTGTGCGTGCCGGAGGCCAGCTCCATCAGCTTGCCCACGCCCGGGTCCTCCGCGCCGGCACCGCCCGCGCCGGCCGCACCGACGAGGTCCTCCAGGCCGGCGAACGACGGCAGCCCCAGGTCCGTCGTCACCTTCACCGTGCCGGACAGCTGCTGCACGTCCGACGCGGCGATCTTCTCCACCAGCTGCTCCGCCGTGATCTGCGGCAGTTCGGGGTCACCGGAGGCCGCGAGCGCCGGGACCAGCCCGATCGTCGCCGCCGCCACCCCCGCCACCGCGACCGGGACCGCGTACCGCGCCGTCCTCCGGCGCCCCGCGCTGTCGTTCGGTGCCATGTGTGCCTACCTCCGTGGTCAGCGATCCTTCCGGTATCCATCTGACCAAGGCGGCACCCCCGGAGGCGTCAGCCCGCGGGCTGGACTTCCGTACTGCTCAGGGATGACACCGACCCCGAGATCCCCAGGGAGGGTCCGCGAAGTGGCGTCGTCCGCCCGCAGGGCGGGGCCGGCGGCGTCCGGTGCGTGCGATCGCAAGGCGGAGGAGGGAGCCACTGCGGTGGGGGCACCTCCCGTGCCCGAAGGGCAACGGGGGCCATCGGTGACCGACGACGACGCAGCGAGCATGCGTACCGGGCGTTGCCGGGCAGACGGGACTGCGCGGACACGGCCTAACCCGCGCGGTGCACCACGAGGTCGCACAGCTCCTCGAGCGCGGCCTTCGCGTAGCACTCCGGCAGCGGCGCCAGTGTGGCCCGCGCGTCCTGGGCGTACCGCACGGTGTCGCGGCGCGCCAGCTCCAGCGCCGGGTGGACGCGCAGCCGCCGCAGCGCCTCGGCGTGCCGGTCGTCGTCCGACAGGTCGCCGTCCAGCAGCGCGACCAGTTCCTGGTCCTCCGCGGTCCCGGACACCGCCGCCTGCGCCCGCAGGTGGAGCACCGGGAGCGTCGCGATGCCCTCCCGCAGGTCCGTACCCGGGGTCTTGCCGGACTCGTGCGAGTCGGAGGCGATGTCCAGCAGGTCGTCGGCGAGCTGGAAGGCGACGCCCAGGCGCTCGCCGTACTGCGTGAGGATGTCCACGACCTGCTCGTCGGCGCCGGACATCATCGCGCCGAAGCGCCCGGAGACCGCGATCAGCGAGCCGGTCTTGCCGGCGATGACGTCCAGGTAGTGCTCGACCGGGTCGCGCCCGTCGCGCGGGCCCGCGGTCTCCAGGATCTGCCCGGTGACGAGGCGCTCGAACGCCTCGGCCTGGATGCGTACGGCTTCGGGGCCGAGATCCGCCAGGATGTGTGAAGCCCGCGCGAACAGGAAGTCACCCGTGAGGACGGCCACCGAGTTGCCCCAGCGCGCGTTGGCGCTGGGCACACCGCGCCGCACGTCGGCCTCGTCCATGACGTCGTCGTGGTAGAGCGTCGCCAGGTGGGTGAGCTCGACGACCACGGCCGAGGGCACGATTCCGGGCGCGTGCGGGTCGCCGAACTGCGAGGCCAGCATCACCAGCAGCGGACGGAAGCGCTTGCCCCCCGCCCGCACCAGGTGCTGGGCGGCCTCACTGATGAACGGCACGTCGCTTTTGCAGGCATCGAGGAGCCCTGCCTCGACAGCCGCCAATCCGTTCTGGACATCGGCTTCCAGAGCCTGGTCCCGCACGCTCAGCCCGAACGGCCCGACTGCGGTCACGAGGGGATCTCCTGTCTGCTGACGATCACACGGATTGTCGATGTGTCGCTGGATTCACTCAAGTCAGCGTATCCGGTCGCCTTTCGATCACCGTGGGCGCCTTCCCGCCACCCCCGGTATGTTCAGGATCAGCCGGTACGCCCGGAAAAAGGGGCATACATCCGGAACCCTGGTGAGGTCCCCCATGCGCCTGCGTTCCTCCTTCCCGTACGGGACGACGCACGAGGACGTCCGCGTCACCCTGCCCGACAGCACTCGTCTGTACGCACGGGTCTGGCGGCCGCTGACCGACGAGCCGGTGCCCGCCCTCCTGGAGTACGGGCCGGGCCGGCTGACCGACGCGACCGCCCCGCGCGACGCCCAGCGCCACCCCTGGTACGCCGGCCACGGCTACGCCTCGGTACGGGTGGACGCGCGCGGCCACGGCAACAGCGAGGGCGTGCCGGGGCCCGTCCTCGACGCGGCGGACCCCGCGGACGCCACGGCGGTGGTGGACTGGCTGGCCCGCCGGCCTTGGTGCACCGGCCGGGTCGGGATGTTCGGCATCGGCGCGGGCGGCTCCGCCGCGCTGCGGGTCGCGGCCCTCGCCCCCGAACCGCTGCGGGCCGTGGTGGCGGTGTGCGCGACGGACGACCCGTACGGGACCGGGGTCCACCACCTGGGCGGAGCCGTCATGGCCGCGGGCCTGCACGCCGCGTCGGCGGCGGGGCTCGCCGGTGCCGCGCGTCCGCCGGACCCGGTGCACGCGGGCGAGCTGTGGCGCGAGATGTGGCTGGCGCGGCTGGAGGCCCTGGACCCGCCGGCCCGTACGTGGCTGGCCCGGCCCACCGGGGACGCCGGCCGACGGGGTGCCTGCGGACCGGTGGACCTGGGGGCGGTCCGCGCCGCGGTCCTCGCGGTGGGCGGCCTGCACGACCCGTACCGCGACGCCGTGCTGCGGCTGGTCGAGCGGCTGCCGCGGGAACGGGTGCGCGGGATCATCGGGCCCTGGTCGCACCGGTACCCGGACCAGGACCGGCCGCCCGGCCCTGCGATCGGCTTCCTCCAGGAGACCCTGCGCTGGTGGGACCACCACCTCAGAGGCGTCGACAACGGGGTCATGGACGAGCCGCTGCTGCGCTCCTGGATCGGCGCCTCGCGCGTCCCCGCGACGGCGTACCGGGAGCTGCCGGGACGCTGGGCCGCCGAGGAGACCTGGCCGTCCCCGCACGTCACGCCCGTCGCGTACGCCCTGCAGGGGCCGCCCGTCCCGGTCCGCTCCCCGCTGCGCAGCGGCCTCGACGCGGGCCGGGTGGTCCCGTCCGGGCACGACGGCGACCTGCCGCCCGACCAGCGCGCGGAGGACGCGCACGCGGTCTGCTTCGACTTCCCCGTCCCCGAGGAGGGCGCCCCGCTCGAAGTCCTCGGCCGCCCGCGGGTCACCCTCGCCCTGCGCCCCCTCGCCATGCCCGGCTCCCCGGCCCCCGCACCGACCGCACCCGCCCCGCCCACCGACGCCGACACAGGCACAGGCACAGGCACAGGCACCGCATCCGTCGCATCCGTCGCACCCGCCCCGCCCACCGACGCCGGCACCGGCACCGCGCCCGCCGGGCAGGTCGCCGGGGAGGTCGCCGGGCAGGTCGTCGTCCGGATCTGCGACGTCGCGCCCGGTGGCGCCTCCACCCTCGTCACCCGCGGCGCCCTCGCCCTGCCCCCCGGCCCTACGGTCCACACCGTCGAGCTGAACACCACCGGCCACGCCTTCGCGCCCGGCCACCGCGTGCGGCTCGCCGTCTCGTCCGCGTACTGGCCCTGGCTCTGGCCCCTCCCGGACGCCCCGGGCTTCACCCTCGACCCGGCCGGCAGCTCCCTCGTCCTCCCCCTGCGCGCGCCCGCGCCCGGCGGCCGCGACCGCGACGGCGCCGTCCGCTTCGAGCCCCCGGAGCAGGCCGGCCCGCTCGGGGTCAACCACCCCGCCACCCTCGACGAGGCCCAGCGGCCCGCGCTGCTCCTCGTCCGCGACGTCGCCCGGGGCGAGTGGCGGCTGGAGGCCGGCGTCCCGGGCGGCGGCCTCCGCATCCACCCCGACGGCCTCGAAGTCACCGAGGACGCCGTGGAGACGTACACCGTCACCGAGCCCGATCCGCTCTCCGCCCGCGCCCGCTCCGAGTGGCACATCCGCCTGCACCGCCCGGACCTGTTCTGGAACGTCACCGTCGACACCCGCTCCGAGATCGCCTGCGAGGCCGGCCACTTCCTCACCACCGACGAGGTGATCTGCGCGGCGGGCGGCGAGATCCTCTTCCACCGGACCTGGCAGGACCGCATTCCCCGTACCGCCGGATGATCATCGCGGCGCCGTCGTAACGTGTCCCCCACACACGTGGAAAGCGAGGCAAGCACCGATGCCCGAGCAGTCCGAGCACAGCCCGCTCGACCTGGCCGAAGGCGACCCCTTCGGTCCGCACAACCTCCCGTACGGCGTCTTCAGCACCGCCGACGAACCCGGCCGTCGCCGGCTGGGCGTCCGCATCGGCGACCACGTCCTCGACGCGGGCGCGGCGGCCCACACCCTCGGCTCGCCGTACGCGGCGCTGCTCGCCCAGCCCAGCCTGAACGCCCTCCTCGCGGCGGGCCGCACGGCGTGGCGCGATGTCCGCCGGGCCCTGACCGCGTGGGTCACCGTGCCGGCGCACCGCGCCGACATCGAGCCGCTGCTGCACCCGCTCGCCGACGTCACCCTGCACCTGCCGTACGAGGTGGCGGACTACGTCGACTTCTACGCGTCCGAGCACCACGCCACCAACGTCGGACGGATCTTCCGCCCGGACGGCGAGCCGCTGACGCCCAACTGGAAGCACCTGCCGATCGGTTACCACGGCCGCTCCGGCACGGTCGTGGTCTCCGGTACGGAGATCGTGCGCCCCGCCGGGCAGCGCAAGACCCCCGCCGACGCGACGCCCGTCTTCGGGCCGTCCGTGAAGCTGGACATCGAGGCGGAGGTGGGCTTCCTCGTCGGTACCCCGTCGGAGATGGGCCGGCCGGTCGGGCTGGCCGACTTCCGCGACCACGTCTTCGGTCTCACGCTGCTCAACGACTGGTCGGCCCGGGACATCCAGGCGTGGGAGTACGTGCCGCTGGGCCCGTTCCTCGGCAAGTCCTTCGCCACGTCCGTATCGGCCTGGGTGACGCCGCTGGAGGCGCTGGACGCCGCCCGTGTCGACCCGCCCGCCCGCGACTTCCCGCTCCTGCCGTACCTGGACGACAGCGCCGAGGAGGAGCCCGGCGGCTTCGACCTGCGCATCACGATCCGCATCAACGGCGAGGTCGTCGCCGAGCCGCCGTTCTCCACGATGTACTGGACCGCCGCTCAGCAGCTGGCGCACATGACCGTCAACGGCGCCTCGCTGCGCACGGGCGACCTGTACGGCTCCGGCACCGTCAGTGGCCCGGAGGTCCACCAGCGCGGCTCGCTGCTGGAGCTGACCTGGAACGGCCAGGAGCCGCTGGAACTGTCCGACGGCAAGCGGACGTTCCTGGAGGACGGCGACGAGGTGACGCTCACCGCGTGGGCACCGGGCCCCGACGGCGTGAAGGTGGCGCTGGGCGAGGTGACGGGCCGCATCACGCCCGCCCGGTAGTCGCCGATCCGCCCCCTCGGCGTCGCGACACCGCAGGTCCGCGTCGCGACGGCGAGGGATTCGGCAGCGGTCCCGGACCACGGCGATGCCGTCCTCGTCACGCGCGACGGTCCGCTGCGTGACGGGCATGCCCCGGTCCGGGCCGCCTCCTTCCAGGCGCCGGCGACGGCCGGCTGTCCCACACGGCAGGCCGCCGCCGCTGTCGGCGCGCCGGCCGACCCCGCCTGGCAGGTACGCGCGGGCGCCGCGGCCCCGCTCGGCGCCGCCGCCCCCGGCGACGCCGTGCCGGCCCTGCGCCCCTCACCGGGTGACGCGAACGCCGGCGTCCGCAAGGCCGCGGTGCTCGCCCTGCTCCGGCACGTGGAGCACGTGGAGCACACGGACGCCCGTGCCGCCCTGGCGCCGGCGACCGAGGACCCGGACGCCGGCGTACGGGCGTACGCCTCCGGTGTGCACACCACCCGCGCGCACGCCTCCCACGGCTGAGACGTCCGGGGCCGAGGCGCCCGGGGCCGAGACGTCCGGAGCCGAGGCGCCCGGGGTCACCCGGCCCGCCACAGCGCGGGCGCGGCGGGCGGCTCCCAGCCGGCCTGCGCGGTGTGGGGCTGCAGGCAGACGTAGGCGCGGCCGGCGTAGGTGACCCGGGCGCCCGCCCCGTAGGTGGTGCCGGCGGCCCAGGTGCCGCCGGGGTCGGTCGGTGACGGCCCCGGCCCGGGGGTCTGCGGTACGTCGAGGACGAAGTCGAAGGCGGCTTCCCTCGTACCGCCGGTGTCGCGCACCGTCATCAGCAGCCGCGGGTCGAACAGCGCGTCGGTGTTGTTGCGCGGCTCGCCGGGGAAGTACAGCTGCGTGGTGAGCACGGGCCGTCCGGGCGCCTGCACCTTGACGTGCAGGTGCCGGGTGCGGCCCGGGTAGAGCCCCGGCACGATGGTGCTGAGCCGGAACGCGCCCTGGGCATCCGTGAACTGGTGGCCGCGGAACCGGAAGCCGGTGTTGTCGTACGCGCCGTTGACGTCGGCCTGCCAGAAGTCGAGCAGCACGCCGCTGAGCGGGCGGCAGGCGAGGCCGAAGACCCAGCCGCTGACGGTGAGGCGTACGCCGGGGGTGCCGGCCTCCACGAGCGAGGTGCGGCGCGGGGAGTTCGGCTTGAAGTAGGGGCCCTCCATCTGCGGCGGGGTGGGGTCGTCGCCGTCGTCGCACGCGGGGGTCGGTTCGGGGGCCGCGGCACCGGTGGCCGTGCCGGCCCGGGCCAGTTGCGGTACTCCCATCAGGGCGACGGGCGTGGCGACCCCGGCCGCCAGGGCGGCGCGGAGCACCGCCTTGCGGCTCGGGTGGCCGGGGAGGCTCGCGGGGGTGGTGCGGTCGCCGTCCATGCCTGCTCCTTGTGAGGGGCGGTCGTCGGGGGTCGGCAACGAACCTAGGCGGGCGGTCCGGAAGGGGCGATGGACTCGATCCGGTGGTCGTGGTGAATATCCGCACCGCGCCGGAAGTCGCCCGGGCTCACCCCCGTCTCGCGCCGGAAGAAGCGGGAGAAGTAGGCCGGGTCCGCGATGCCTATGGAGTGCGCCACCTGGCGGACGGTCAGATCGGTGCGCGCCAGCAGCCGTTTGGCCTCGTGCGTGCGGGCTTCCCGGATGAGCTGGCCGGGCGTGCGGCCGGTGGCCGCCTTGACCGCCTCCGCCAGGTACCCGGACGTCACACCGATCCGGCGGGCGCAGGCATGCACCGACCACAGTTCCGGATCGGCGCCCGCGATGAGCCGCGTGAACTCATCGGCCACCGCGTTGGCGCGGGCGGGAGCGGGCTCCTCCCGGTCGGGGCCGGCCGCCCGCCCGGCGAGCCGGGCCGCCCGGACGACGAGGACGTGCAGGAGCGCCCGCAGGACGGAGGCGAAGCCGTCGGCGCCGCGGCGGTACTCCTCGTCGAGGTCGGCGATGAGCCGTCTCGTTCCGGCGTCGGCGTGGGCGTCCAGCGTCAGCCAGGGCCGTTCGCTCAGGTACCGCAGCAGGTCGCGGTCGTCCGGGTGGTCGACGAGGAAGTGGTCGGTGAAGAGCAGGACGGAACCGTCGAGGCCGGACACGTCCTGCCAGTGGTGCACCTGGCCCGGCGCGATGACGCACAGGTGCGGCGGGCGCAGCTCCCAGCGGGCGAGGTCGACGACGTGCGCGCCCGTGCCGGCGGTGACGTGGACGATCTCGTAGAAGGTGTGCCGGTGCGGGAACGAGGCGCGGGACATCGGGCCGATGGTGTCGAAGGTGCCGATGGCGAACGGCATCACATTGGGCATCGGCACTTCGAGGCGGTGCATGGGCACGGCTCCCGGGGCCGGGGGGAGGCTCTTCGTGCCGGGTGGCACCGTGGTTCCGCGCATCGTCCGCCCTCCTGGAGGTCGTGTCGGCCGGGTCCCGTCCTCCCTGCGGGCGGACGACGCCACGACGCGGACCCTCTTGGTCCAGACCAATTCGACTCGGCCCCACGATGCCACGGCCGCGCCCGCGGCGGAACACGCCGGAGGGGGGGGGGGGGGGGGGGGGGGGGGGGGGGCCGGCCCCCCCCCCCCCCCCCCCCCCGCGGCCCCCACCGTGACCGTGCCGTCAGTCGGTCGCGATCGCGTTCAGCACGTTCATCCGACCCGCCCGGAACGCCGGGACCAGCGCGGCGAACAGGCCCACGAACGCCGACCCGACGAACACCGTCAGGATCGTCGGCCACGGGATCTCCAGGACCCCCAGCCCCTCCAGCGCCAGCAGCTTCTGCGCCGCCGTGCCCCAGCCCATGCCCAGCCCCAGGCCCAGCAGGGCACCGAACAGGGCGATGACCACCGACTCCAGGCGGATCATGCGGCGCAGCTGACGCCGCGACAGGCCGATCGCCCGCATCAGGCCTATCTCCCGGGTCCGTTCGACCACGGACAGGGCCAGGGTGTTCACCACACCGAGCACCGCCACGATGATCGCCAGTGCCAGCAGCCCGTAGACGATGTTCAGCAACTGCCCGACCTGGTCCTTCAGGTCCTGCTTGAAGTCGGTCTGGTTCTGCACCTTGTACTGCGGGTACGGCACCAGCGACTTCTTCAGCGCGGCGTACGCCGCCGTCTCCTCGCCCTCCTGCGCCGTGGCGAACAGGATGATGTTCTTCGGCATCTTCCCCGCGGGCACGTACTGCTGCGCCGTCTCGATGTTCGTGTACGTCGCGCCCTTGTCGACGTTCGTGTCGTCCGAGGTGATCGCCGCGACCTTCAGCCGCGCGGTGCGCTCGCCGTGCTCGAACGCCACCGTGAGGGTGTCGCCGACCTTCACGCCGTGCCGCTGCGCGTACTCGCTGCCCACGGACATCGCGTCCTTGCCGTACGCGGCCGACAGCTCGCCCGCCACGGTCTCGCGGCGCAGGTCGGAGGCGTACGTCGGATCGGCGGCGACGATGCCCTCGTCCTCCGTCCGGCCATCCGGTGAGGTGAGCCGGGCCTTCACCAGCTTGTACTCGGTGACATGGGCGATGCCCGGCGCCTTTTCGAGCGCCGTCTGCGCCTGCGGCACGATCGGCTGGCCGTTGGCGCTCTGGATGATGAAGTCCGCGCCGACCGAGCGGTCCAGCTCCTCGGTCGCCGACGCGACCATCGACGAGCCGACCACCGACAGGCACGCCACCAGCGCCAGACCGATCATGAGCGCCGCGCCCGTCGCACCGGTACGGCGCGGGTTGCGCAGCGCGTTGCGCTCGGCCATCCGCCCCACCGGTCCGAACACCCGCAGGATCAGGGCCCCCAGGACCCGGACCACACCGCCGGCGAGGACCGGGCCGACGACCACGAAGCCGAGCAGGGACAGCACGACACCGGCCGCGAGGTACAGCGACCCCTCGCCCGCAGCGTCCGCCCGCGCCGCCGCGTACAGCGCCGCGGCGCCCGCGCCCGTCAGCACCAGTCCGGTGACGGCGCGTACGGCACCGGCCTTGCCGTCGGCCGGGGTGCCGGCGTCGCGCAGCGCGGCCATCGGGGAGACCTTGCCGGCCCGGCGGGCCGGGACGTACGCGGCGAGGACGGTCACGACGATGCCGAGGACCAGACCGACGGCCGGCGTCGTCCACTTGACGGTGAGGTCCTGGGTGGACAACTCCATGCCCATGGACGACATGAGCTCCATCAGCCCGACCGCCAGGCCCACGCCCGCGCCCACTCCGAGCACCGAGCCGACGACCCCCAGCAGCACGGCCTCGACCAGTACGGACCGGTTGACCTGCTTGCGGCTCGACCCGATGGCGCGCATCAGGCCTATCTCGCGGGTGCGCTGCGCGACCAGCATCGAGAAGGTGTTGACGATGAGGAAGATGCCGACGAGGAAGGCGATCCCGGCGAAGCCGAGCAGGGCGTACTTCATGACGTCGAGGAACCCGCCGACGTCCTCGCGTCCGGCGTCCGCCGCCTCCTTCTGCGTCTGCAGCTTGTACACCGCGCCGTCGACGGCCGCGGCCACACTGCGCTTCAGCTGCTCGTGGTTGACCCCGTCGGCCGCCTCCACCGCGATGTGGGTGAACAGGTCCTGCCCGCCCAGCAGGTGGCGCTGCGCGGTCGCGGTGTCGAAGTAGACGACGGCGGCACCGGGGTTGGTGACCTTGAAGGAGGCGATGCCGGAGATCCTCGCCGTGAAGTCCCCGGTGACGGCGATGGTGCGCAGCTCGTCACCCAGCTTCAGGCGGTGCTTGGCGGCGGTGTCGGCGTCGATCATCACCTCGGTCGGTCCGCGCGGCGCGTGCCCCGACGTGATCTCCATCGACCGCAGGTCGTTGCGCGTCCAGTTGCCGGCGATGGTCGGGGCGCCGCTGGTGGGTCCCACGTTCTCGTTGTCGGCGTCGACGACGGTGACGCTCATCGAGACGACGGCTCCCTCGGCCGCCTTGACGCCCGTGGCGCCCTCGACGCGCCGCACCAGGGACGCGGGCAGCGTCTCGGGCTTCCCCGTCTGCGGCGTCTCGTCGGCGGCCGCCGCCCCCTTGGGGCTGACGGTGACGTCGGCAGCCGACGCGGCGAAGAGCTTGTCGAAGGTGGTGTTCATGGTGTCGGTGAACACCAGCGTCCCGCTCACGAACGCCACCGACAGCAGCACCGCCACCGCCGAGAGCGCCATGCGCCCCTTGTGCGCGTAGAAGTTGCGCAGGGAGGTCTTGAGCACGGTCACGACGTCCGCCCCCGCGCGTCGAAGTCCTTCATCCGGTCCAGGACGGCCTCGGCGGTGGGCCGGGACATCTCGTCCACGATCCGCCCGTCCGCCAGGTACAGCACCCGGTCCGCGTAACTCGCCGCCACCGGGTCGTGCGTGACCATCACGATGGTCTGCCCCAGCTCGTCGACGGACCGGCGCAGGAAGCCCAGCACCTCGGCCCCGGCGCGCGAGTCCAGGTTCCCGGTCGGCTCGTCACCGAAGATGATCTCGGGCCGGGCGGCCAGCGCCCGGGCCACCGCGACCCGCTGCTGCTGACCACCGGACAACTGGTTCGGCCGGTGCTTCAGCCGGCCCGCCAGGCCCACCGTCTCCACCACCCGGTCCAGCCAGGCGGCGTCGGGCCGGCGGCCCGCTATGTCCATCGGCAGCGTGATGTTCTCCAGCGCGTTGAGCGTCGGCAGCAGGTTGAACGCCTGGAAGATGAAGCCGATGCGGTCGCGCCGCAACTGCGTCAGCTTCTTGTCCTTCAGCCGGGTGATCTCGGTGTCGTCGAGGAAGATCTCCCCGCTGGTCACGGTGTCCAGCCCGGCCAGGCAGTGCATCAGCGTCGACTTGCCGGACCCGGACGGGCCCATGATCGCGGTGAACTCGCCCCGGGCGATGTCCACGTCGACGTGGTCGAGCGCGACGACCCGGGTCTCCCCCGCGCCGTACGCCTTGACGACCTGCCGCGCCCGCGCCGCGACGGCCGTACGCCCTCCAGTACCCCCGTGCCTGGGGATGGTCACAGCCGTTGTCACGGTACGTCTCCTATGTCGGATCGGCTCGCGGACCGCACCCCGGCGCGACGAGGCACGAGCGGGGAGGCGGCAGCAGCGAGTCCTGGGCTACACGTCCAGAGTTTTCCGTCCCGGCGGACCCGCGCGCACTGGTGCGTGGCGCACTCTTCCCCCTGGGGTTTTCCCCACCCACGCTAGGCAGCCGGCCCCCGCCTCTCGTCCTCCGGCGGGACGAACAGCCCCTGGCCTGACGTGAGGAGGAGCCCCTAGGGGTTCTCCGACCGGGGAGGGAGTGAGAAGCTGACCCGACGAAATACATGCAGGGGGAAAGGACTTCGGTGACGGACTCGCTGACCGGGGCCGCCACACCGGCGGGCAGCGCCACGACGAGCAGGCGCGGACCGGTCGTCGCGGCGCTGATGCTCGCCATGGCCCTGGCCGCCCTCGACGGCACGGTCATCGCCACCGCCGTACCGCAGATCGTCGGCGACCTCGGCGGACTGTCCGTCTTCTCCTGGCTCTTCTCCGGCTATCTGCTCGCCGTCACCGTCACGCTCCCCGTCTACGGCAAGCTGTCCGACACCTTCGGCCGCAAACCCGTCCTGATCAGCGGTGTCATCCTCTTCCTCGCCGGCTCCCTGCTGTGCGCCGCCGCCTGGAACATGGCCGCGCTGATCGCCTTCCGCGTCGTGCAGGGGCTGGGCGGCGGCGCCCTCCAGGGCACCGTCCAGACCATCGCCGCCGACCTGTACCCGCTGGCGGAACGCCCCAGGATCCAGGCGCGCCTCTCCTCCGTCTGGGCGACCTCGTCCGTCGCCGGCCCGGCCCTCGGCGGGCTGCTCGCCGGGTACGCCGACTGGCGCTGGATCTTCCTGATCAACCTGCCCGTCGGCGCCCTCGCCCTCTGGCTGATCACCCGCCATCTGACCGAGCCGCCCCGTCCCCGTACGGCCCCCGTACGGGTCGACTGGGCGGGCGCCCTGGGTGTGTTCGCCACCGGCGCCCTGCTGCTCACCGCGCTCGTGCAGGGCGGCGTGGCGTGGCCCTGGCTCTCCGCCCCGTCCCTGGGGCTCTTCGCGGGGGCCGCGGTCCTGGCGCTGCTGACGGTGGCGATCGAACGGCGGGCGGCCGAGCCGGTCATCCCGGGCTGGGTCTGGCGGCGTCGCACCATCGCGGCGGTCAACCTGGCCCTGGGCGCGCTGGGCCTGCTGATGGTCGCGCCCACGGTGTTCGTCCCCACCTACGCCCAGACCGTCCTCGGTCTCGGGCCGATCGCCGCGGGCTTCGTCCTCTCCGCGATGACCCTGTCCTGGCCCGTCAGCGCGGCGTTCTCCAACCGCCTCTACACCCGCATCGGCTTCCGGCTCACCGCGGCCGCCGGCACCACCCTCGCGATGCTGGTCCTGCTGGCGATGCCGTTCCTGCCGTATCCCGGCGAGCCGTGGCAGCCGGCGCTGATGATGCTCATGCTCGGCGCGGCGCTGGGGCTGGTCCAGCTGCCGCTGATCGTGGGCGTGCAGTCCACGGTGCCGTGGTCCGAGCGCGGCACCACCACGGCGTCCGTCCTCTTCTGCCGCCAGGTCGGCCAGAGCCTCGGCGCGGCCCTCTTCGGAGCCCTCGCCAACGCCGTCCTCACCGCCCGCCTCCCCTCCGGCGACCTCGACGACCCGGCCACGCTCACCCCGGCGGCGGTGGACGCGGCCGTCGACCACGTCTACGTCGGCGCCGCGGCCGCGGCGGCGATCGCGCTGGTGGTCCTCCTGACGGTGGCTCCGCGCCGCTTCCCGGTCCTGCGGGCGGAGGACTGAGCCGCCGGACCCGCTGCTTCGGAGTCCTGCGCGGCCGAACCGTAATGACGCGCCCGGGACTGTGCCGGCGCGGCCCGAACCGTACCCGCGCGGCCCGGAACGTACCGGCACGGCCTGTACCGGCGGTGGCTCCGCGCCGGCCCGCCCGCCCGCCATCGGAGGGGACGCGAGCCCGGAGCGGACGCGGCCCCGCAACGGACGCGGCCCCGGAACCCCCGAGGGCGGAGCCCTCGTCGCGGGAGCCGGGGCCGGCCGCACGGGCCCTGGCGAGCGAGCCCGGTTGCACAGAGCCTGCCGAACGGGCCCGGCGGAGCAGGCCCGGCCGAACGGGCCCGGGCGAGCGGGCTTGGGCGAGCGGGCTTGGGCGAGCGGGCTTGGGCGAGCAGGCCCGGCCGAACGGAGCCGGAAGCGGTCAGGTCATGCCGCGTCCGGGTCCGGGTCCGGAGCGCGGCCCGTGAGCGCCGCCAGGCTCTCGCGGACGTGCGACATGTGCTCCCGCAGCCCCTCGCGCGCCTCCGCGTGCTCCCGCAGCACCTGCTCCGTCTCCTCCTCGATGCGCTGTTCCTCCACCCGCGCCGACGCCACCAGCTCCGCCGCCCGCGCGTCCGCCTCCTGCTGCCGCCGGCGCGCCGCCTCCTCCGCCTCCGCGTACACCCGTTCGGCCTCGGCCAACTGGGTCTCCGCCTCCGCGATCATCGCGGCGAACCGCTCCTTGGCCTCCGCCCGTCGTTCCGTCAGCTCCTGCTCGGCCGCCTCGCGCTGTTCGGCGTGCACCTTCTCCTGGGCGGCCAGCAGCGCCTCCGTGCGCTCCCGCACCTGCCGGAGCTCCGACTGCGCCTCACCCCTCGTACGGTCGGCCTCCCCGCGCGCCTCCGCCCGCAGCTCCTGGGCCTTCTCGCGCGCCGCGAGCAGGACTAGCGCGGCCTCCTCCTCCGCCGCGGCCCGCAGCGCCTCCGCCGCCTCGCGCGCCGCGTCCCGCGCCTGCCGCCCCGCCTCCTCGGCCGCGTCGGCCAGGGCCTGCGCGTGGGCCGCCGCCGCCTCGCGTACCGAGCCGGCCTCCTCCTCCGCCATCACGAGGAGCTGCTGCGCCTGCGGCCCGAGCGACTCGTACCGCTGCGGCTTCAGCCCGGCGACGGCCTCGCGCAGGCGGGCGGCTTCCTTGTCCATCTCCTTGGCGAGCACGGTCAGCCGCGCCGCGCGCTCCCACGCGCCGTCGCGGTCGGCGGACAGCCCGCTCACATAGCCGTCGACGTCCTTGGGCCGGTAGCCCCGGCCCTTGGCGACGGCCTCGAACCCATGCGGTGATGATGATGCAGTGTCAGGACTCATACGCCCAGGATGCGACAATCATCACAAAAAGGGACGTAATGACCGGCCTGCTCGCGGCAGGCCGGTCACCCCGCCTCGTCACCTCACAGCAGCCCGTCCCACATCTGCTCCAGCAGGACCGACCACCAGCTCTCCGGCGACGCCAGCGCCGCCGGGTCCAGCATGGCCAGCTGCACCTGGAAGTCCACGGTCCAGCGGCCCGCCTGCTCCGGGTTCAGCCCGAACCGCAGCCGCCACATCCGCCCCAGCAACGCCAGGCACCGCGTGAACTCCGGCAGTCCGGTGTTCACGAACTGCGGCGCCACCGGCTGACCGCCCGGACCGCCCTCCACCGGTACGGCGACGATGTGCGCCGTCCCGTACTGGACACAGATCGCCCGTCCGAAGTCCGAACCGAGCACCAGGTACGAGCCCGCGTCCGAAGCCGGCTGCACCTGCCGCTGCGCCGCCAGCTCCGCCAGCGTCGGTACGACCGGCTGCGCGGGCTGCGCCCAGAAGAACGGCCCGAAGTCCGCCGGCAGCCCCGCCCACACGAGCGTGCGCGCCACCAGCTCCGGCACGCCCTGCCGCGACACGGCCCGCTGGTCGAACCGGCAGATGCCCTGCGGCCCGAACGCCCCCGCCAGCTCCTGCGCAATGCCCTCCGGCGGGACCGGCGGCGCCGGCTGCACCGGCGGCAGCGGGGTGCGCAGCGGAGCCGGACGCGCCGGACCGTCCGCGACCTGGTGCAACTCGCCCTGATGCGCGATCAGTTGCTGCATGCCCTGCTGCCGGCTCGCGTGATCGCGCCCGTACGGGGCGATCGACGTGATCCGCGCCTGCGGCCAGGTCTCCCGGATCATCCGGGCGCAGTAACCGCCGGGCAGGTCGCACGACTCCAGCTCGGTGTGCAGCTCCAGCACCTGGTCCGGCGGGATGTTCATGGACCGCAGCTCATGGAAGATCTGCCACTCCGGGTGCGGCGTGCCGGGCGCCGAACGCCGGATGAGCTGCTGCTCGGAACCGTCGGGCGCGCGGTAGCGCAACACCGCCTGGTAGCCGGGCCCGACGGTCGGCTGACCGGTCGGCCCCTGCGGCTGCGGCTGGGCCGGGGGCTGCGGGAACCCGGGCGGCGGTACGGGCGCACCCGGACCACCGGGGCCGGGCTGGGCCAGCATCGTCGCCGCATGGTGCACGCCACCGCCCCCGGACGGCGGTCCGGGAGGGGTCGGAGCCCCCGGAGGACCGGGCGGCTGCGGCGCACCGGGGCCGCCAGGACCGGGCTGCGCCAGCATCGTCGCGGCATGGTGCACACCGCCGCCGGCGGGCGGCGTGGCACCCGGGGGCGGCGGGGGTGCGGGCGGCCCGGGCGGCCCCGGGGGCGGCGGCGTGCCGGGCCCGCCGGGCCCCGGCTGCGCCAGCATCGTCGCCGCGTGGTGCGCGTCCCCGCCGGGTCGCCCGGGAGGCGCCGGCGGCGGCGGAGTACCCGGACCACCGTGACCACCCGGACCCGGCTGCGCCAGCATCGTCGCGGCATGGTGCACACCCCCGCCCGGGGGCGGCGTGGCACCCGGAGGCGGCGTCGATCCCGGAGGCGCCGGCGGCGCGGGAGGACCGGGCGGCAACGGCCCGTCCGGCCCCAGCTGCGCCACGAGCTGCGTCGGTACGTACCCCCCGGCCGGCGCCCCCGGAGCACCCGGGCCCGACGCGGGCGGCCGGGCCCCGGGGGTCCCCGGCGCACCCGGGGGCGGCGGAGTCGTCGGGCCGCCGACCCGCGGGGGGCGCACGCCGCGCGGCGGCAGCGTGGCCTTGCTGGTCGCGGCGTCCGCGATGTCCCCGGCCGACGGACCGGGCACGGCCTGCCCAGCGCCGGTTCCGGTTCCGGCGGCGGGAGTCCCCGGCGCACTCGGCGTACTCGGCGCGTCCGGCGTGTTCGGCGTCGCCGGACCGCCCGGCGCGTACTGCGGGTCCAGCGCGGGCGCGATCGCCGTACGCGGCAGCCGGCTGCCGCCCTGGATCAGCGCCGTCGGCGCGTCGGCCCCCACCGCCGGCGGCGGCGTGTCGTCGTCGTCCGCGCCCGACAGCGGCGGTGCGAACACGGTGGCGGGCAGCGGTACGGACCCGTCGTCCGCGGCGCCCGCCGGCACACCGGTGTCGGTCCACGGCGACGCCGCGGGCACCCCGTCGGACGCCGTCGGCTCGTAGTCGCCCGCGCCCCCGGCCGTCGGCCACGTGGTACCGCCCCTGGAAGCGTCCTGCCCCGGAGCGGCCCACACGTCCGCCCCCTGGGACGGCGCCGACTGCGGCGACGGCATGGGCGTGGGCGCGGGGGACGGCATGGGCGCCGGCGTCCCGTCACCCGCAGCCGCACCCGTCGGGGCCGCATCCGCCGAAACCGCACCCGCCGAAGCCGCGCCCGGCAGGCCCGAGCCCTCGGAGGGCGGCCCCGGCACGGACGCCGCCTCCGAAGTCACCCCCGGCTCCACCACGTCCGCGGGCACCGCGTCCGCGGGCGTGGCGTCCGCCCGGCGGTCCGGGACGCCCCGCCGGTCCGCCGCGTCCTGCAGCCACTCCGGCGGCGTCAGCAGGAACGACGTCTGATTCAGATCGATCCGCTCCGGCGGCGGCGCGGCCGCGGCCGGCACATCCGCCGGCGGCGCCCCGTACTCCTCCTCGTACCGGCGGATCACCTCACCCACCGGCAGCCCCGGCCACAGCGTCGCCTCACCACTGTCCCGGGCGATCACCATCCGCTGCCGCCCGCCGTCCGACGTCGGACCGTCCTCACGGTCCTCCGCCCACACCACGAACCCCAGCTCGAACTCACGGACCCGCACCTCACGGTGCTGGTACGCGGGCACGTCGCCGTTGACCCACTCTTCCGCGCGCTCCTGCGCCTGCGCGAAGGTCACCACCGGACCGTCACCCCTCGTCCGCAACCGGGACGGCCCGCGCGAAGCCGCCGTCCACCATCAGGTCAGCCACCGTCTCCAGCTCCGGCGGATTGCCCGCCAGCCGCTGGAGGAACTCGTCGAAATCGGCCCCGCACGGCAGCAGCAACCGCTCCACCCGCTCCTGCACCGTCCAGCCGTCCTGGTCCCGCGCGTCGTCGTACGCGCAGAACCACACCGACCCCACACCCGCACCCCGCACCTTGACAGCGAGGATGCCGCCCTGGACGAAACCGACCCCCAGGTAATCCTTCGTCAGATGGTCCCGCAGGCACTTGTTCACGTACACCAGGTCATTGACCGCGGCCTCGTCGCGCACCGTGAAGAACGGCTGGTCGACCAGCAGCCCCAGCTCCGCGTCGAGCGCCGCACCGACCGGCGCGCAACCGCCCGCCGCCTTCAGGAAGGACCGGTACGCGCCCGGCAACCGGTACCCCAGGTCCTCCTCGACGCCCTGCAACTGCGCCTCGGACACCGACAGCGCACCCTTCGGCAGCCCGAAGTGCGCCGGCCGCGTCTCCTGCAGAGGCCGCGTCCCCCGCTTGCCGTGGTCCACCGCGGCCGTCGCCAGCCCACCGTGGTGCCGCAGCAGCGCCTTCACCTCGACCGGCACCAGCTCCATGCGGCGCGTACCCGCCACGTGGTGCCACGTCCAGCCGTGCGGTGTGGCCACCGCCGGAATCGTGTCCCACAGCTCGTGCCCCGCAGCCGCCAACGCGGCGTTCGCCGACACGTAGTCCGTCAGCCGCAGCTCGTCGACACCGAACCCCGCCGGGGGATCGGCGATCTCGGCGGCCGCACGCGCGTACGGCGAGAAGTCCGGGTGACCGTCCCCGCCCACCCGCACCCCTCTGGGATGCCGGGCGGCACGGACCGGGTCCGGGAAGTGCACGACCTGCCCGGCGTAGGCCGCGTTCGGTGGCGCGGCATGATGCTGCCCGAGCCGACCTGTCGTCATGGCGGTTGCCCCCTGCTGCTGCTGGCTGGTTCCGCACAGCCTATGCGGTGGGGCAACACGGGGAACCGGCCCTCCGCTTCGGTGACCAAGGGTCACTCCCAGGTGACCCACCGACGATCACACGGCACACCGATCACACGTTTCAGTGCCCCCGCTTCCCCATGAGCTCCCGCATTTGGCAGGCTGTTTCCCGCAACTCGGGGGATTGCAGAGGGGACGACACGCACCATGCACACAGCGCAACCAGGCACCACACCCGCAGGCGACCCACGCCTCAGCTGGAGCAGCACCACCTCCGACCGCACCCCCTTACTGCGACACCGCCGCGACGGCATCCTCCCCACCGTCGGCGCGGCCCTCTCCGTACGCGGCGAAACGCTCACCTGCACCGCCGGACGCGCCAACCGGCCGCCCGCCCTGCACCCCCTCGTCCAGGACTTCCTGGACACCCTCACCAGCGGCCAGCGCGAACGCTTCACCGGCCGCTGCCCCGAGGCGATCCTGCTCTCCCGCCACCTCACCGCGACCGAGAACAACCGCTCCAAACGCGCCCAGCGCAAACCGCTCACCCACGGCGAGGCCCGCCGCTCCCTCAAACACGCCAAGCTCACCACCCGCCGCATCCGCGAGGACGGCGACCCGCTCCACGGCAGCTACGCCGCACCCTGCCGCTCCTGCGCGGCGCTCCTCGCCCACTTCGGCGTACGCGCCGTCGACCCCACCACCGACCGGAACGGCTGACCGCACCACCATGCCCGACCTGAACACCACCCGCTTCCCCGTCGCCGTCGACGCCGCCCTGCGGGAGGCGGGCTGGCGCCCCGGCCGCTGGGACATCAAGCAGGCGGAACAGTGGGCCGACATCCTCCGGGCCCACGTCTCCCCCGCCGGGCACCGCCACAGCGTCTTCCCCGCCGCCGTCGAGGCGTGGGCCGAATTCGGCGGCCTCCACATCACCGGGCCGGGCCCCGGCCGCCAGATCGCCCCCGCTCCCGTGCGCTTCGATCCCCTCGCCGGCCTCCACCTCGCCCGCAGCCTCGCCGACCTCGGCCGCGCACTCGAAACCGAGCTCGCCCCCCTCGGTGAGGAAGCCGGCCACCAGGCCGTCCTCGCCATCGACACCGAAGGCCGCGTCTACAGCCTCGACCACTCGGGCGACTGGTACCTCGGCCCCGACATCGACCACGCCCTCGGCACCCTCGTCACCGGCACCCTGCCGACCCGCCTGACCTCTCCCTGACGGTCAGGCCGCCGGCGCCACCGGCAGCACCGCCGACACCTTGAACCCGCCCTCGTCCGTCGGCCCCGACACGAACACCCCGCCGAGCGCCGTCACCCGCTCCCGCATCCCCAGCAGACCGTTGCCGCCGCTCGGCAGCCCCGCATCCGCCACCGCACCGTCCGAGGGGCCGTTCTCCACCTGCATGGCGACCTCGTCGCCCCGGTGCGCCAACCGCACCACCACCTCGGCGCCCGCCGCATGCTTGTGCACGTTCGTCAGCGCCTCCTGCACCACCCGGTACGCGGTCTGCTCGACGTCCGGCGCGTACGCACGCGCCTCACCCATCACCCGCAGCTCCACGACCATCCCCGCCTGCCGGGACTGCTCCACGAGCTCCTCCACGGCATCCAGGCTCGGCCCGTCCTCCACGACCTCCGCCGCGGCAGCGGCGGCGGCCGCCGCCCGGCCCACCGCAGCCAGCGGCCGCTCGGCCGCCGACAGCCGCTCGGCCGCAGACGCGGAGGCCGCCGCGGACGCGGACGCCGGTACCGGCGGCGCCGGCTCGGCGGACCGCAACACCCCCAGCATCTCGCGCAGCTCCGTCAGCGCCTGCCGCCCCATGTCCCCCACCAGCGCCGCGTTCCGCACCGCCTTCTGCGGATCCTTGAGCGCCACCGCCTGCAACGCCGCCGCGTGCACCACCATCAGGCTCACCCGGTGCGCCACCACGTCATGCATCTCGCGCGCGATCCGCGTCCGCTCCTCCACCCGCGCCATCTGCGCCCGCTGCTCCGCCCGGTCCGCCAGCAGCGACAGCTCCTGCTCCAGGCTGTCCGCGCGCTCCCGCAACGACTCCATCAGCCGCCGCCGCGCCCCTATGTACAACCCGAACAGCACCGGCGGAGCGGTCAGCCCCAGCGACAGGATCGCCGACATCAGCGGCACGTACCACGACGGCGTGCCGAAATCGGCCGCGGCGAGGTCCTGCCGCACCCGGACGAACGTCACGATGAACACCGCCGCCAGCGACATCCCGGCCAGCACCGCCGTGATCCGCCGGGGCACCTCCGAGGCGGCGAGCGTGTACAGCCCGACGACGCTCATCAGGTAACCCATCTCGGCCGGCGTCACCGCGATCGACACCAGCACCACGACGATCGGCCACCGCCGCCGCAGCACCAGCACGGCCCCCGCGGCAAGCCCGAACAGCGCCCCCACCGGTGCCGGCACCCCGACACCGTCCGCGAAGCCGACCCCCTCGGCCCCGCACTCCAGCGCCGACACCAAGGCCAGCACCACATCCAGCACGGCACTGCGCCGCCGTCCCCACCACCACCAGCCGCGGGCACCGGTGCCCGCGGCGTCCTGGTGCGCCCCCGTCGTGGTCATGCTCCCCAGCCTACGGGCGGCTGCCACCCATTTTCCGGGGAGCCCGGCAGCACGAACCGGGACGATCCGCACCCGGAACACACAAAGATCCTTCGAACACGTGAATCGCCCGCCCATTCGACCCGGACGGCCTCATTCCGGACGATTCTGTTCGCATGACCACCGCCTTCGGCAGATACGCCGACTTCGAGAGCCTGCGCGCACAGGCCGTGGAGCTGCGCCGCGAGGGACTCAGCCGCCGCGGGATCCGCGACCGGCTGCGGATCGACAACAACGACCTCCTCAACCGCCTCCTGGAGGGCGAGCCTCCTCCCGAGTGGACGAAGCGCCCCAACGCCAAGGACGACCTCCGCGCGAAGGCCCGCGAACTGCGACTCCAGGGCATGACCTACGACCAGATCCAGGTGGAGCTGGGCTGCTCGAAGAGCTCCATCTCGTTGTGGGTGAGGGATTTGCCGAAGCCGGAGCGGAGGCCTCCCGCCGAGCAGGCGAAGCTCGCTTCACGGAAGCGCTGGGAGCACGAGAACGCGATCCGCGACGCGGACCGCCAGCGCACGAAGCGCACGGCGCAGGAGGCCATCGGCCGCATGACGGCGCGCGAACTGTTCATCGCCGGAGTGGCCCTCTACTGGGCGGAGGGGACCAAGGACAAGCCGTACGACCGCCGCGAGCTCGTCACCTTCGTCAACAGCGACCCCAGCATGATTCTCGTGTTCCTCGCCTGGCTGGACCTGCTCCATGTGGACGGGGGGCGCCTCCGGTACTGCGTGATGATCCACGAGAGCGCCGACGTGCCGCGGGCGGAGAAGTACTGGGCGGACCTCGTCGGAGCGGCACCCGAAGCGTTCAACAAGACGTCGATCAAGAAGCACAACCCCAGGACCGTGCGCAAGAACGTGGGTGCGGATTACCGCGGCTGCCTCATGGTCAAAGTCCTGAAGAGCGCCGACTTGTACCGTCGCATCGAAGGGTCTTGGTACGGCATAGTAGGGGCTGCCCCTGCGGCCGGACGAGAGAATCGGGCATAAGGGGCAGACCATCCCGGATCGTCTAAAGGTAGGACAAACGGTTTTGGTCCGTTGAATGAGGGTTCGAGTCCTTCTCCGGGAGCCTTGAGTGCGGGTCCTGACCTCACGGTCAGGACCCGCACTCGTTTCGCCCCTGAAACCCCCCGGTATCCTGCGGGTGTCCACCACCCGAAGCCGAAGGGCATTCCCGTGAGCGCCAACCGCCCGGCAGCCGTCGTCGTCCTCGCAGCGGGTGAGGGCACCCGCATGAAGTCGAAGACCCCCAAGGTCCTGCATGAAATCTGCGGGCGCTCGCTCGTCGGACACGTCGTCTCCGCGGCGCGCGAGCTGAGCCCCGAGCACCTGTGCGTCGTCGTGGGGCACGCCCGTGAGCAGGTCACCGCGCATCTGGACGAGCACTACGCCGGCACGCGTACCGCCGTGCAGTACGAGCAGAACGGCACCGGGCACGCCGTGCGCATGGCGCTGGAGGAGCTCGGCGCGGAGTCGCTGAACGGCACGGTCGTGGTGGTGTGCGGCGACACCCCCCTGCTCTCCGGCGAGACGCTGCGCGCGCTCGCGGACACGCACGCCGCGGACGGCAACGCCGTGACGGTGCTGACCGCCGAGGTCCCGGACTCCACCGGGTACGGGCGGATCGTGCGCGACCCGGGGACGGGTGCGGTCACCGCGATCGTGGAGCACAAGGACGCCTCGGACGCGCAGCGCGCGATCCGGGAGATCAACTCCGGGGTGTTCGCGTTCGACGGGAAGCTGCTGGCTGATGCGCTGGGCAAGGTGCGCACCGACAACAGCCAGGGCGAGGAGTACCTCACCGACGTGCTGGGGATCCTGCGTGAGGCGGGGCACCGGGTGGGGGCGTCGGTGGCGGGTGACCACCGGGAGATCCTCGGGATCAACAACCGCGTGCAGCTGGCGGAGGCGCGCCGGCTGCTGAACGGCCGGCTGCTGGAGCGGGCCATGACGGAGGGCGTGACGATCGTCGACCCGGCGTCCGTCTTCGTGGACGTGACGGTGACGTTCGAGCGGGACGCGGTGGTGTACCCGAACACGATCCTGCTGGGGTCGACCCATCTGGCGGAGGACGCCGAGGTGGGTCCGAACACCCGGCTGAAGGACACGCGGGTGGAGCGGGGTGCCCGGGTGGACAACACCGTGGCGGACGGCGCCGAGGTCGGGGAGGGCGCGTCGGTGGGTCCGTACGCCTATCTGCGGCCGGGGACGGTGCTGGGCGCGAAGGCGAAGGCCGGCACGTATGTGGAGATGAAGAACGCGCGGGTCGGTGAGGGTTCGAAAGTGCCGCATCTGTCGTACGTGGGCGACGCGACGATCGGCGAGTACTCGAACATCGGTGCCGCGAGTGTGTTCGTGAACTACGACGGTGAGAGCAAGCACCACACGACGATCGGGTCGCACTGCCGGACCGGGTCGGACAACATGTTTGTGGCTCCCGTCACGGTCGGGGACGGGTCCTACACGGCTGCGGGCTCCGTGATCACCAAGGACGTGCCGCCGGGTTCGCTGGCTGTCGCCCGCGGCCAGCAGCGGAATATCGAGGGTTGGGTGGCGCGTAAGCGGCCCGGCAGCGCTGCGGCGCAGGCTGCTGCGGCGGCCTCCGAGCAGGCTCATCGCGAGGACTGACCGGAAACAGGTACGCCGAACTCGGCGTACCGTGATACGTGCACACAAATTCGGCTGGTTCGCGCGATTGTGGCTCGCGGCCAGAGAACACGTCTGAGGAGACAGTGCTGTGACCGGGATCAAGACGACCGGCGAGAAGAAGCTGATGCTCTTCTCCGGCCGCGCCCACCCCGAGCTGGCCGAGGAGGTCGCACATCAGCTGGGTGTCGGTCTGGTGCCGACCAAGGCTTTCGACTTCGCCAATGGTGAGATCTACGTCCGCTTCCAGGAGTCGGCGCGTGGCGCGGACTGCTTCCTGATCCAGAGCCACACGGCGCCGATCAATAAGTGGATCATGGAGCAGCTGATCATGATCGATGCTCTGAAGCGGGCTTCGGCCCGGAGCATCACCGTGATCATCCCGTCGTACGGCTATGCCCGGCAGGACAAGAAGCACCGTGGGCGTGAGCCGATCTCGGCCCGTCTGATCGCGGATCTCCTGAAGTGCTCGGGTGCGGACCGCATCCTCACGGTGGATCTGCACACGGACCAGATCCAGGGCTTCTTCGACGGTCCGGTGGACCACCTGACGGCGCTGCCGGTGCTGGCGGACTACGTGGGTGCGAAGGTCGACCGGAACAAGCTGACGATCGTGTCCCCGGACGCGGGTCGGGTGCGGGTGGCGGACCGCTGGTGCGACCGGCTGGACGCGCCGCTGGCGATCGTGCACAAGCGCCGTGACAAGGACGTCGCCAATCAGGTGACGGTGCACGAGGTGGTCGGTGAGGTCGAGGGCCGGGTGTGCGTGCTGGTCGACGACATGATCGACACGGGTGGCACGATCTGTGCGGCCGCGGAGGCGCTGTTCGCGCACGGCGCGGAGGATGTGATCGTGACGGCGACGCACGGCATCCTGTCGGGTCCGGCGGCGGACCGGCTGAAGAACTCGAAGGTGAGCGAGTTCGTGCTGACGAACACGCTGCCGACGCCGGGTGAGCTGGAGCTGGACAAGATCACGGTGCTGTCGATCGCGCCGACGATCGCGCGTGCGGTGCGTGAGGTGTTCGAGGACGGTTCGGTGACGAGCCTCTTCGAGGAGCAGGGCTGAGGAGCAGGGCTGAGCGCATAGCCGGAAGGCCGCCCCGACCGCACCGGTCGGGGCGGCCTTCCGCGTTCGGTTAGACTGGTGCAGTTGCTCGGCGAGGGAGGCCGCACCCGTGAGGTGCGGCGGTCCGTTATCGACGCGCTCTTCGTAGCAGGCCAAGTCCAGTCGTGGCCGGGTGACCCCACGACCGTTGATCCGTCTGACACTACGAGGAGTGCATATGTCCGAGGTAAAGATCGCCGCTTCGACCCGTACCGAGTTCGGCAAGGGCGCTGCCCGCCGCATCCGCCGCGCGAACCAGGTTCCCGGTGTTCTCTACGGCCACGGCTCCGACCCCATCCACCTGACGCTGCCGGGTCACGAGCTGCTGCTGGCGCTGCGTACGCCGAACGTCCTGATCTCCCTGGACATCGACGGCAAGACCAGCGAGCTGGCGATCCCGAAGGACGTGCAGCGCGACCCGCTGAAGGGCTTCCTGGAGCACGTCGACCTCCAGCTCGTCCAGCGGGGCGAGAAGGTCAGCGTCGACATCCCGGTCCACACCGAGGGTGAGCTGGCCCCGGGCGGCAACCTGCTCGAGCACGTGCTGAACGCGCTGCCGGTCGAGGCCGAGGCCACCCACATCCCCGAGTCCGTGACGGTCTCCGTCGAGGGCCTGGAGGCCGGTGCCTCCGTCCTGGCGAAGGACATCCCGCTGCCGAAGGGCACCACGCTCACCGTCGACGGCGACGCCGTCGTGCTGCAGGTGCTGGCCGCGCAGGCCGAGGAGCCGGCTGCCGACGCCGAGGCGGGCGACGAGGCCGCCGAGGCCTGAGCCCTTCCGGGCATCGCTTGACGGGGTGGTGGGCTGCGGCCCGCCACCCCGTTTCCCTGTTCGTTCCGGGTGACGGGTTCGAGGAGACTGAGGGCATGACGACGGATGCCAGCGCGCCGTGGCTGATCGTGGGTTTGGGCAATCCGGGGCCGGAGTACGCCGGGAACCGGCACAACGTCGGGTTCATGGTGGCCGATCTCCTCGCGGAGCGGGTCGGGGGGAAGTTCAAGCGTGCGCAGAAGGCGCAGGCGCAGGTGGTGGAAGGCCGTATCGGTCCGCCGGGGCCGGCGAACCGGCGGGTGGTCCTGGCGAAGCCGATGTCGTACATGAATCTGTCCGGCGGTCCGGTGACGGCGTTGCGGGACTTCTACAAGGTGCCCACGGCTCATGTCGTGGCGGTGCATGACGAGCTGGACATCGACTACGGGACGCTGCGGCTGAAGCTGGGCGGCGGGGACAACGGCCACAACGGTCTGAAGTCGATGACGAAGGCGATGGGTCCGGACTACCACCGGCTGCGGTTCGGGATCGGGCGTCCGCCGGGGCGGATGCAGGTGGCGGACTTCGTGCTGAAGGACTTCTCGTCGGCGGAGCGCAAGGAGCTGGACTACTTCGTGGACCGGGCGGCGGACGCGGTGGAGTGCCTGGTGACCGAGGGGCTGGAGCGGGCGCAGTCCGCGTACAACGTGTGACGCGGGGCGAGCGGGATTGACCGGGCGCGGTCATATCCCTGAGGATCGCGCCCCATGAGCAAGAAGCGGACTTCAGCGCTCCCGTACGCCCGGAACGCCGCCATGGGGGCGGTGGCGTTGCTGCTGGTGGTGGCGGGGGTGTGGGCGTCGTGGGGCACGGCGCAGCACGTCCTGTTGCCGAAGGGGCGTGAGCACGGTGTGCTGACGGTCACCGGCTGTTCGGCGGAGGTGTGTACGGGCCGGTACGACCCGGACGGTCCGGCGGGGGTGCGGACGGACATGCGGATCGCGCATTCGGTGGCGGTGGAGCGGGGTGGGCGGTATCCGGTGGTGGTGAAGCCGGATACGTCGGAGCTGGTCCGTGCGGGGTGGGCGGGCGGTCTGCACGCATGGCTGCCGTTGGGTGGTGCGTTGCTGCTGGCGGCGCTGGTGATAGGCGGCGGGCTGCGGTGGCCGAGGCTGGCGTGGGCGTCGGCGGCGGTGGGTGGTGTGCTGCTGGTGGGGACGTTCTTCGCGCTGTGACGCCGGTGGGGCGTGGGGCGTGGGAGAGCCACGGGGCCGGTGCGGCGTGGGGCGTGGGAGAGCCACGGGGCCGGTGCGGCCGGTGCGGGAAGGCTGCGGATCCGGTGCGGTAAAGGCGCGGATCCGGTGCGGGAACGGTGCGGATCCCGTGCGCGGCCGGTAATCGGAATGGGTCATTCACCCAATCGTTACGCGGACCATTGGGGCAAGCGTCAGCGCTTGGTGCGGATGCGGCGCGCAGTGCCTTGACGGGGTGGCGGAGCCGACCCGAAGCTGAGCCGCCCCCCACGGTCCCCCTCTCTCGTTGGACTGCCCATGCGCATTTCTGCTTTCCCGGGCGTACTGGCGGCGGCTGCGGCCTGCTCGCTGGTGTTCGCCCCGCCCGCCTCCGCGACCGGAGGCGACAACGGTACGGTCAAGATCCATGACGCCTCGACCGGTGAGGAACTCCGGAAGAACGAGCCGCACGTCTGCACCTTCTACCTCGACGCCTTCGGGTTCGACGGCGGTCAGCAGGTGGACTGGCACATCGAGGCCTGGGCGCCGTCCGCCGACGTCAAGGGCGAGACGGTGAAGTCCGGTTCGCTGGCGCTCGACGGCTCCGGTCACGCCCGGACCGGGGAGCTTTCCCTGCCGGACGGCCACTACAAGCTGTTCTGGAACTTCGACGGCGAGAACGGCCGCGCCAAGCACAAGGTCTTCTGGACGGACTGCGGGGGCGAGCAGCCGCAGGAGCCGGAGCCCGGCGGGGGGCCGGGCGGGGAGCCCGGCGAGGAACCCGCCGGGAAGCCGGGGGACAACCCGGGAGACACGCCGGGCGAGGAGCCCGCAGCGGAGCCGGGCGGCCGGCCGTCCGCTCCCGCCGATGCGCCGGCGGCTCCCTCCCCCTCCGCCGGTCCGGCTTCGGCGGACGGCGGCCTCGCCGAGACCGGCAGCGGTGCGCCCGTCGGCCTCCTGGCCGGTGTCGCGGCCGCGCTGGTCGTGGGCGGCGGCTACCTGGTGGCCCGTCTGGGCCGGGCCGGGAAGCGCTGACGCGGGTGGCATGACGAAGGGGCGCCCGGTGAGAACCGGGCGCCCCCTTTGTCTTTCGTACGGCGCGGGTGCGGCCGTACGGGCGTCAGCCGGTGTTGCGGAGTCCGGCGGCCACGCCGTTGACGGTCAGCAGCAGGGCCCGCGCCAGCAGCGGGTCGGGCTCCTCGCCGCGCTCGGCGGCGGACCGCTGGCGGGCGAGCAGGGCCACCTGGAGGTAGGAGATCGGGTCCAGGTAGGCGTCGCGGATGGCGAAGGTCTGCTGGAGGACCGGGTGGGAGTCGAGGAGCTCCTTGCCGCCGGTGACCCGCAGTACTTCGCTGACGGTGAGGGCGTGCTCGGCCTGGATGGTGGCGAAGACGTGCTTCAGGTCGTCCGGGACGAGGGTGTCGACGTAGTGGCTCGCGATCCGCAGGTCGGTCTTGGCGAGCGTCATCTCGACGTTGGAGATGAAGTTGCGGAAGAAGTGCCACCGCTCGTACATCTCGTCGAGGACGGCGTCGAGGCCGGCTTCGCGCAGCGCCTTGAGGCCGGAGCCCACGCCGAACCAGCCCGGCACGATCTGCCGGGACTGGGTCCAGCCGAACACCCACGGGATGGCCCGCAGTCCGTCGAGGCCGGCGCCGGAGTCGGGGCGGCGGGAGGGCCGGGACCCGAGGTGGAGCTCGGCGAGCTGGTCGACGGGCGTGGAGGCGAAGAAGTACGCGGGCAGGTCGGGGTCCTCGACCAGCTTGCGGTACGCGGTGTGGGCGGCGTCGGAGGCGGTGTCCATGGCCGCGTCCCAGCGGGCGAGTGCCTCGTCGGACTGGCGGGGCGCGGTGTGCAGGGCGGACGCCTGGAGGGTGGCGGCGACCGTCAGCTCCAGGTTCTCCCGGGCGAGGGAGGGGATGAGGTACTTGTCGGAGATGACCTCGCCCTGCTCGGTGACCTTGATCTCGCCCTCCAGCGTGCCCCAGGGCTGGGCGAGGATCGCCTCGTGGGTGGGGCCGCCGCCGCGGCCGACGGTGCCGCCGCGGCCGTGGAAGAGCCGCAGCCGGACCCCGTAGCGGTGGGCGACGTCCCTGAGCCGGCGCTGGGCGCGGTGGATCTCCCACTGGCTGGTGGTGATGCCGCCGAACTTGGAGGAGTCGGAGTAGCCGAGCATGACCTCCTGGACGTCGCCGCGCAGCGCGACGAGGCGCCGGTAGGAGGGGTCGGCGAGCATGTCGTTGAGGATGACGTCGGCGGCCTTGAGCTCGTCGGTGGTCTCCAGCAGCGGCACGATGCCGATCTTGGCCCAGCCGGCGTGGAGGTCGATCAGCCCGGCCTCGCGGGCGAGGACGGCGGCGGCGAAGACGTCGTCGGCGCCCTGGCACATGGAGATGATGTACGACTCGATGACCTCGGGGCCGAAGCGCTCGAAGGCTTCCTTGACGGTGAGGAAGACGCCGAGGGTCTTGGCGCCGGCCGCGTCGAGCGGGGCCGGGGTGGGGGCCAGGGGGCGGCGGGAGCGCAGCTCCTTGGCGAGGAGCTTCTGGCGGTAGTCGCGGGGCATGTCGGCGTAGCGCCACGACTCCTCGCCGAGCCGGTCGAAGAGCTGGCCGAGGGCGTGGTGGTGGGCGTCGGCGTGCTCGCGCACGTCCATGGTGGCGAGCTGGAGGCCGAAGGCCGCCAGGGTGCGGATGGTGCGGTCGAGGCGGCCGTCGGCGAAGAGGCCGCCGCGGTGCTCGCGCAGGGACGTCTGGATCAGGGTGAGGTCCTGGACCAGCTCGGCGGTGCCGAGGTAGTCGCGGCCTTCCTGGTGGGGCGTGCCGTGGGCGAGGCGCTCGCGGGTGTTGAGGAGCTTCTGGCGGATGCAGGTGGCCTTGAGCCGGTAGGGCTCCTCCGCGTTGAGGCGCTTGTAGCGGGGGCTGATCTCGGGGAGCCGCTCCAGGTCGCGCCGGAGGGAGTCATGGAGCTCCTGGGTGGCGCCGGCGTAGCGGATGGAGTTGGAGAGCTGGCCGCGGAGCTGGTCGATGAGTTCGATGGCGTCGGTGATGCCGTGCTCGTGCTGGAGGATCAGGACGTCCCAGGTCACGGCGGGGGTGACGTTGGGGTTGCCGTCGCGGTCGCCGCCGATCCAGGTGCCGAAGGTGAGCGGGCGGGTGCCGGGGGGCAGCTCGACGCCGACGCGCTCCAGCTCGGCGGCGAGGTCCTCCAGGACGTCGCCGACGGCGCCCGCGTGCAGCTCGTCGAGGTAGTAGATCGCGTTGCGGGCCTCGTCGGTCGGCTCGGGGCGGACGACGCGCAGTTCGTCGGTCTGCCAGATGAGGTCGATGGATTCGGCCAGGCGCAGGTCGTGGCGGCGCCGGTCGGAGGCGATGACGGGGGTTTCGAGGAGCTCGGCGACGCGGCGGAGCTTGTTGAGCACGGAGCGGCGCGCGGCCTCGGTGGGGTGGGCCGTGAAGACGGGCCGGACGTTGAGGTTCCGGACCGTGGCGCGCACGTGCTCGGGGTCGCCGTCCTTGAGCATGTCGGCGGTGCGGGCGAGGAGGCCGCCCTCGGCGGCACGCTTCTCGCGCATCTCGCGGCCGCGGTGGACCTGCTCGGTGACGTTGGCGAGGTGGAAGTAGGTGGAGAAGGCGCGCACCAGCTTGGCGGCGGTCTCCAGGTCGGTGTCGCCGAGCAGCGCGGCGGCGGCCTCGCCGTCCTCGCGGGTGAGGCGGCGGACCTTCTCCACGAGCTCCAGGAGCTCGGGGCCTTCCTGCCGTACGAGGGTCTCGCCCAGCAGGTCGCCCAGTCGGCGGATGTCGGAACGCAGCTCGGCGCTGGCGGTGGGGGTCTGGTCGGCACTGCTCACAGGTGCGGCTCCTTGCAGTGTTTGAGCACGTCTGGAGGGGTACTGGAAGCTGGCGGACCGCGCTGTCCGACGCCACCAAGGATAGGTGGGTCCGGACGCGGCGCGTTCCGCGGCCCTCTTGCCGCGTGCCCCTGCGCTGCCATACTTACGTCGCCGTAGGTTACGGGACCGTAGGGACCGGCCTCGGCTTCCGTTGTATCCCTCACCCCCAGGGGACCCCATGACGACAACCCCCGACGTGCTCGACACCGAGAACCCGGCCGCCGCCACTCCTTCCGACCTGCCCTCCGCCACGCTGGGCGGGGACAGCAAGCGGTCGATCGAGCAGATCACACTGCTGCTGTTCATCACCGTGCCGTTCCTCGCCCTGATCGCGGCGGTGCCGCTGGCGTGGGGCTGGGGGGTGAGCTGGCTGGATCTGGGCCTGCTGGTGGCGATGTACTACATCGGCTGCCACGGCATCACCATCGGTTTCCACCGGTACTTCACGCACGGTTCCTTCAAGGCGAAGCGCCCGCTGCGGATCGCGCTGGCGGTCATGGGGTCGCTGGCGGTGGAGGGTCCACTGGTGCGGTGGGTGGCGGACCACCGCAAGCACCACCGGTTCTCGGACGCGGAGGGCGACCCGCATTCGCCGTGGCGGTTCGGTGAGACCGTGCCGGCGCTGATGAAGGGCCTGTGGTGGGCGCACATCGGGTGGATGTTCGACGAGGAGCAGACGCCGCAGCACAAGTACGCGCCCGATCTGATCAAGGACCCGGCGATCCGGGCGGTGTCCCGCCAGTTCGTGCTGTGGACCATCGTGTCGCTGGCGATTCCGCCGCTGGTCGGCGGGCTGGTCACCATGTCGTGGTGGGGGGCGTTCACGGCGTTCTTCTGGGGCTCGCTGGTGCGGGTGGCGCTGCTGCACCACGTGACGTGGTCGATCAACTCGATCTGTCACGCGGTGGGCAAGCGGCCGTTCAAGTCGCGGGACCGCTCGGGGAACGTGTGGTGGCTGGCGGTGCTGTCGTGCGGTGAGTCGTGGCACAACCTGCACCACGCGGACCCGACGTCCGCGCGGCACGGTGTGATGCGGGGGCAGATCGACTCCAGCGCGCGGTTGATCCGCTGGTTCGAGAAGCTGGGCTGGGCGTACGACGTGCGCTGGCCGAGCGCGTCCCGTATCGAAGCCCGACGCCAGGACAGCGCCGCGAACGCGGCATGATGGACGGTGTGGCGATCGACGGCAGTGGCACGAGCGGTACGGACAAACCCAGGCGCGGGCGCCGGGTCCGGATGACGGGCGCCGAGCGTCGGCAGCAGCTGCTCGACATCGGTCGCACTCTCTTCGCCGAGCGGGGGTTCGAGGGCACGTCGGTGGAGGAGATCGCGGCGAAGGCGGGGGTCTCCAAGCCGGTGGTGTACGAGCACTTCGGCGGCAAGGAGGGGCTGTACGCGGTCGTCGTGGACCGCGAGATGCGCCAGTTGCTCGACATGGTGACCGGGGCGCTGACGGCGGGGCACCCGCGTGAGCTGCTGGAGCAGGCGGCGTTCGCGCTGCTGGACTACATCGAGACGTACACGGACGGCTTCCGGATCCTGGTGCGGGACTCGCCGGTGGCGCAGTCGACGGGTACGTTCGCGTCGCTGATCTCGGACATCGCCACGCAGGTGGAGGACATCCTGGGGCTGGAGTTCAAGGCCCGGGGGTTCGATCCGAAGCTGGCGCCGCTGTACGCGCAGGCGCTGGTGGGGATGGTGGCCCTGACGGGCCAGTGGTGGCTGGACGCCCGCAAGCCCAAGAAGGCGGAGGTGGCCGCGCACCTGGTGAACCTGGCGTGGCACGGGCTGGACGGTCTGGAGCCCAAGCCGCGGTTGATAGGTCACCGCAAGAGCTGAGGGTCGTGAGCCGGGTGTGACGGGGCGCCGCGCGGGCGGCGCCCCGCTGCGTCGTGGCGCACGGCGCACCGCCCGCCGGGTCACGGCAGCCGGGCGTGCGGGATCCGCGGGCCGCCGGGCTTGCGGGCCACGGCGAAGATCCTCCGGAACGGGAAGACCGTGCCGTGGGGGCCCGGTGGGTAGGCCTTGCGGAGCAGGTCCCGGTACTGGTCGAGGAACTCGGCGATGGCCTCGTCGTCGCCTTCCAGCGCGGTGAGCACGGGGCGCAGGGCGGTGCCCTTGACCCAGTCGAGGACGGGGTCCTCGCCGTGGAGCAGCTGGGAGTAGACGGTCTCCCAGGCTTCGGTCTCGCAGCCGAGGTCGGTGAGGCGGGTGAGGTAGTCCGCGGGGTCGAGGATGTGGACGAAACGGCGGCCGTGGCCGCCGACGCGGTGGCGCCACCGGGGGCTCTCGCACAGTTCGCCGAGGAGCGCGTGGCTGGGTGAGGTGAAGTTGCCGGGGACCTGGAAGGCGAGCGTGCCGCCCGGGGCGAGGCCGTCGACCCACAGGGGCAGCGACTCGGGATGGTTGGGCACCCATTGCAGGGCGGCGTTGGAGACGATCAGGTCGTACGGCTCCTCGGGGGTCCAGTGCGCGGCGTCGGCGGGGCGGAAGTCGAGCCAGCCGCCGCCGGGCGTGGTGCCGGCGTAGTGCTTCTCGGCCTGCTCCAGCATCTCGGGCGACAGGTCGAATCCGGTGATGTGCGCGTCCGGCCAGCGGTCCGCGAGCAGTGCGGTGACGTTCCCGGGGCCACACCCGATGTCGGCGATTCGGGCGGGCCGGCCGAGGGCGGCCGCGGGCAGTTCGGGGATGCGGTGGAGCAGGTCGGTGAACGGGCGGGTGCGGTGGTGGGAGTGGCGCAGGTACTGGTGTGGATCCCAGGTTGGTGCAGAATGCATGGTCGAGCCCCCTTGCTGGAACGGAGTACCGAAGCGGAACAGAGTCCCGGCCCCGTCATGCCCAATGGTCCAGCAGAATATTTCTTGACGTCAAGAGACTTCACATCGACAGATCGCCTACACTGATCGTCATGGAGGACGAGGTCGACCGACTGGTTGCTGCATGGCGCCGCGAGCGCCCCGACCTCGACGTGGAACCGCTCGAGGTGCTCAGCCGCGTGTCCAGGCTGGCCCGCCACCTCGACCGCGCGCGACGGCTCGCGTTCTCCGAGCACAACCTGGAGCCGTGGGAGTTCGACGTGCTCACCTCACTGCGTCGTGCCGGGGCACCGTACCAGCTCTCCCCCGGCCAGCTCCTCACGCAGACCCTGGTCACCTCCGGCACCATGACCAACCGTATCGACCGGCTCGCCAAGAAGGGCCTGGTCGAGCGGCTGCCCGACCCCAGCGACCGGCGCGGCGTCCTGGTGCGGCTGACGCCCGAGGGGCGGGACCGCGCCGATCAGGCCCTGGCGGGGCTGCTGGCCCAGGAGCGGGCCATCCTCGGCGAGCTGTCCCGGGCGCAGCGCGCCGAACTGGCCGCTCTGCTACGCCAGCTGACCGCCCCGTTCGACAACATCCCCGGCTAGCTCGGCGGGTCCCACGCCCGCCCGGCGCGCGAGGGCGACCGCCGCCAGGGTGGAGTGCACGCCCAGCTTGCCCAGCACGTTCTGCATGTGCGTCCGCACCGTGTGCGGGGACAGGAAGAGGCGCTCGGCGACCGCCTTGCGGCCCAGGCCCGCCACCATGCAGCGCAGCACCTCGCGCTCGCGCGGCGTGAGCGACTCGACCAGCCGTTCGCTCTCGGTGCGGTGCCGGCGCGCGGTGGTCAGCTCCCGCAGCACTCCGGTGAGGAGCGCGGGCGGCAGGTGGGTCTCGTCGCGCAGGACGCCGCGTATCACCGTGAGCAGACGCTGCAGCGAGCAGTCCTTGGCGACCCAGCCGGAGGCGCCGGCCTGGAGGGCGAGCGCGGCGCGGCGCGGGTCGTCCTTCTCGGCCAGGACCACCGTCCGCACCGCGGGCTGCCCGGAGCGGACGCCCGCGACGAGCGAGATGCCGTCCACCACGTCCTCGCCGTGGTCGGGGACCGCACGGGGCGGGGCGGCCGCGGGTGCGGCGCCCGCGCCGAGGTCGGCGTCGACCAGCGCCACGTCGAACCGGCGGCCTTCGGCGGCCGCCCGCTCCAGGCAGCGCAGCGCGGCGGGGCCGCTGCCGGCGGCTGCCACGTCCACGTCGGGTTCCGCCGCGAGTGCCGCGGCGAGCGACTCGGCGAAGATGCGGTGGTCGTCGACCACCAGGACCCGGATACGGACCACTGACACCCCCATGCGTCGAGGAAGCGGAGCAGCCGCGGGTACGGCGCCCGGAGCAGGGGTCCCATGGGCCGTCGCACGGCCGCCGCCATGCACTGACTGTTACCCCGCCCCGGGCGTCGTACCCGGCTGTCTCGCCCCCTGATCAGCACCGGCCCCCACCGGTGCTGTGCATCAGAGTACGGGCGGCCGCGCGGAGGGGAAGGTGATTTGCAGAACTGACCGAAAGGGGTGTGGACAGTGTGCTCCCAGCGTCGTACCGGGACGGAAATCGACGGACTTCAGCACACTCGGTGCGCGCCCGCGGACGGCACCGCGGGGAAGACGCGCGGGGCCGCATGGCCGGCCTCCGCGAAGGCCGCCCCGATCGCCTTCGTCACGGTCGGCACGGTGTCCTCCTCGGTCAGGACGATCGCCGAGCCGCCGAACCCGCCGCCGGTCATGCGCGCGCCCAGCGCCCCCGCCCCGGTCGCCGCCGCCACCACCAGGTCGAGCTCCGGGCAGGACACGCGCAGGTCGTCGCGGAGCGAGGCGTGCCCCTCGATGAGGACCGGGCCCACCCGCCGTATCGCGCCCGCGTCCAGCAGGGCGATCGTCCGCCGGACGCGGTGGTTGTCGGTCACCACGTGGCGGACGTACGAGCGGACCGTCGCGTCGCTCAGCCGCCGCAGTGCGTCGGGCAGATGCGCGTACTCGACCTCGCGCAGGGTGCGGACGCCGAGCGCCCGCGCACCGGCTTCGCACCCGGCGCGCCGCTCGGCGTAAGCGCCGTCCCCGAGCGCGTGCTTGACCCGGGTGTCGACGACCAGCAGCGCGAGCCCCTGTGCCGCGGGGTCGAAGGGGACCTGGCGGTGCGACAGGTCGCGGGTGTCGAGGTACAGCGCGTGGCCGGGTGTGCAGCACGCCGACGCCATCTGGTCCATCACGCCGCACGGCACGCCCACGAAGGCGTTCTCGGCGCGCTGTGCGAGCAGGGCCAGCTCCGTGCCGTCCAGCCCGAGTCCGTACAGGTCGTTCAGCGCGAGCGCGGTGACGACCTCCAGGGCGGCCGACGACGACAGTCCGGCGCCGGTGGGGACCGTGGAGGCGAGGTGGATGTCGGCGCCGGTGATCGGGTGCCCTGCCGCACGCAGCGCCCACACCACGCCGGCCGGGTAGGCGGCCCAGCCGGCGCCGTCGGACAGCGGCCGCAGGTCGTCGGGGGCGAGGCGGACCACGCCCCGGCCGGTGTCGGCCGAGTGGAGGCGCAGGTGGCCGTCGGTGCGCCGGGCCACGGCGGCGACCGCGGTGTGCGGCAGCGCCAGCGGCATCACCAGCCCGTCGTTGAAGTCGGTGTACTCGCCGATCAGGTTGACCCGGCCGGGCGCGGCCCACACGCCCTCGGGGGCGTACCCGTACAGCCGCCGGAAGTCCCGCGCGACGTCCGTCACCGGCCGGCCTCCCGCTTCTGCGCGAACTCCCAGGCGTCGGCCACGATGACGGCCAGGTCGGGGCGGGTGGGCCGCCAGCCGAGCCGGGCGCGTGCGGTGGCGGCCGAGGCGACCAGGACCGCCGGGTCGCCGGCGCGGCGGGGGGCGGCCACCTCGGGCACCGGGCGGCCGGTCACCTCCCGGACGGTCTCGATGACCTCGCGGACCGAGAAGCCGTTGCCGTTGCCCAGGTTGCAGATCAGGTGCTCGCCGGGGGCCGCCGCGCCGAGGGCGAGCAGGTGCGCCTCGGCGAGGTCGGCGACGTGGATGTAGTCGCGGACGCAGGTGCCGTCGGGGGTCGGGTAGTCGTCGCCGTACACGGAGACCGACGGGCGCAGGCCGAGGGCGACCTGCAGGACGAGCGGGATCAGGTGCGACTCGGGGTCGTGGCGCTCGCCGCAGGCGCCGTACGCGCCCGCCACGTTGAAGTAGCGCAGCGAGACGGCGGCCAGGCCGTGCGCGGCGGCCTCGCCCGCGATCATGTGGTCGACGGCCAGCTTGGAGGCGCCGTAGGGGCTGGTGGGGGCGGTGGGGTCGGTCTCGGTGACCAGGGCGGAGACCGGTTCGCCGTACGTCGCCGCGGTGGAGGAGAAGACGAGGCGGCGCACACCGGCGGCGCGCATGGCGTCGAGCAGCGCCATGGTGCCGCCGACGTTGTTGGCCCAGTACTTCCCGGGGTGGACGACCGACTCGCCCACCTGCGAGAAGGCGGCGAAGTGGAGCACCGCGTCGTAGGAGGGGTCCAGGTGGCGCGCGGCGTCCTGGACGCGGCCCTCGATGAAGCGGGCGCCCGGCGGCACGCCCTCGGCGAAGCCGGTGGAGAGGTCGTCGAGGACGGTGACGTCGTGGCCCGCCTCCAGCAGGTGCGCGGCCACCACGCCGCCGACGTAACCGGCCCCGCCCGTCACCAGGTACTTGCTGCTCACGTGGTCGCCACCTCTCGCAGTCGCCGGGCCGCGGCCTCCGGCGGTACGTCGTTGATGAACACACTCATGCCCGACTCCGAGCCCGCCAGGAACTTCAGCTTGCCGGGCGTGCGCCGGACGGTGAAAAGCTCGAGGTGCAGGGCGAAGTCGTCGCGTCGCGGGTCGCGCAGCGGCGCCTGGTGCCAGGCGGCGACGTACGGCGTCGGCGGCCCGCCGGAACCGCCCTTCCCCCCGCCGTGCCCGTCGAAGATCCGGTCGAACCGCCTCAAGAGTTCCAGGTAGACCTGTGGGAACTCTGTGCGCGCCGCGTCGTCCAGGGCCCGCAGGTCGGGCACGCGCCGCTTGGGGTGGAGGTGCACTTCGTACGGCCAGTGCGCGGCGTACGGCACGAAGGCGAGCCACTCGCCGGTCTCCAGGACCACCCGTTCGGCGGCGCGTTCGCGGGCGAGGACGTCGTCGAAGAGGTTGCGTCCGGTGGCGGTGCGGTGCTCCTGCAGGTTGCGGAGCATCAGCTCCGTGCGGGGGGTGGTGAAGGGGTACGCGTAGATCTGGCCGTGCGGATGGCCGAGGGTGACGCCGATCTCGGCGCCCCGGTTCTCGAAGCAGAAGACCTGCTCGACCTGCGGGAGTTCGGCGAGCTCGGCGGTGCGGTCGGTCCATGCCGCCAGGACCAGGGCGGCCTGCTCGTCGGTGAGGTCGGCGAACGAGGCGTCGTGGTCGGAGGTGAAGCAGACGACCTCGCAGCGGCCGGAGTCCCCGGCGAGGGAGGGGAAGCGGTTCTCGAAGACGACGACGTCGTAGTCGGCGGCCGGGACCTCGCCCGCCCGGCCGTCGCGCGCCGGGCACAGGGGGCACTCGTCGGCGGGCGGGTGGTAGGTGCGGGCCTGGCGGTGCGAGGCGATGGCGACCGAGTCACCGAGCAGGGGGTCGTGGCGGATCTCGGAGGTGGTCGCGACCGGGGGCAGCGGGCGGAGGTCGACGGCGTCGCGCACGGTGTCGTCCCGGGCGTCGTAGTAGATGAGTTCGCGCCCGTCGGCCAGCCGGGTCGACGTCTTCTTCACTCCGCACTCCTCGTCGACGATTCCTCGCATCAAACAGAACCACACACAACGAACCACAAACAAACACACGAGTCAACGACGGAACGCGACACGTGCGACCACGGGGCCGCGCCGGAGGAACGCGGCAAGGAGGCGGTCGGCCGGGTGAGGACGGCCGGCCGGGAGACCCGGCGGACCGGGCCCGGGTTGGGCCGGAGCAGGACCGGGCCGCCGGGCCGGGTCAGATCAGGCCCGGGCCCTTGGGGAGCGCGGCGCGGTCCAGCAGGCCGGTACGGGCCGCGAGCGCCGCGGCCTCCAGGCGGGAGCCGACGCCGAGCTTCATCAGTACGCGCTGCACATGGGTGCGCGCGGTGCTCGGGGCGATGTGCATGCCCGCCGCGATCAGCCGGGTGTCCTCGCCCTCGGCGACCCGTACGAGCACCTCGACCTCGCGGGGGGTGAGCATCTGCAGCAGCCGCTGGCCCTCGTCGTCGGGCTGCGCGGCCGGGTTCAGCAACTCGGTGAAGGCACCCTGGAGCAGTTGCGGCGCCACCGCCGTCTCGCCCGCCCTGGCCTTGAGCATCGCCCGCTCGACGCCCTCTATGCGCTCGTCGTGCCGGACGTACCCCGACGCGCCGGCCGCGAACGCCGCCGCGATGCCGCGCGGGTTCGGCACCGGCCCGAGCACCACGACCGCCACCTGCGGGCGGTCCTTCTTGATCCGTACGATCGGGTCGAAGGCGCCCGGCTCGGCCGGGGTCGCCGTGCCCAGCAGGCACACCTCGGGCGCCCGGCTCACCACCAGCTCAGCGGCACCGGCAGCGGGTGCGGCCGCCGCCAGGACCCGGTGCCCGCGCAGTTTCAGCGCCGAGGCCAGCGCCTCGGCGAGCAGTCGGTGGTCGTCGACCACCATGAGCCGCACGCCCATCCACCATCCCCCCATCCCCCGGGACCGGCCCCCCGCCGTCCCCGGCACCGTTGACCCGGCAAGCTACACGCTTGTTCGACATCGCGCGCCCCCTACTTGTCAGAAGCCCCCCGGAATGTCGAATTCTTCGTCAATCAGGGCTACTTGATGCCCTTTATGCTGACGCACGCCGACGGCCCGGCACATCGGTGACCGATGTGCCGGGCCGTCGGACCACGGTGCCGCGCGGGTCAGTCGGTGCGGTACGCGACCATGTAGAACTGGTCGTTGTCGACCCCGCTGTCGCTCGGCTCGGAGATCATCGTCTCCGAGATGAACAGCCGGCCGCCGCTGTAGAGCATCTCCGAGTGCCCCACCGAGAAGCTGGACTCGGCACGCCGCACCGCCTCCACGCCCGGGTTCTCCATCAGCACGGTCTGCTTCATGGTGGCGCCGTCGATGCTGACGATCTGGCCGCCCTTGTCGTAGGGCGGCTCCTTGTAGGCGATGATGTTGCCGCCGTCCATGCGCAGCGGGAACATCGAGTAGCGGTCGCCCGCGTCGGACTTGTCGCTGGTCGGCTTGCCGGTGGCGAGTTCGAAGGACACGATCTCGTTGGTCTGGCCGTACTCGCCGGAGCCCTCGTGGTCCTCGGTCGGCAGGTAGATCCGGCCGTTGCCGACGGCGACCTTGATGCAGGACTCGACCTCGGTCACGTCGCACTCGGCGGCGAACCGGTCGGCGTCCACGGCGATCTTCGCCTTCAGCTTGCCCGTCTTCTCGTCGATGGAGAAGAAGTCGGAGATGCCGGAGCCGTCACCGGCGCTGTCGCCGACGTCGGCCGCGACGACCAGCGGCTTGGTGGACACGACGCTCGCGTACTCGACGCCGGTCGGCATCTTGAACTGCGAGACCGGGGCACCGGTGGCCGGGTCGAGGTTCTGGATGATCACGTACTGCTGGTCGTACGGGCCGCACTTGCGCGCCGCGACCAGGCCGGCTCCGCCGCCGTACCCCATGTCGTAGCACTGCTCGGCGTTGACCTGGGGCTTCCAGCGCTCCTTGCCGGTGGCCAGGTCCCAGGCCGCGCCGCCGTCCGTGCCTCCCGCGGCGACCGTGCCGGCACCGATGGTGACCTCGTTGAAGCGCGCCTTGTCGTCACCGCCCTGGCCTCCCGTGACGGACTTGCTCCACAGCAGCTTGCCCGTGGCCAGGTCGATGGCGCCGACCTCGCTGCAGGGCTGGAAGTTCTTCGGCGGAGTCGCCTTGGCGGGCTCGAACGCGATCGCGGTCTTGTTGCCCTCGGTGTGGCGCGACGCCGCGCAGACCTGTCCCGGCAGCGGGAGGGTCCACAGCTCGGTGCCCTTGTCGAGGTCGTACGCGACGATCGAGTTGATGCCCGTCTTGACGTACGCCTTGTCGGTCACCCAGGAGCCGACCACGTTGGTGAGGTAGGTGACCTTCGGGTGGGGCTTCTGGAAGGCGATCTCCGAGGCGGGGTTGGCGGGGGCCTTCTCCTTGCCGGGGCCGTCCGCGGCCTTGCCGCCGCCTGCGTCGCCCTTGCCGCCGCTCCCGCCGGCCGAGCCGGTGGTGCCCTTGGCGTCGGTGCCCTTGCCGCCGTCCTCACCCATCGCGAGCCACACGCCGCCCGCGACGATCAGCACGACGGCGACCGCGGCGGCGATGATGATCTGCATCTGGGTGGACAGCTTCTTGCCGCCGCCCTGCGGCGGGGCCGGCTGCTGCACCGGGGCGCCCGGGTATCCGTAGCCGTACGGCTGCTGTCCGGGCACCTGGCCCGGGTAGGGGCCGGGCTGACCGGGCGCCTGCGGGTAGCCGTAGCCCTGCGGCGGGCCGGGCGGCGGGGTCTGCGGGGGCTGGGGCGCCTGCGGGTAGCCGTACGCGGGCGGCTGGCCCGGCGGCGGCGTCGGGGCGCCGAAGCCTCCGGCCGGCGGTGGCGTCGGCGCGCCGAAACCGCCCTGCGGCGGGGGTTCCTGGGGCGCGCCGAAACCGCCCTGGGGCGGCGTCGGGGGCTGGTTCGGCGGTGGCGGCGGTGGCTGGGTCATGGTGTGGGTACCTCGGTGGTCTCATCCGCGGAGAAAGACATGATCGTCTCCCGCTTCTTCTCTTCTGCGTCACTGGAGCCGCCGATGCTGCCGGCCACGATCGTGTAGCGGCCGTCCTCGTAGACGGCGCGGGGGCTGTCCATGCCGCGGTGCGGCTCCGCGCTGCCCGGGGGGAGCCGGAGCAGCGTCTTCGGCGTGGTCGCTCCCGGGGCCACGGAGGCGAGCATCCCGCTCCCGCCCTGGAAGGTGGGGTGCACCTCGGCCAGCAGCTCGCCTCCGGCCATCCGCAGCGGGAACATGGTCCGCCCGGCCGGAGCGGGGATACGGCGCACGACCCGGCCGGTGTCGAGGCTGAACACGACGATCCGGTTGGTGCCCTTCAGCCCGGGCGTGGGCACCGTCGCCATGGCGAAGGTGCCGGCGTCGGCCGCGGTCCGGCACGTCTGCAGGTCGTTGGTCGCGCTGGAGCGGTCGGCGCACCCCGGCGCGTACTGGTCCGGGCCGACGAGGGCCGCGCGCCGGGTGCCCTTGTCGGTGAGGGCGAGCAGGCCGCGCTTGTTCTCGGCCCGGTTGTACAGCGAGACGACCAGCGGCTGGACCGAGTACACGTGGTCGACGTGGTAGCCGCGCTTGACCTCGTGGGTCCACCGGGCCTTGCCGGTCTCGGGGTCGAGCTCCTGGATCTGCTCGTGCGGCTTGTCGGCCGTTCCGTCGTCGCAGCTCGCGGCGGCGATCAGCTTGGGGCCGCCGGCGAAGGCGAACGGGTGGCAGGGGCCGGGGCCGCGGCCGAAGAGGCGGGTGCCGTCACCGAGCCGGTAGGCGGTGGAGTAGCCGGCCCGGCCGGCGGTGACCGTGTTGCCGGTGATCACCGTGGAGAGTTCGGCGAAGATGTCCCACTGGCCCTCCTTGGCGACCGTCCGCTGCCAGCCCTGCTTGCCGGTCCGCAGGTCGATCATGCGCAGGACGCGGCACTCGCCGGAGGAACCGGTGCCCTCGCGGGTGACGACGACGATCCTGCCGTCGGCCGACGCCTGCGGGGTGGCCCGGCAGATCTCGCGGTCCAGCCGCAGGCTCCACTTGTGCCGGCCGTCCGCCACGGAGTACCCCGTGACGGTCCGGTACAGGGCGGTGGCGACCGTGTCGCCCGTGGTCCACGGGCCGAACTGGTCGGCACCGAGGCCCGGGACGTCGATGTCGTTCTTCCGTGTCCAGTCGAGCCGGGCGTCGCCGGGGGCGCGGCTCGCGTTGATGCGCTCGGCGGCGGCGGTGTCGGGGCCGGTGTCGCCGGCCGCTCCCGCGGGCGCCGAGGGGCTCGCGCTCCGCCCGCCGGCCGGGGCGCCGTTCCCGGCGCCGCCGGCGCGGCGCGCGCGGTCTTCGTCGTCGCCGCCCAGCGCGTACCAGGACACGCCACCGGCGACGAGCAGCACGGCGACGAGCGCGGCGAGCAGGCCCGCGACCCGCCCCCGCCCCCGGCGCGGGCCGGGCACGGGGCCCTGCGCCGGGTCGCCGGGCGGCGGGGACTGCTGCGGCGGGCGCAGGCGGTCGCCGCCGTACGGGTTGAGCGAGCCGTACGGGCCCTGTTCGGGGTGCGGCGGAGGGTTCGTCACTTGCCGAAGGCCATCATCGTCTTCGTCTGCTTCTCCTGCTCGTCGTTGCTCGCGCTGACCCGGCCGCTGGCGATGAAGAACCGGCCGTCGGCGTACGCGTACTGCGGCGAGTAGAAGTCGCTCTCGATCTTGGCCGTGGACGCCGGGTGCTGGAGCAGCACCTTGGGGCTGCCGCCGGTCGGCGCGAGCGTGGCGACCGCGCCGCCCCGGTCCCAGGAGCCTTCCATGTAGAGCAGGACGTTGCCGCCCTCCATGCGCAGCGGGGTCATGGTCCGCTGCGGGCCTGCGGCGGCGCGCCACTTGGGCTTGCCGGTGTCGAGGTTGAACGCGACCACGTCATTGGTGCCGTTGGTCAGCGCGGTGGGGGCGGTGGCCATGTAGAAGGTGTTCGCGTCGGCGGCGACGCCGACGCATCCCTCCAGGTTCTGGCCGAAGATGATGAAGCTGCCGCCGCAGTCGGGCTGGAACTTGTCCTTGCCGCCGTCGAGCGTGGAGCGCAGCTTGCCCGTGTCCGTCAGCGCAAACACGGTCCACTTTTTCTCCTTGCGCTGGGTCGCGGAGACGACGAGCGGGTTCACGGAGTAGACCTTGTCGACCTCCCAGTTGGGGGCCAGCTTGTACGACCACTTGGGCTTGCCGGTCGTCGGGTCGACCTCGCTGATCTGGTGCTGCTGCTTCTCGTAGTCGCCGGTGGGGCAGCTGGCGGCGGCGATGAGCTTGGGGCCGCCGGCGAAGGCGTACGGCTGGCAGCCGCCGGTGGGCTTGCCGAAGAGCTGCTTGCCGTCGGTGAGGGAGAAGCCGTAGGAGTTGTTGGTGCCGGCGGCGGTGACCGTGTTGCCGCTGATGGCGAGCGTGATGTCGGACAGGGAGCTGAAGCCGGTGCCCTTGGTGACGGTCTGCTTCCAGCCGGCCTTGCCGGTCTTGAGGTCGATCTGCTGGAGCTGGAGGCAGTCGGCCTTGTCGCCGGTGCCGTCCTTGACGCCGATGACGATCGTGCCGTTGGTGGCCGGTGCGACGGGGGCGGCGCACACCTCGGTGGTGAACGGCACCTCCCACTTCTTCTTGCCGTCGGCCACGGCGTAGCCGGTGACGCTCTTGTACATCGCCTTGACGATGGTGTCGCCGACGATCCACGGGCCGTGCACGTCGGAGCCGTTGCGCGGCAGGTCGACGTCGTTGGTGACGAGCCATTCGACCTTGGCCTCGCCCGGCTGGCGCCCGGCGTTGAGGTCGTCCTGGGCGTCGCGGCCGCCGCCGCTGCCGTCGCCCTGGTCCACGTCGTCGGAGCCGGTGGGGGCGGGGGCGGCGCTGGAGCCCTTGGCGTCCGGCTTGGCGGGGTCGCTTCCGTCGTCGCTCAGGGCGAACCAGGTGCCGCCGCCGATGACGAGGAGGGCGGCGACCGCGGCGCCGATGAGGACGGCGGGCTTGCCCTTGAAGGGGTTGCGGCCGCCGTTGCCGGCGCCCGGTACGGGCGCGCCGGGGTACTGCGGCTGGCCCGGGTAGCCGCCGTAGGGGCCCGGCTGCTGCTGTCCGTACGGGCCGGGCTGCTGAGCGTACGGCCCCGGCTGCTGGGCGTACGGGCCGGGCTGCTGCTGCTGCTGCGGGAAGCCGTAACCGGGCTGGCCGGGGGGCTGTTGCGGGTGGCCGTAGCCGGGCTGCGGTGCGGCGGGCGGCGGCGTCCGGGGCGCCGACGGCGGCACGGGCGGCATCTGCGGCTGCGCGGGCGGCTGGGCGGGCGGGCCGGCCGGCGGTGCCGGCGGCTGGGCGGGCGGCTGCGGGAAGCCCTGCTGCGGGTCCTGCGGAGCCCCGAAGCCGCCCCCCTGCGGCGGTTGCTGACTGGGCGGCTGAGTCATCAGCGACGCCTCCCCCTGTTTTGTGCGGCCCGGTGACCGACCGGCCTCCCCCGCGATTCCGGCGCGCACGGCCCGCCGGAATGGAGCGAATCGGACATGGATTCCGCAGTGATACGTACGTCGAGCGGGGTTTCTTTCTACCACCCGGGTCCGACACGAAAGGGGCCGGTCCATCCCTGTTCCCAAGGGAGGACCGGCCCGTGATGCCCTCGTTACCCGCTCTCCACGCCTTCCCCACGTACGGGGCGGCTAGGCGTCTTCGGCCAGTTCCAGCCAGCGCATCTCCAAGTCCTCGCGCTGCGTTGCGAGTTCCCGGAGTTCCGCGTCCAGTTTCGCCACCTTCTCGAAATCGGTGGCGTTTTCGGCGATCCGGGTGTGAAGGGTGCTTTCCTTCTCGGAGATTTTGTCGAGCTGCCGCTCGATCTTCTGCAGCTCCTTCTTGGCGGCGCGCGCGTCCCCCGCGGACTTCTCCTTGGCGGGCGCGGGCGTCGCCGGCGCGGCGGCGGCCGACGCCTCGATCATCCGCCGGCGCCGCTCCAGGTACTCGTCGATGCCGCGCGGCAGCATGCGCAGCGTGGCGTCGCCGAGGAGCGCGAACGTCCGGTCCGTCGTCCGCTCGACGAAGAACCGGTCGTGGGAGATGACGACCATCGAGCCCGGCCAGCCGTCGAGGAGGTCCTCCAGCTGCGTCAGCGTCTCGATGTCGAGGTCGTTGGTCGGCTCGTCGAGGAAGAGGACGTTCGGCTCGTCCATCAGCAGCCGCAGCAGCTGGAGCCGGCGGCGCTCACCGCCGGAGAGGTCGCCGACGGGCGTCCACTGCTTCTCCTTGCCGAAGCCGAACTGCTCGCACAGCTGCCCCGCCGTCATCTCCCGGCCCTTGCCCAGGTCGACGCGGTCGCGCACCTGCTGGACGGCCTCCAGCACGCGCAGCGACGGCGGGAGCTCGGCCACGTCCTGCGAGAGGTACGCCAGGCGCACCGTCCTGCCGACGGTGATCCGTCCGGCGGCGGGCTGCTTCTCGCCCTGGGTGACGGCGGCCTCGGCGAGGGCGCGCAGGAGGGAGGTCTTGCCGGCGCCGTTGACGCCGACCAGGCCGATGCGGTCACCGGGGCCGAGCTGCCAGGTGAGGTGCTTGAGGAGCACCTTGGGCCCGGCGGTGACGGTCACGTCCTCCAGGTCGAAGACGGTCTTGCCGAGGCGGGCGTTGGCGAACCGCATCAGCTCGCTGGTGTCGCGCGGCGGCGGCACGTCGGCGATGAGCTCGTTGGCGGCCTCGATGCGGTAGCGGGGCTTGGAGGTGCGGGCCGGGGCGCCGCGCCGCAGCCAGGCGAGCTCCTTGCGCATCAGGTTCTGCCGCTTGACCTCCTCGGTGGCGGCGATGCGCTCGCGCTCGGCGCGCGCGAAGACGTAGTCGGAGTAGCCGCCCTCGTATTCGTGCACGGCGCCGCGCTGCACGTCCCACATCCGGGTGCAGACCTGGTCGAGGAACCACCGGTCGTGGGTGACGCAGACCAGGGCGGAGCGCCGGTTCTGCAGGTGCTCCGCCAGCCAGGCGATGCCTTCCACGTCGAGGTGGTTGGTCGGCTCGTCGAGGACGATCAGGTCCTGCTCGGCGATGAGGAGCTTGGCGAGGGCGATGCGCCGCCGCTCGCCGCCGGACAGCGGTCCGATGACGGTGTCGAGCCCCTGCGGGAAGCCGGGCAGGTCGAGCCCGCCGAACAGTCCGGTGAGCACGTCCCGGATCTTGGCGTTCCCGGCCCACTCATGGTCCGCGAGGTCGCCGATGACCTCGTGCCGGACGGTGGCGGCGGGGTCGAGCGAGTCGTGCTGCGTGAGCACGCCGAGCCGCAGGCCGCCGCTGTGCGTGACGCGCCCGGTGTCGGCCTCCTCCAGCTTGGCGATCATCCGGATGAGGGTGGTCTTGCCGTCCCCGTTGCGCCCGACGACACCGATCCGGTCCCCTTCGGAGACGCCCAGCGACACCCCGTCGAGCAGGGCACGGGTGCCGTACACCTTGCTGACTGCCTCGACATTGACGAGGTTGACTGCCATTTCACTCCTGTACGGGGGGACGGGCCGACCTACCAGGGTAGTCGCCGCGAGGGGTGCGGTAGCGTGCGCCGGTCGATCGAGCGCAGGGGTGGGGTCTTGATGGGGCGGTACGTGGTACGCGGCCTGGTTCCGGTGGTGGCGGCGGGCCTGTTGCTCGCGGGCTGTTCGGCGGGGTCCGGCGCGCCCGGCAAGGCGGCGTCCGCGACGCCGTCGGCGCCGGCGGCGCCGTCCGCTTCCGCCTCCCCCGGGACGGCCGCCAGGGGCGAGCGGATCGGGGCCGCGGGGTCGCCGTGCCCGATGCCCGTCTCGTTCGACACGGCGCGGCACTGGACGGCGGAGAAGGTGGCCGCCGCCGGGGACCCGGAGCTGGCCGAGCTCGCCCGGCAGGGCCCGGTCACGCTCGTCTGCGAGGTCGACGCCAAGCCGGCGGGGCACATCGGTTTCCTCCGCGTGTGGACCGGCGCCGCGAAGGGGAAGACCGCGCGCGAGGCCCTTGAGGCGTTCGTGGCCGCCGAGGAGAACGCCTACAAGGCGCGCTATCACGACACGAAGGCGGGTGCCCTGGCGGCCACCGAGGTCACGTACATGGTGGTGAGCGACCTCGACGACGAGCAGAAGGACGAGCGTGCCTTCGCCGTGACGACGCCGGCCGGTCCGGTGGTCGTGCACCTGGGCGGGCTGGACTCCGCCGAGCACCGGGCGATGCTCCCGGCGTACGAGCTGGCCAGGGGGAGCGTCGCCCTGGCCGGCTGACCGGCGCCCTACCCGCGCCCGGCCCGCTCCACCGGCAGCCAGCCGCCCAGCGCCATGGCGATGGCCGCCGGGGCGGTGACGCCGACCGCGACGAGGACCGCCGAGCGGCCCTCCAGCAGGCCGCCGAAACCGGCCGTCGACAGGCCGAGGACCCCGAAGAGGCAGGTGCGGTCGGTGCCATGCCGGTACGGTCCCGTGCGGGGCCGCACCGGCGTCAGGGCGTTCGTACTCAGGTGCGGATCTGAGTAGCTCCGGGTGCCGGGGAGGTCGCCGTGCGGGCGGTGCGGCAGGTGCCCGAGGCGAGCAGGGCGTCGGCGACGGCGGTGGCCGCCTCGGCGTCCTTCACCAGGAACGCGGTGGTCGGGCCCGAGCCGGAGACCAGTCCCGCCAGGGCGCCGGCCGCGGTGCCGGCCGCGAGGGTCGCGGCGAGGGAGGGGCGCAGTGAGAGCGCGGCGGGCTGGAGGTCGTTGGCGAGGGCGCCCGCGAGCGCGGTGGAGTCACCGGTGCGCAGGGCCTCCAGCAGGGCGGGCGAGGCGGTCGGGGCGGGGACGTCCGTGCCGGCGGTGAGCCGGTCGAACTCGGCGTACACCGCGGGGGTGGACAGGCCGCCGTCGGCCACGGCGAAGACCCAGTGGAAGGTGCCGCCGACCTCCAGCGGCGCCAGCCGCTCGCCGCGTCCGGTGCCGAGCGCGGCGCCGCCGACGAGGGAGAACGGCACGTCGCTGCCGAGTCGGGCGCAGATGTCGAGGAGTTCCTCGCGGGAGGCCCCGGTGCCCCACAGGGCGTCGCAGGCGAGCAGGGCGCCCGCGCCGTCGGCGCTGCCGCCGGCCATGCCGCCGGCGACGGGGATGTCCTTGGCGATGTGGAGGTGGACGCCGGGGGTGATGCCCCGGCTGGCGGCGAGGGCGAGGGCCGCGCGGGCGGCGAGGTTGGTGGTGTCCAGCGGCACCTGGCCGGCGTCGGGGCCGGAGCAGGTGATGCGCAGCTCGTCCGCGGGGGTGGCGGTCACCTCGTCGTGGAGGGACACGGCGAGGAAGACGTTGGCGAGGTCGTGGAAGCCGTCGGGGCGCGCGGGGCCGACCGCGAGCTGGACGTTGACCTTCGCCGGTACTCGTACGGTGATGCTGTGGGTCACGCTGACCTGGCCTCCGCGATGCGTGCGAACTCTTCCACGGTGAGGGACTCGCCGCGGGCCTGCGGGGAGATCCCGGCGGCGACCAGTGCGGCTTCGGCGGCGGCGGGCGACCCGGCCCATCCGGCGAGCGCGGCCCGCAGGGTCTTGCGGCGCTGGGCGAAGGCGGCGTCGACGACCGCGAAGACCTCTTCCTTGGTGGCCGTCGTCCTCACCGGCTCGGTGCGGCGGACCAGGGACACCAGGCCGGAGTCGACGTTGGGCGCGGGCCAGAAGACGTTGCGGCCGATGGCGCCGGCGCGCTTGACCTCCGCGTACCAGTTGGCCTTGACCGACGGCACGCCGTAGACCTTGTTGCCGGGGCGGGCGGCGAGCCGGTCGGCGACCTCCGCCTGGACCATGACGAGGGTCCGGTCGATGGTCGGGAAGCGGTCGAGCATGTGCAGCAGGACGGGCACGGCCACGTTGTACGGCAGGTTCGCGACGAGCGCGGTCGGCGGCGGGCCGGGCAGGTCCTGTACGTGCATCGCGTCGGAGTGGACGAGCGAGAAGCGGTCCTTCCTCCGCGGCATGCGGGCGGCGATCGTCGCGGGCAGGGCGGCGGCGAGCACGTCGTCGATCTCGACGGCGACGACCCGGTCGGCCACCTCCAGCAGCGCCAGGGTCAGCGAGCCGAGGCCGGGGCCGACCTCGACGACGACGTCCTCGGGACGCACCTCCGCCGTGCGGACGATCCGGCGGACCGTGTTGGCGTCGATGACGAAGTTCTGGCCGCGCTGCTTGGTGGGGCGTACGCCCAGCGCGGCGGCCAGTTCACGGATGTCGGCGGGGCCGAGGAGTGCGTCGGGCTCAGTGGTGCTCACCGATACAGCCTACGGCCGCAGTGCGGCCACGGGCTCGACCCCCGTTGCACGTAGAGCTTCTTCGCCCGGTATGTCTGTTCCTCGGCGGGGGCGTCCTGGGGGACGCCGCGTCCGCCGAGGGCCTGCCAGGTGCCGGCGTCGAACTGGTAGAGGCCGCCGTAGGTGCCGGACGCGTCGACGGCGTCGGGGCGGCCGCCCGACTCGCACCGGGCGAGGGCGTCCCAGTCGAGGTCGTCGGCGCCGGCGACGGAGGTGGGCATGGGCTTGGTGCCGACCTTCACCAGCTGGGTGACGGGGTCCCGGACGACCTCCTCGGCGATCTTCCTGGGCTTCTGGCGCACGCCGTTGACCGTGCGCAGCGCGTAGGTGACGCGCCGGGCTCCGCTGCGGCCCTGGCGTGCGACGACCTCGGTGCCGGTGAAGAGGCCGGGGTCGCGGACCCGTTCCACGGCGTACGGGATGGGCTCCTCGCGCACCTCGCGGGTGGCGGTGATCCGCAGGACGGTGATCGTCTGGCCGTCGCGGGGGAAGCTGCCCGGCGGCACGGAGGTGGTGTCCTGGCCGCTGAGGACGATGCCGGCCTGCTCGACGGCCTCCCGGACGGTGGCGGCGTTGGTGCGGATGGTGCGCTCGCGGCCGTCGGCCATGAAGGTCACCGCGCGTTCGGTGCGTACGTCGAGGGTGAGGCCCTTGCGCGGGATCGGCGTGGCGCGGGGCTCGGACAGGTAGGCGCCTTCGGCGCGCACGCCGAGCACGCGCAGCGCCTCGTCCACGGTGCGGGCGGTCGTCCACACGCGGCGGTGCTGCCCGTCGAGGGTGAGGGCGAGGGGGCGGCCGTAGCGGACGACGATCTCGTCGCCGCTGGTGAGCGCCTGCCGGGGGGCCGGGGTGACGAGGTCGTGCTCGCCGACGGCGAGGCCCTCGTCGGCGAGGAGTTCGGAGACGTCGTCGGCGAAGGTGTGCAGGGTGCGCGGTGTGCCGTCGACGCTGAGCCGGACGGCCTTGTCGCTGGCGACGAAGGCGCTGGTGCCGCCGGCGAGGAACGCCACGACGAGCGCCTGGGGGACGAGGCGCCGCAGGCCGTCGCCGCCGGGCCCGGACGTCCGGCGCCGCGCGGCCCGCCGCGCCTGCGCCCGCCCGCCGGCGGGGGCGGGTGGTCCGACGGGCAGTTCGACGGTCGGTGCGGCGGCCGGTGCCGCGAGGCCGGTCCTCCCGGGCCCGCCCGGATCGTGCGGGGCGGGGCTCCCGGCCCCCGGTCCCGGTCCGGCGGGGAGGTACTCCTCCAGCGGCCAGGCGGCCGTGGTCCCGGCGGAGGGCCCGCCGGCGGCGAGGGCCGCGAGCGCGGGGGCCTGCGCCCATCCGCCGCCGGGCCGGGGGGCGGCCGGCAGGGTGGCGGCGTCCGGGTCGGCCAGGGCCGTCCCCAGCGGCAGGGCCTCGTACGGGTACACCTCCCGCGCGAGGCCGCCGTCCGCGGGGCCCGGCGGCGCGGGCGGCGCGGGGGCCGGAGCGGCGACGGGGGCTCGGTGGCGGGCCTGCGTGTTGTCCACGAGGCCGGGACCATAGCGGAGGGTCCGTCACTCTCCAAAGCGGCTCGACTACGGAGCGTCGTACCGTTACCCTACGGCCCGGCTCGCGGCCGTGATCGGTCAGTAATCGAAGGCGCGGGCCGTGTTGACGCCGATCGCCGTCGACATGGCCTCCTCGTCGATGCCCCGCACCGCCGCCATGGCGCGGACCGTGACGGGAACGAGATACGGGGCGTTGGGCCGTCCGCGGTACGGCGCGGGGGTCAGGAAGGGGGCGTCCGTCTCGACGAGGACGAGGTCCAGCGGGGCGACGGCGAGCGCGTCGCGCAGCGGCTGGGCATTCTTGAAGGTGACGTTCCCGGCGAACGACATGAAGTAGCCGGCCTCGGCGCAGACGCGGGCCATGTCGGCGTCGCCGGAGTAGCAGTGGAAGACGGTCCGCTCCGGGGCGCCCTCCTCGGCGAGGATGCGCAGGACGTCGGCGTGGGCCTCGCGGTCGTGGATGACGAGGGCCTTGCCGTGCCGCTTGGCGATCTCGATGTGGGCGCGGAAGGACCGCTCCTGGGCGGCCATGCCCTCGGGGCCGGTGCGGAAGTGGTCGAGGCCGGTCTCGCCGACGGCCTTGACCTCGGGCAGGGCGGCGAGCCGGTCGATCTCGGCGAGCGCGTCGTCGAGCGCCGCTTCGCCCCCGGCCTCACGGGCGCCCTGGCGGGACCATCCGTCGGGGTCGCCCAGCACGATGCGCGGTGCTTCGTTGGGGTGGAGGGCGACCGCCGCCCACACGGAGTCGTGGGCGGCGGCCGTCTCGGCGGCCCAGCGGGAGCCCTTGAGGTCGCAGCCCACCTGCACGACCGTCTCGACGCCGACGGCGGCGGCCTTGGTGAGGGCCTCCTCGACGGTGCCGGACTGCATGTCCAGGTGGGTGTGCGAATCGGCGACCGGCACCCCGAGGGGTTCGGGCAGCGGCGGCGGGGCGTCCTTGGAACTCATGCCCCCGATCGTACGAGGGGGCGGGGACGGGTCACGTGCGGTGCCAGTGGCGGAGGAGGTCGCGGAAGTGCCAGTGGTGCGGTTCGCGTTCCGCCGGACCTGCCTGGTCGCGCTCGCTCTTCGGCTCCTCCGCCTGCTGGCCGAGGGGCCCGGCCGCGGCGATCGGCTCGGCCTCCGTCCTCTTCGGGGCCTTGGGCGCCTTGGGCGCCTTGGCCGCCTTCTCGTGCGCCCGGGCCATCAGGTCCAGGACCGACGACACCCGGCCGGAGCGCATGATGCGGACCCGCTGCGATTCGCAGTTGGGGCAGGCCGGCTGGGAGAGCGGCGAGGGGACCCGCCGTCCGTCGGCCTTGTAGACCACGAACTCGTGCTGCCGCGCGTCCGTGTGGTGCTCTATGTCGTACGCCTGCTCCCAGCCGTAGCCGCACTGCATACAGGCGAAGGAGTACGCCTCGTGGGCCACCGGAGGAGTGCTCGTGGTCTCGCTCATGCCAGCTCCTTTCCACTGCTGCCAGTGGACGCCTTCACGGGCGGGAGCGCATCGGTGCATGCCGAGAATTGGACCGGTCTTGAGGCGTCCCATGCCGAAAGGCCTGCGGCGCGGTCTGGTCTTTGCCTTTCACGATAGTCCTTTACCGGCCACAGGGCTTCCGTGCGGTTCAGCGTTCCGCGTTCTTTGCCGCCACCACCGCATCGAACACCTCGCGCTTGGGCAGGCCCGCCTCGGCGGCGACCGCCGCGATGGCCTCCTTGCGCCGCTCCCCCGCCTCCTCGCGCACCCGCACCCTGCGCACCAGTTCGTCGGCGCCGAGAGCGGCCGGGCCCGTGTCGGCCGCGCCCTCGACGACGACCGTGATCTCGCCGCGCACGCCGTCGGCGGCCCACGCCGCGAGGTCGCCGAGGCCGCCGCGCTTGACCTCCTCGTACGTCTTGGTCAGCTCGCGGCAGACCGCGGCGCGCCGGCCGGGGCCGAACACCTCGGCCATCGCGGCCAGGGTGTCGTCCAGCCGGTGCGGCGCCTCGAAGTAGACGAGGGTGCGCCGCTCGTCCGCCACCTCGCGCAGCCTGCCGAGCCGCTCGCCCGCCTTGCGCGGCAGGAAGCCCTCGAAGCAGAACCGGTCCACGGGCAGCCCGGACAGCGCCAGCGCCGTCAGCACGGCGGACGGGCCGGGGACGGCGGTGACCCGGATGTCGTGCTCCACCGCGGCGGCGACCAGCCGGTAGCCGGGGTCGGAGACGGACGGCATGCCGGCGTCGGTCACCAGCAGCACGCGCGCGCCGCCCGCGAGCGCCTCGACCAGTTCGGGTGTCCGGGCAGACTCGTTGCCCTCGAAGTACGACACGACCCGCCCGCGGGTGTGCACGCCGAGCGCCTGCGTCAGCCGGCGCAGCCGCCGGGTGTCCTCGGCGGCGATGATGTCGGCGTTCTCCAGTTCGCCGGCCAGCCGCGGCGGGGCGTCCGCCACGTCGCCGATCGGGGTCCCCGCGAGGACGAGTGTTCCGGTTGCCGTTCCCGTTCCTGTCACAGGTGTCATCCTCGCAGCCCGGACGAGCGACGCGCACAGGCGCGTTCCCTACGATGGCGCGGTGACCAGTACTGCTCATGAGGCCCTGCACGCGCGGGACGCCGGGAACGCGGGGAACGCCGGGGGCGACTCCGGCCCGCCGTCCTGGCAGCGGCGCCTGCGCCGCTTCGGCTACGCCCCGCGGCCGGTGACCGGTCTGCGGGAGCGGCTGGTGCCGCCGTACACCCGCCCGTCGGGCCGGATGTGGACCGTGCTCGGTGTGCCCCCCACGGCGGTGGACCGGCTGGTGCGCCTGACGGCGTGGGGCGGCCCGCTGCTGGTGGCGCTCGTCGCGGGGGTGCTGCGGTTCTGGAACCTGGGCCGGCCGCACGCGGTGATATTCGACGAGACGTACTACGCCAAGGACGCGTGGGCGCTGATCAACCAGGGGTACGAGGGCGCCTGGCCGAAGGACGTCGACAAGGCGATCCTGGAGAACCCCGGTGCGGTGCCGGTGCCGGTGGACCCGGGTTATGTGGTGCACCCACCGGTCGGCAAGTGGGTCATCGGCCTGGGCGAGTGGCTGTTCGGGTTCGAGCCGTTCGGCTGGCGGTTCATGGTGGCGGTGCTCGGCACGCTGTCGGTGCTGCTGCTGTGCCGCATCGGGCGGCGGCTGCTGCGCTCGACGTTCCTCGGCTGCCTGGCGGGCGCGCTGCTCGCGGTGGACGGGCTGCACTTCGTGATGAGCCGCACCGCGCTGCTCGACCTGGTGGTGATGTTCTTCCTGCTGGGGGCGTTCGGCTGCCTGCTGGTGGACCGGGACCGGGCGCGGGCCCGGCTGGCGGCGGCCCTGCCGGTGGACGGGGACGGGGTGCTGCGGCCGGACGCGGCGGTCGCGGAGACACTGCGCCTGGGGTGGCGGCCATGGCGGCTGGGGGCCGGCGTGCTGCTGGGGCTGGCGTGCGCCACGAAGTGGAACGGCCTGTACTTCCTGGCGGCGTTCGGACTGATGACGGTGGTGTGGGACGTGGGGGCGCGCCGCACGGCCGGTGCCTTCCGGCCCTGGGCGGCCGTGGTGCGGCGCGACCTGGTGCCCGCGTTCGTCTCGACGGTGCCGGTGGCGATCGCCACGTACATCGCCTCCTGGTCGGGGTGGATCCTCACGGGCAAGGGGTACTTCCGGAACTGGGCGACCACGGACGGCAGGGACAGCGCGTGGTCGTGGCTGTTCCCCGACTGGTGGCGCAGCCTGTGGCACTACGAGAGCGAGGTGTACACCTTCCACGTCGGGCTGACGTCGGGTCACACCTACCAGTCGAACCCGTGGAGCTGGCTGGTGCTGGGCCGGCCCGTCTCGTACTTCTACGAGGACCCGGGGGCGGGCCGGGAGGGCTGTCCGGCGGACGCCACGGAGAAGTGCGCGCGCGAGGTGCTGGCGATCGGTACGCCGCTGCTGTGGTGGGCGGCGTGCTTCGCGGTCCTGTACGTGCTGTGGCGCTGGTTCTTCCGGCGCGACTGGCGTGCGGGGGCGATCGCGTGCGGGATCGCGGCGGGCTGGGTGCCGTGGCTGCACTACGAGCACCGCACGATCTTCCTCTTCTACGCGGTGGTGTTCGTGCCGTTCCTGTGCCTGGCGGTGGCGATGACGGCCGGGGCGGTGCTCGGGCCGCCGGGGGCGCACGGGTCGGCGGAGCGGCGGCGCACGCTGGGGGCCGTGGGCGTGGGTGTGCTGGTGCTGCTGATCATCTGGAACTTCATCTGGTTCTGGCCGCTGTACACGGGCCAGTCGATCCCGATGGACGACTGGCGTGAGCGGATGTGGCTGGACACCTGGGTCTGAGGCGCCGCGCTGTGGGGCGCCTCATGGTTCCGGTCCCGTAACGGCCGACTCCCCTGTCACACCTGTCCCTTAGGGTGACTCCCGTACTTCTTGAACATGTTCAGTTCAAGTGGAGCTCCAGGGAGGGGACTGCACGCATGCGCAGCGGAGCGAGGACAGCGATCGTCGGCGGGGTGTTCGCCGTCGTGGCGGGGGGCGTCGGGTACGGCGCGTACAACGTGTGGAACGGCCTCTCGGGCGGGGCGACGGAGACGGCCGCCACGCGGGCGGAGGGGCAGCGGAAGCCCGGCAGCGGCCCGGTGACCGCCGAGGAGGTGCGGCAGACGGCGAAGGACTTCCTCGCCGCGTGGGCCGAGGGCGACGACGCGGCGGCGAGCGCGCTCACCGACGACGCGAGCACCGCCGCGGCGGCCGTGCGGAACTTCCGCGAGGGCGCGCACGTCTCGAAGGCGGTCATCACGCCGGGCCCGGCGGTGGGGGCGAAGGTGCCGTTCACGGTGGACGCGACCGTGACGTACGAGGGCAGGACGGCGAAGCTGGCCTACGCCTCGGAGCTCACCGTCGTGCGGGGTGTCACCACCGGCCTGCCGCTGGTGGACTGGCGGTCGGCGGTCATCCACCCGAAGCTGCCGGAGGGCGGCACCCTGCGGACGGGGAAGGCGCCGGACCCGCCGGTACGGGCCGTGGACCACGCGGGCCGCGAACTGACGGAAGCCAAGTACCCCTCGCTCGGCCCGGTCCTGGCCGAGCTGCGCAAGAAGTACGGCGCGCGGACGGGCGGCACGCCCGGCGTCGAGACGCGGATCGAGTCCTCCTCGTCCGGCGAGGGCCCGGCCGGCCTGACGCTGCTCACGCTCGCCAAGGGTGTGCCCGGCACGCTGCGCACCACCCTGGACGCGGACGTGCAGGCGGCGGCCGAGCGGGCGGTGCGGCGCTACGACCAGTCGTCGGTCGTCGCCATCAAGCCCAGCACCGGCGAGATACGGGCGGTCGCCAACCACCGCGACGGCGACTGGAACGCGGCCTTCCTGGGCAAGCAGGCGCCCGGCTCGACGATGAAGATCGTGACCGCGGCGATGATGCTGGAGCACGGGCTGGTCTCCGGCCCGGGCGACGACGTGGCGTGCCCCGCCACCGTGACCTGGGAGGGCGTCCCCTTCCACAACCTCGACGACTTCGAGATCACGGGCGGCACCTTCCGCGACAGCTTCCGGCGCTCCTGCAACACCGCTTTCATCAAGGCCGTCAAGCCGCTCAACGACAAGGGCGTCGCAGGAACGGCGCTGGGCGACACGGCCCGTACGTACTTCGGCATCGGCGCGGTGTGGAACACCGGCATCCCGTCCGTCGACGGCAGTGTGCCGCCGTCCACCGGGGCGGAGACCGCGGCCTCGTACATCGGCCAGGGGAAGGTCACGATGAACGCCCTCAATGTCGCGTCGATCGCCGCCACCGCGAAGAACGGCTCCTTCAGGCAGCCGGTCATCGTGGAGCGCGGCCTGGACGACCGCGAACCGGCCACCGCCCGGCCGCTGCCGGTCTCCGTGGCGGGCGCCCTGCGCGACATGATGCACGCCACCGCCACCGCCGGGACCGCGCAGCGGGCGATGTCCGGGCTCGGCACGAACGACAAGGGCGCGAAGACCGGCTCCGCGGAGGTGGACAACCAGGGCACGTCCAACAGCTGGTTCACCGGCTACGCCGACGACCTGGCGGCCGCTGCGGTCGTCCAGTCGGGCGGCCACGGCGGTGACGCGGCGGGGCCGCTGGTCGCGTCGGTGCTGAAGGCCCGGTAGCCCCGGCGCGCGGGCCCGGCGATGGCCGGCGCGCGTTCTTCGGGCGGGCCGGCGCCCGCGGGCTCCCGCACCGCCCGGGCCGGCGGGGCCGGCCGGGCGGTACGCGGTCCCGGAACGGTGGATCAGACCGTGCCGGAGGCGGCGATGGTGACCTTCGCCTGCGGCGTGCCGGAGCGGGTGCCGAGTCCCTCGATCTTCTTCACGAGGTCCATGCCCTCGACGACCTCGCCGAAGACGACGTGCTTGCCGTCCAGCCAGTCGGTGACGATCGTCGTGATGAAGAACTGCGAGCCGTTGGTGTTGCGGCCGGCGTTCGCCATGCTCAGCAGACCGGGACGGGTGTGCTTCAGCTGGAAGTTCTCGTCCTCGAACTTCTCGCCGTAGATGCTCTTGCCGCCGGTGCCGTTGCCGGCGGTGAAGTCGCCGCCCTGCAGCATGAACTCCGGGATGATGCGGTGGAAGCCGGAACCGGCGTAACCGAAGCCGTGCACACCGGTGGCCAGCTCGCGGAAGTTGCGGGCCGTCTTGGGGACGACGTCGTCGTACAGCTTGAAGACGATCCGGCCGGCCGGCTCGTCGTTGATCGTGATGTCGAAGTAGACGTTGCTGTTGTCAGTCATGCGGCTCACCCTAAGTGACGCCTCAGCCGATCGCCGCACGCACCGCCCGCACCAGCGCCTGGGCCCGCGGGTCGGCCGTGACACCCTTGCGCATGCCGTTGGTGACGTAGCCGAGGGAGACGCCCGACTCCGGGTCGGCGAAGCCGAGGGAGCCGCCGCGGCCGGGGTGCCCGAAGGATCCAGGGGACAGCAGCGGCGACGCCGGGCCGTGCAGCATGTAGCCGAGGCCGAAGCGGGTGCCGACCACCAGGACCCGGTCCGGGCCGGCGGATTCCTCGGTGCGGGCCATGGCGAGCGTCGCGGGGGCGAAGAGCCGGTGGCCGTCGACGGGTCCGAGCGTCGCCGCGTAGAAGCGGGCCAGCGCGCGGGCGGTGGACACGCCCGCCGAGGCGGGGAGTTCCGCGGCGCGGTAGGCCGGGTCGTTCTCGTCGGGGGCGGGGGCGATCGCGCCGAAGGCGCGGCGGGTGAGGGAGTCGGGGTCGCGGTAGGCCTCGGCGACCGAGCGCTTGGGGCGCAGCTTGAGGGCGCCGCCGCCGGCGGGCTCCTCGACCGGTCCGAGCCGGCCCACGCGGTGGGCCTCCTCCGCGGGCAGGCCGATCCACAGGTCCAGGCCGAGCGGGCGGGCGATCTCCTCGGCGACCCAGCGGCCCAGGGAGCGGCCGGTCACGCGCTGGACGAGGGCGCTCAGCAGGAAGCCGTACGTCTGGGCGTGGTAGCCGTGGTCGGTGCCCGGCTCCCAGGCGGGTGCCTGGGCTGCGACGGCCGCGGCGGCCGTCCCGGCGTCCGCGGCCTCGGCGAGGCTCAGCGGGCGGTCGAGGACCGGGACGCCGGCCTGGTGCGACAGCAGGTGGCGCACGAGCGTCCGTTCCTTGCCGGCCGCCTTGAACTCCGGCCAGTACGTGCCGACGGGGGCGTCCAGGTCGAGCTGCCCGCGCTGGTGGAGCAGCAGCGGTACGGCGGCGGCGACGCCCTTCGTGGCGGAGCGCACGACCTGGGCGGTGTCCACGGCCCAGGGGGCCGTGCCGTCCACGTCCCGGGTGCCCGCCCACAGGTCGACCACCTTGCGGCCGTCGCGGTAGACCGCGACCGCCGCGCCCCGCTCGCCGCGCTGTTCGAAGTTGCGGACGAACGCGTCCTTGACCGGCTCGAAGCCCGCCTGCACCGTGCCCTGGACGTCCACGCCCCACGCTCCCTTACGCGATCGACCCCTCGGCCTGTCGGTCCCCATGGTGCAACGCGCTAGCGGGAGGCCGGATTCCGGGTCGGGGTAGCGGTGGGGTCGAAGCCGAACGGCAGCTCCAGGCGGTGCCGCCGCATCAGCTCCTCGTCGGCCAGCAGCTCGCGTGTCGGGGCGTCCGCCGCGATGACCCCCTCGCTCAGGACGACCGAGCGGGGGCACAGCTCCAGGGCGTACGGCAGGTCGTGCGTCACCATCAGCACGGTGACGTCCAAGGAGCGCAGGATGTCGGCCAGTTCGCGGCGCGAGGCCGGGTCGAGGTTGGACGACGGCTCGTCCAGGACCAGGATCTCCGGCTCCATCGCCAGGACGGTCGCCACCGCCACGCGCCGCCGCTGCCCGAACGACAGGTGGTGCGGGGGCCGGTCCGCGTACGCCTCCATGCCCACCCGGGCGAGGGCCTTCATGACGACGGCCTCCAGCTCGGCGCCGCGCACCCCGGCCGCCGCCGGGCCGAAGGCGACGTCCTCGCGGACGGTCGGCATGAACAGCTGGTCGTCGGGGTCCTGGAAGACGATGCCGACCTTGCGGCGGATCTCCGCGAGGTCGGCCTTGGCGACCGGGAGCCCGGCGACCTCGACCGTGCCCACGCCGCCGCCCAGGATGCCGTTGAGGTGCAGCACCAGGGTGGTCTTGCCGGCGCCGTTGGGGCCGAGCAGCGCGACGCGCTCCCCGCGTTCCACGGTGAGGTCGACGCCGAAGAGCGCCTGGTGGCCGTCGGGGTAGGCGTACGCCAGGCCGCGCACCGCCAGCGAGGGGACGAAACCGAGACTCATAGGGTCCATCCCAGCAGACAGACGGCGAGGGCCGTGAGGGGGAGGGCGGCCGCCGCGGCCCACTGGGCGCGCGAGGCGGTGACCTCGTCGATGACCGGCATGGTCCCGGTGTAGCCGCGGCTGACCATGGCGAGGTGGACGCGTTCGCCGCGCTCGTAGGAGCGGATGAACAGGGCGCCGGCCGACTTCGCGAGGACGCCCCAGTGGCGTACGCCCCTCGCCTCGAAGCCGCGGGAGCGGCGGGCGACGGACATGCGCCGCATCTCGTCGGTGATCACGTCGCCGTACCGGATCATGAAGGAGGCGATCTGGACGAGCAGCGGCGGCAGCTTCAGGCGCTGGAGGCCCAGCAGCAGGGCGCGCAGCTCGGTGGTGGCGGCGAGCAGGACCGAGGCGGCGACGCCGAGGGTGCCCTTGGCCAGGACGTTCCAGGCGTCCCACAGGCCGGGGACGGAGACGGGGACACCCAGCAGATGGGTCTGCTCGCCCGGCACCACGAACGGCATCAGGAACGCGAACGCGACGAACGGCACCTCGATCACGAGCCGGCGCAGCAGGAAGCCCGGCGGGACGCGGGACACCGTCGCGACGGCGCCGAGCAGGGCGGCGTGGAGGGCGAAGGCCCAGACCGCCTCGCGCGGGGTGGAGACCACGACCACGACGAAGCCGAGGACGGCGGCGAGCTTGCAGTGCGGGGGCAGCGCGTGCACGGGCGAGTGCCCGTGCCGGTAGAGCTTGTGGCTGTGGCCCGCGCCCATGTCAGGCGGACTCCCGGGCGGCGGGCGCGCCGGTTCCCGCACGGCGCCGGCGCACGGCCCAGAGCACTCCCGTGCCCACCACGGCCGTGACGCCGACGCCGACGGTGCCCGCCAGCCCCCCGGACAAGCGGGCGTCCGTGATGCCGCTGACGCCGTAGTCGGCGAGCGGCGAACCGGCGGCGGCGTGCTCCTCCGCCGTGCGGTCGATGCCCTGGTCGGCGGCGACCTTCTCCAGGCCGTCGGGGCTGGCGGAGGCGTAGAAGGAGACGAAGCCGGCCAGCACGACGGAGGCGGCCAGGCCGGCGGCCCAGAATTTCCGTGCCGGGCGGACGGGCCCGCCGGCCGGCGCGGGCGTCGCGGCGGGGCCGTCGACCAGCTCGCCGCCGACGCGCAGCTTGAGCGGCGCGGTCAGGCTGCGGGCGCCGTGCACCAGGTCGGGGCGGACGGCGATGACGGCGCCGACGGTCGCCGTGGTGATGACCGCCTCGCCGATCCCGATGAGGACGTGGACGCCGAGCATGGCGGTGAGGACCTTGCCGACGGGTACGTCGGTGGTGCCGCCCATGGCGTACATCACGGTGAACGCGGCGGCCGCGGCGGGTACGGAGACCAGTGCGGCGACGAACGAGGCGACGGTCACCGAACGGCGGGTGCGCGGCAGGACGCGGACCAGTCCGCGGAAGAGGCCGTACGCGGTGAGGACGGTGACGGCGCCCATGACGGTGATGTTCACGCCGAGGGCGGTGAGGCCGCCGTCCGCGAACAGGACGCCCTGCATGAGCAGGACGACGGCGATCACCAGGACGCCGGTGTACGGACCGACGAGTATCGCGGCGAGCGCGCCGCCGAGGAGGTGTCCGCTGGTGCCGGCGGCGACCGGGAAGTTCAGCATCTGCACGGCGAAGATGAACGCCGCGACCAGGCCGGCGAGCGGGGCGGCCCGCTCGTCGAGTTCCTTGCGCGCCCCGCGCAGGCCGACGGCGACCGCGCCGGCGGCGACGAGACCGGCGGCCGCGGAGACGGGCGCGTTGATGAATCCGTCGGGGACATGCATGCGGCGACCACTTTCGGACAGGCGGCTGATCCGTTCGATGATGAGCCCTGTTGCGAAGAGGTTGCAAGAGCGCAGAGGTCACAGAACGAGCCGGGGCGCACGCCGCCGATAAGTGGGACATTAGAGACAACTGCGTCATATGTGAGGAGTGGGACGATGCCCCCCGATGAGGATGGTGCCTACGTCGAAGTCCATGCCAAGGGCCTGATCGTCAACGACGGCCCGCTCTCCCGGCCCGTCCCCGTCGCCCTGCGGTACGACCCGGGCGCCGAGCCCACCATGGTGCGCCTCGACTTCCCGGGCGGGACCTCGTGGGTCTTCCCCCGCACCCTGCTGGAGGCCGGGCTGCGCGCGCCCGCCCGGCGCGGCGACATGGGCGTGTGGCCGTGCGGCCGGGTGCAGACCGTGGTGGAGCTGCACTCCTCCGGTGGCGTCGCGATGGTGCAGTTCGACTCGTCGGTGCTGCTGCGCTTCCTGCGCAGCACGTACGCCGTCACCGCGTCGTCCGTGACGCGGTGACGGCGTGACCGGCGGGCCGGTCAGACCCGGGTGAGCTCCCGCTCGTCCTCCTCGGGCGCCCCGGCACCCGGCGTCCTGCTCAGGGCCTCGCCCTCGACGTCGACGTCGGGCAGGACCCGGTCGAGCCAGCGCGGCAGCCACCAGGCGGTGCGGCCGAGCAGGGCCAGGACCGCCGGGACGATCGCCATGCGGACGATGAAGGCGTCGAAGAAGACGGCGACGGCGAGCCCGAAGCCGATCATCTTGACCATCTGCTCGCTCGAGCCGATGAAGCCCGCGAAGACCGCGATCATGATCACTGCGGCCGCGGTCACCACCCGCGCCCCGTGCCGGAAACCGGTCACGACGGCCTGGCCGGGCCGCTCGCCGTGCACGTACGCCTCGCGCATCCGGGTGACGAGGAAGACCTCGTAGTCCATGGCCAGACCGAAGACCACGCCCACCATGAAGATCGGCATCATGCTCATGATCGGGCCGGTCTGCTCGACGCCGAAGAGCGAGCCGAGCCAGCCCCACTGGAAGACCGCGACGACCGCGCCGAGGGCGGCCACCACGGAGAGCAGGAAGCCCAGCGCCGCCTTCAGCGGGACGAGGACGGACCGGAAGACCACCATGAGCAGCAGGAAGGCGAGGCCGACGACGAGCGCCAGGTAGGGCAGCAGCGCGTCGTTCATCTTCTGCGAGAAGTCGATGTTCATCGCGGTGGCGCCGGTGACCAGCACGTCGTCCCCGGTGGTGTCCCGGATGTCGTGCACCAGCTCCTCGGTGCCGGCCGAGGAGGGCCGGCCCTCCGGTACGACGGTGATGATCGCGGTGTCGCCGGCCTTGTTGGGCGTGGCCGGGGTGACGGCGGCGACGCCGTCCAGGTCCCGGATCTGCTCGGCCGTGCGGCCGGCGGCGGCCCGGTCGCCGTCGACGACGACCATCAGCGGGCCGTTGGAGCCGGGCCCGAAGCCGTCCGACAGCAGGTCGTAGGCGCGGCGCTGGGTGGTGGATGTGGGCTGTGCGCCGTCGTCGGGCAGGCCCATCTCCAGCGAGGCGGCGGGCACCGCGACGGCACCGAGGCCGATCACGCCGACCAGCAGCACGACGAGCGGGCGGCGCAGCACGAACCGGGCCCAGCGGGTGCCCATGTTGGGCTTGTTCTCCCGCGGGGCCTGCGGGGCCTTGCGGGCCTTGCGGCCGACCACGCGCCCGCCGGCGTAGCCCAGCAGGGCGGGGATGAAGGTGAGGGCGATGAGCACGGCGATCAGCACGGTGCCGGCCGCGGCGAGGCCCATCTTGGTCAGCATGGGGATGTTCACGACGGCCAGCCCGGCCAGCGCGATGACCACGGTGAGCCCGGCGAAGACCACCGCGGAGCCCGCGGTGCCCACGGCCCGCCCGGCCGCCTCCTCGCGCTCGCGGCCCTCGGCGAGCTCGGCGCGGTAGCGGGAGACGATGAACAGCGCGTAGTCGATGCCGACGGCGAGGCCGATCATCATCGCCAGCGTGGAGGTGGTGGACCCGAGGTCGAGCGTGCTCGCCAGCGCCGTGATGGCGGAGACGCCGATGCCGACGCCGATGAGCGCGGTCAGCAGCGGCAGCCCGGCGGCGACCAGGGAACCGAAGGTGATGACGAGGACCACACCGGCCACGATCACGCCGATGATCTCGCCGGCGCCGGTCTCGGGCACGGTCTGCAGCGCGTCACCGCCGATCTCGACGGTCAGGCCGCTCTCCCGGGCCTCCGCGCCGGTGTCCCGGAGCGCCTCGCGGGTGGCGTCGGTCAGTTCCATGCCGCTGACCTTGTAGGACACCTGGATGTAGGCGGTCGAGCCGTCCGGGGAGACCGCCTTGACGGCGTAGGGGTCGGTGACCGAGGCGACCTGGTCGGAACCGGACCGCAGCGCGTCGACGGCCTTGCCGACGGCGGCCTTGTTGCCGGGGTCGGTCATCCTGCCGCCGTCGGGTGCCTTGAAGACGACCCGGGCGGTGGCGCCGTCGGCACCGGCGCCCGGGAAGCGCTCTTCGAGCAGGTCGAAGGCCTTCTGGGCCTCCGTGCCGGGTATCGAGAAGGAGCTGGAGGTCGCGGCGGGCGCGGATGCGGCGCCGACGCCGGCGAGCGCCAGCAGGGCTATCCAGATCAGGGTCACGACATGGCGTCGCCGGTAGGCGAGGCGGCCGAGTCGGTTCAGGAAGGTGGCCACGGGTGCGTACTCCCGGAGGTGTGGGCGGACAGGGGCAGGGGAGTCGGCCCGACAGCGCGAGCGGTACGTGTCAGGTGGAGCGTGTGGAACGGGTCAGACGCCGAGGGCGGGGAACAGCACGGCGTCGAGGTAGGCGGTGAGGAACGCCTGGTCTACCGGCCGGTCGTCGACCAGCGGGCGGGCCACGAAGGCACCGATCAGCATGTGCGGGACGAGCCGCAGCGCCGGGTTGTCCGCGGCGACCTCGCCGCGGTCGACCGCGCGCCGCAGGACCCGGTCCATGCCCGTCATCTCGGGTTCGATGAGGAGCTCGCGCAGCGCCTGCAGCAGGTCGGGGTTGTCGTGGACGGCATGGGCGAGGCCCCGCATCAGCGCGGAGTCCCGCTCCATCTGGCAGTCGTCGGAACGCATGAGCATCTCGTGGAAGTCGCCGCGCAGCGAGCCGGTGTCGATCTCGTCGAGGCGCACCGGCTTGGTGTGCCGCAGCGCCCGGGCGACCAGCTGCGGCTTGCTCCCCCACTGGCGGTAGAGGGTGGCCTTGCTGGAGTGCGTGCGGGCCGCGACGGCGTCCATGGTGAGGGCGTCGTACCCGACCTCGCGCAGCAGGTCGAGGACGGCTTCGTACAGCTCGGACTCGCGTTCCGGGGTGAGCCTGCTGCGTGCCACGGTCCTCGTCCTCCATCGAGACGAAACGGTTTCGTACACCTCGTACGGTACCCCGGGGCATGAGCGAAACGAAACCGTTTCGTACGTGTCGCACCTCACGGGAACACGCGGTCGAGTTGCCGGTGCCCCCGGGCGCGGAAAGCATGGCTGTGTGAGCAGCGACGGCGCGTACCTCCGGTATCCCCACCTCCACCAGGACCTGCTGTGCTTCGCGGCCGAGGACGACGTGTGGCTCGCCCCGCTCGTCCCCGAGGGCGAGCCGCCGGGCCGGGCCTGGCGGCTCACCGTCGACCGGACCCGGGTCGGGCACCCGCGCTTCTCGCCGGACGGGCGGCACATCGCGTACACGAACTGGCGCAGCCTGGACCCGGAGGTCCACCTCGCCCCGGTCGACGGCGGGCCCGCGCGGCGGCTGACCTACTGGGGGTCCCTCGACACGCGCGTGTGCGGCTGGACACCCGAGGGCGACATCCTGGCGGTGGCCTCCCACGGCCAGCCGTTCTCGCACTTCTCCTGGGCGTACAAGGTCCCCACCGACGGCTCGCCGGGCCAGCGGCTGCCCTGGGGGCCGGTCTCCGACATCGCCGTCGCGGACGTCGGCGGGCAGCACCGCACCCTGCTGCTCACCGGCAAGCCGCCGCACGAGCCGGCCGCCTGGAAGCGGTACCGGGGCGGGGCCACGGGACGGCTGTGGCTGCACGGGGAGCGGCTCCTGCCGGACCTCGGCGGCCACCTGGACTGCGCGATGTTCGTGGACGGCAGGATCGCGTTCCTCTCCGACCACGAGGGCGTCGGCAACCTCTACTCGTGCCTGCCCGACGGCTCGGACCTGCGCCGGCACACCGACCACGACGCCTTCTACGCCCGGCACGCCTCCTCGGACGGGCGGCGGGTGGTGTACCAGTGCGCGGGCGACCTGTGGATCGTCGACGCCCTGACGCCCGACTCGGTACCGCGCAGGCTCCCGGTGCGGCTCGGCGGGCCGCGCACCGGGCGGCGGCGGTACCAGGTGCCGGCGGCGACCCATGTGAACGCGGTCGCGGTCGACGAGACGGGGCGGGCGAGCGCCGTCTGCGTACGGGGCAGCCTGTACTGGCTGACGCACCGCGACGGGCCGTCGCGGGTGATCACCGACACGCCCGGGGTGCGCGTGCGGGTGCCGGTGATGCTGGGCGGCAGCGGCCGGGTCGCGTACGTCACGGACGCGGAGGGCGAGGAGGCGATCGAGATCGCCCACCTGCCGCGGGCGAGCGGCGACCGCGAGCCGCGGCGGATGGCGGGCGGCGGCCTCGGGCACGTCCTGGAGATGGTGGCCGACGCGGACGGCGAGCGGCTCGCGATCGCCTCCCAGGACGGCCGGCTGCTGCTGCTCGACGTGACCGAGGAGTCGACCGGGGAGGTCAGCGAGCTGGCCCGGTCCCTCAACGGGCCCGTGCGCGACCTGGCGTTCTCCCCCGACGGCGCGTGGCTCACCTGGTCGCACCCCGGGATCGGCCGGTCGCTCCGGCAGATCAAGATCGCCCGGATCAAGGACCGGACGATCGTGGACGTCACCAACGGCCGCTTCGAGGACGAGAGCCCGGTCTTCACGCGCGACGGCCGCTACCTCGCCTTCCTCTCCTGGCGGGGCTTCGACCCGGTGTACGACGTCCACACCGGCGACCTGTCGTTCCCGCTGGGCTGCCGCCCCTACCTGGTCCCCCTGGCCTCCACGACGCCGTCGCCCTTCGCCCTCTCGCCGGAGGGCAGGCCCGCGGCGGGCGGGCTGGACCCGGCGGACGACGAGGCCGGTGACGGCACGGTGGTCGTCGAGTTCGAAGGGCTGGAGAACCGGGTGACGCCGTTCCCGGTCGCCGCGTCCAAGTACTCGTCGCTGGCCCCGGTGAGCGGCGGCGGCCTGGTGTGGCTGCGCTGGCCGATCTCGGGCGCGCTGGGCGAGACGTTCGTGAACCCGGCCGACACCTCCGGGCGGCCCACCCTCGAACACTTCAGCCTCACCAAGGCCAGGAAGGCCGAACTCGTCGACAACCTCGACTGGTTCGCCGTGAGCGGCGACGGCACGCGGCTCGTCGTGGTCGACGAGGGCGAGCTGCGGGCGGTCCCGGCCACCGAGGCCGGCGACAGCGACAGCACGGTGTACGTCGACGCGCGGCGGATCCAGCACGAGGTGGATCCGGGCGCGGAGTGGCGGCAGGCGTACGACGAGGCGGGGCGGATCATCCGCGCGTACTTCTGGGACCCGGGCATGAGCGGCATCGACTGGCAGGAGGTCCTGGACCAGTACCGCCCGCTGGTCGAACGGGTCGCCTCGCCCGACGAGTTCGCCGACCTCCTGCGCGAGGTCCTCGGCGAACTGGGCACCTCGCACGCCTACGTGACGCCCGCGCGCCGCAACGAGGGGCCGCCGCACTACCAGCGCGCCATCGGGCTGCTCGGCGCCAACTTCGCGTGCCGCGAGGGCCGGTGGACGGTCCAGCGCATCCTGCCGGGCGAGTCGTCCGACTCCAAGGCCCGCTCCCCGCTGGCCGGTACCGGCATCAGGGAGGGGGCGGTCCTCACCCACGTGGACGGCCGCCCGGTCGACCCGGTCACGGGCCCCTACCCCCTCCTGGCCGCGGCCGGCGGCACCACCGTCGAGCTGACCTTCCAGCCGGCCGAGGGCGAGGGCCGATCCCGCCGCGTGGCCGTCGTCCCCCTCATCGACGAACGGCCGCTGCGCTACCAGGACTGGGTCGCCAAGCGCCGCGACGTCGTGCGGGAGCTGAGCGGCGGCAAGTGCGGCTACCTCCACATCCCGGACATGGGCGGCTCGGGCTGGGCCCAGTTCAACCGCGACCTGCGGCTGGAGATGTCCCGCCCCGCCCTGATCGTGGACGTACGCGGCAACGCCGGCGGCCACATCAGCGAGCTCGTCGTGGAGAAGCTCACCCGCAAGATCCTCGGCTGGGACCTCACCCGGGGCGCGCAGCCCGTCTCGTACGCCTCCAACGCGCCGCGCGGCCCGATCGTGGCGCTCGCGGACGAGGCGACCTCGTCGGACGGCGACATGATCACGGCGGCGTTCAAACTCCTCGGCCTGGGCCCGGTGGTGGGCCAGCGCACGTGGGGCGGTGTCGTCGGCATGACCGGCCGCCACCGGCTGGGCGACGGCACGGTGATCACGGTGCCGATGAACGCGGCCTGGTTCGACGAGTACGGCTGGTCCATCGAGAACCACGGCGTCGCACCGGACATCGAGATCCTGCGCACCCCGCTGGACTGGGCGGAGGGCCGCCACCGCCAGCTCGCGGACGCGGTGGAGGTCGCGCTGAAGCTCCTGGCCGAACACCCGGCGGCCCGCCCGCCGGACTACTCCCAGGTCCCCTCACTGCGCCGCCCCCCGCTGCCACCCCGCGGCTGAGGGGCCGCCCCGCGACCGGGCAGGGGAACCCTGACAACCCGCACCCGCCCGCCGGAAGTTGCCCGACCGGCCCGTGGACGGGCCCCGCCACGTGAGGGGGACGGGGGCGGAACGTGGGGGGTGGCCGGACGTAAAACGACTGAACTCGCGCGAAGCGCGGTGAACGGGAGTCCGGCCGCCCCCCACCGGAGCCCCCGGCCCCCGTCGCGCCCCTCCGGCCCAAGCCGACACCTCCCCCGCGTACCGCGCGCCCCAAGCCGACGCCCCCGCACAGCAGGGGCCGCGGCCGGCGCACGCAGAAGCAGGGCGCACCCGGCGTCCCGGGTGCGCCCCGCGCGGTCACGCGCCGCTACGCGTCGACGTCATGCGTCAGACGTCGTAGCTGCGGTCCGTCCGCTCGCGCATCGTCTGCGCGTCCTCGTCCATGCCCTGCCGGCGCTCGTCGCGCTGCGGACGGCCCTTCTGCGTGCGCTGCTGCGCCTCGCGCTTCGCGTCCTGCGCCCGCTGCTTGGCCTGGTCCTTGAGTTCCTGCGACTTGTCCTTGAACTGGTCTGCGATACCCATCGAGTTCACTCCTGAAAGTGGTGGGGTGCGGGGGCCATGTTCGGCCCCCGGCCTCGACCAGCGTGGCATGGCCAGACATACCGCGCATTTCGATCAAGCAGTGACGGTTCCGTCACGTTCGGTAGCGCATCGGCGGGCCGCTTCGTCGGCCTCGCCGCCCGCCCCGACGAGCCCTCTCCGCACGCGCCCGAGCCGCGGCTCGAAGCGCCGCATCTCGCGCTGCCCGACCGCGGCGATGAGGCCCGGCAGGTAGCCGCGCACCGCCTGCATGCCTCGCAGCCACCCCTGCGCGTACACGTGGGCCGACCGCCGCTCGACGCCGGCGACGATCCGGTCGACGGCGGGGCCGAGCGGGTACGTCCGGTTCGAGGGCCAGGGCAGCCGCTGCCGCAACTCCCGCATCACGTCGTCCTGGTCGGCGCCGCGCACCATGTCGGTGTCGGTCCACGAGAGGTACCCGACCCCGACCCGCACGCCTTTGTGGCCGACCTCCGCGCGCAGGCTGTGCGCGAACGCCTCGACGCCCGACTTGGAAGCGCAGTACGCGGTCATCATCGGTGCCGGGGTGATCGCGGCGAGCGACGCGATCTGCAGGAAGTACCCGCGGCTCTCGGCGAGCACCGGCAGGAATGCCCGGCCCGTCACCGCGCCGCCGATGAGGTTGACCTCGATGACCCGCCGCCACGCCACCGGGTCGGAGTCCATGAACGGACCACCGGCCGCGACGCCCGCGTTGGCGACGACGACGTCCACCTTCCCGAAGCGCTCCTTCACTTCCTCCGCGACCCGCGCCATCGCCTCGTGGTCCGTCACGTCGACGTGCCACCAGTCGCTCTCGGTGTGCAGCCGCCCGGAGACCTGCTTCAGCAGCTCCGGCTCCAGGCCCAGCAGCGCGATCCGCGCGCCGCGCGCGGACATCTTGCGCGCCAGCAGTTCGCCGACGCCCCGCGCGCCGCCGGTGATGACGGCGACCTGCCCGTCCAGGCTCACCTTGCTCATGCCGCCTCCTCCTTGTCCGCGGACCTCAGGTACGTCGTCACGAGCGCGCGGATCCGGGCCGTCACGGCCTCCGGCGCCTCCACGGGCGTCATGTGCCCCACGCCCGTGAGCTCCTCCAGCCCGGTGCACCGGGGCAGCGCGGCGGCCAGCGCCCGCGCGTGCACCGGCGGTGTGAGCCGGTCCGCCGCGCCGACGATCACCGCGGTCGGCGCGGTCAGCTCCCGTACGCCCGCCTCGACGTCGAGCTCGGCCAGGACGTGCGACCACCCGACCCGGACGGCGCGCGGGCAGGCGTGCACGATGCGGGCGCACTCGGCGACGGCGGCGGGGGCCGAACCGGGGCCCATCGTCGCGTACTTGAGGATGGCCTTGGAGACCGGGGTGACCGGTCCGAGCGGTGCCCGGGCGCCCAGGACGAGCCCGGTGAGCCGGGTGCGCAGCCGCCCGGCGCGCAGCGGCAGGACGAGCGATTCGGCGACGAGCCGGGACGGACCGGTGCTGCACAGCAGGACGGCCGCCGCGTGCTCGCGCACCGCGGGACGCCCGGCGGCGGCCATGAGGGTCATGCCGCCCATGGAGTGCCCGGCGAGCACGGCCTTCTCGCCGGGGGCGAGGGTGGCGGCGAGCACGGCCTCCAGGTCGTCGGCGAGGGCCTCCGTGGAGTAGCCGCCGGGGCCCGCCGCGGGCGTGCGGCCGTGTCCGCGCTGGTCGTAGACGACGACCCGGTGGTCGGCGGTCAGTTCCCGCACCTGGGCCGCCCAGAACTCGGTCGAGCAGGTCCAGCCGTGCGACAGCACCACGGCGGGGGCCCCTTCGGGCCCGTGCACCTCGGTGTGCACCGGCGTCCCGTCGGCGGACGTCACGTTCATCTTCATCGCACGGTCTCCTTGTCGCGTACCCGGACCACCTCGTACTCGCCCAGGTCCACGGCCCGGGTCGCGCGCCGGAACTCGCCGGTGGTGCCGGGCCAGAGGGTGGTGTTGCGGCCGTTGGCGTCGAGGTACCAGCTGTCGCAGCCGCCGGACTTCCACACGGTGCGCTCCATGCGGGCCTGCACGCGCCGGTTCCAGGCGGCCACGGCGGACGGCCGGGCCGCCAGCGCCACGCGCCCGCCGAGCACGTCGAGCTGGCGCATGTAGTCGGCCAGGTAGTTCAGCTGGGACTCGATCATGAGGATCATGGAGGAGTTCCCGAGGCCGGTGTTGGGGCCGATGATGGTCATCCAGTTGGGGAAGCCCGCGGCGGTGGCGCCGCGCAGCGACTCCATGCCGTCCTTCCACGCCTCGGCGAGGGTGATCCCGTCGGCGCCGACGACGCGTTCGGCGATGGGCATGTCGGTGACGCGGAAGCCGGTGGAGAAGATGATCGCGTCGGCCTCGGCCTCGGTCCCGTCGGCGGCCACGAGCGTCGAGCCCCGGACCTCGGCCAGCCCGGAGGCGACGACGTCCACGTTGGGCCGGGCGAGGGCCGGGTAGTAGTCGCTGGACAGCAGGATCCGCTTGCACCCGATGCGGTACGAGGGGGTCAGCTTGGCCCGCAGCGCGGGGTCCTTGATGGCCCGGTTCATGTTCGCCTTGGCGACGGACTCGACGAGGCTCAGCTCACCGGGGCGCTTGGTGAAGGCGCTGACCTGCAGCTCCCGGATGCCCCAGAGCAGTCCGCGGCGGGCCTTGCCGGTGAGGGGCAGCCGGCGGTGCAGCCACCGCTCGGCGCCGCTGATGGGCCGGTCCATGCGCGGCATGACCCAGGCCGGGGTGCGCTGGAACAGCGTCAGCCTGCCCACCCGGGGCTGGACGGAGGGCACGATCTGGATGGCGGAGGCGCCGGTGCCGATGACGGCGACGCGCTTGCCGGCCAGGTCGTAGTCGTGGTCCCAGCGGGCGGAGTGGAAGACCCTCCCGCCGGCCTCCTCGAACCCCGCGAGCCCGGGGACGTCGGGGATCTTGGGGTCGGACAGCGGTCCGGTGGCGGAGACCACGACGTCGGCGGTGAGCGTGCCGCGGGTGGTCTCGATCTCCCAGTGCAGGGCGTCGTTGTCCCAGTGCATCATCCGCACCTCGTGGCCGAACCGGATGTGGGACCGCAGGCGGAAGGTGTCGGTGACGTGCTCCAGGTACGCCCGGATGTGCTGCTGGCCGGAGAAGGTGCGCGGCCAGTCGGGGTTGGGCGCGAAGGAGAAGGAGTAGAGGTGTGACGGCACGTCACAGGCGCACCCGGGATAGCTGTTGTCCCGCCAGGTGCCGCCCACGGAGTCGGCCCGCTCCAGGACGACGAAGTCGGTGATTCCCTCGCGGCGCAGCCGGACGGCGGCCCCGAGGCCGCCGAATCCCGATCCGATCACCGCCACTCGTACGTGCTCGTGCTGGCCCATGCCGCCTCCGCATACCCGTCCGCAAGTCCGGTCCTCAGGACTCCGCCAGCAATCGCTGGCACGGTTGGGAGAGTAGAGCAGCTCCCTACCGAGCGGTAGAGGGTGCGCCGGGAAAAGTTACCGGCGGTACGACATAGGGTGGCGACCGTGGCGAACGAGGGGATCACCGAAGGCACCGGCCGGCACGAGCGGGGCGGCGAGCACCCGTCGCGGCGCGAGTACCGCATGGAGGAGCTGGCCGCGGAGGCCGGCATCACGGTGCGCACCCTGCGCTTCTACCGCGAGCGCGGCCTGATCCCCCCGCCCCGCCGCGAGGGCCGCATCGCCTGGTACGGCCCGCACCACCTGGCCCGGCTGCGGACGATCGCGGCCCTGCTGGAGCGCGGCCACACCCTCAACGGCATCGCCGACCTCGCGGCCGCCTTCGAGAGCGGGCGGGACGTCGGCGAGGTGCTGGGTCTGGGCGAGCCGACGGAGGAGGAGCCGGTACGGCTCACCCCCGAGGAGCTCGCCGACCACTTCGGCGACCAGGTGACCCCGGAGAACTTCGCCGCCGCCCTGGAGCTGGGCTACCTGGCCACCGACGGCGAGGAGATCGTGCACGTCAGCCGCCGGCTGCTGGAGGTGTCGGCGGCGCTGGTCCGGGAGGGCATCCCGCTGGCGGCGGTCCTGGCCGCCGCGGCCCGCGTCCGGGAGCACGCCGACGCGCTGGCCGCCCTCTTCGCCGACCTCCTGCTCCGGCATGCGGGCGGCGACGCCGATGCCGTACGGCTGCGCCCGCTGGCGAAGAGCGTGGTGGAGGCGGAGGTCTCGATGGCCCTGGACCGCCGCCTGCGCGCCCTGTAGGGCGGGGCCGGGTCAGGCCGCCGGCACGGGCAGCCACCAGCGGGCCTTGTAGATCCCGCCGCCGGCGAGCCGGTAGGCGCCCTCGGGCCGGTGCACCGTCACCGTCCGGGTCCACCAGGTCTCCCCCAGGCCGGGCTCGGGCACCGTGGAGAGGACCTGCCCGGTCACCGGGTCGTCGCCGACCGCCTTCACCCGGGCGCGGCTGATGCGCTCCGCGTCGGGGAAGTCCCGCACGAAGGCGCCGGCACTCTTCACGTACTGGTACACGGCCGAGCCGCTGCTCACCCACAGCCGGTCGGGCCGCCCGGCGACCTGCCCGAGGTCGTGGCCGTGCGGGGTCGGCAGCGGGACCTCGAAGACCCCGGTCAGCGTCGGCAGGCCCGCGCTTTCCCCGGCCTTCAGCGCCACCAGCCGGTCGCCGCCCAGGGCCCACAGCACCTGGCGCGCGCCGTCCCACTGCAGTCCGTGCGCGTCCTCCAGCGCGTAGGAGGCGAACGGCACGCCGGCCCGCCCCCGGGAGGCCGCGTAGAGCCGGACGACATCGCCGGTGCTGCCCGCGACGGCGACGCTGCCGTCCGGCAGGAGCTCGATGCTGTGCGGGTTGTGCCGGATGGTGCCGGGCGAGAGCGCGTCGCCCCAGTAGCGCCGCCCCGAGGGGTACTCCACCACCGCCGCGAAGCCGTACGAGGCGACGGTGAGCACGTACGTCCTGCCGCGGTGCGTCCGCACCTTGGCCTCGGAGGGGTGGACCCAGCTGGCGTCCGGGTCCAGGTCGGCGTACCGCGGGTCCCCGAGCGGCGAGAACGCCCACTTCACGGCGGACGGCCCGGTGGCCGGGTCCCACTCGCGCCGGGCGCCGTCGAGCAGCAGGACCCGTCCGGACGCCTGGTCGGTGAGGAGGACGTCGGGCGTCCCGGCGGGGATCTCGGAAGCGGGAACCGGGACGGAGGCCGACGTCGGCACGGGGGCGGTCAGCACCAGGCCGAGCGTGACCGCCGTGAACAGGGCGGAACGGAGCGTACGTACGGTGGCGATGCGCACGGCACCCCAGCGTGCCAGAAGCATTCCCAGGAGCCGGGCCCTACACACCGTTCCTGACAGATCATCACTTCCGGAGCGGACGCCTCTCGTCCCGGCCGGGCACGGGCCCGCCGCCCCGGCCCGCCGGCCCGCGGGCCGCCTACAGGTCGTACACGGCCGTCACGGGCGCGTGGTCGCTCCAGCGCTCCGCGTGGGTGGCAGCGCGCTCGACCCAGGCCTTCACGGCGCGGGCCGCGAGGCCGGGGGTCGCCACGTGGTAGTCGATGCGCCAGCCGGAGTCGTTGTCGAAGGCGCGGCCGCGGTAGGACCACCACGAGTACGGGCCCTCCTGGTCAGGGTGGAGGGCGCGCACCACGTCGACGTACGCCGCCTCGTCGAACACGCGGGTGAGCCAGGCACGCTCCTCGGGGAGGAAGCCGGAGCTCTTCCGGTTGGCCTTCCAGTTCTTGAGGTCGGCCTCCTGGTGGGCGATGTTCCAGTCGCCGCACACCAGCACCTCTCGCCCGTCGGCGGCGGCGCGTTCCCTGAGCTCCTCGAGGTAGGGCAGGAACTCGCCCATGAACCGGATCTTCTCGTCCTGGCGCTCCGTGCCGACCTCGCCCGAGGGCAGGTAGAGACTGGCCACCGTGACGCCCGGGAGGTCGGCCTCCACGTACCGGCCGCTGCCGTCGAACTCGGACGAGCCGAAGCCGACGCGCACGGCGTCCGGCTCGCGGCGCGTGTAGAGGGAGACGCCCGCGCGGCCCTTGGCGGCGGCCGGGGCGTGGACGGCGTGCCAGCCCCCGGGCGTGCGGACCGCCTCGGGGAGCTGCGACTCCTCGGCGCGCACTTCCTGCAGGCAGAGCACGTCGGCCGCGGTCCCGGCCAGCCACTCCACGAAACCCTTCTTGGCGGCGGCGCGCAGGCCATTGACATTGGCGGACGTCACAGTGAGCATTCCGGCACGATACCCACCCGGGGGACCGGCCCAGGACCTGCATATCTGTACGATGCATCGCATGGACATGCAGCGCGTACCCTTCGACCACCCCGACGCCGTGAAACTCAACGACGCGGTCCAGCTCGAGTACGCCGAGCGGTACGGCGACGGCGGGGATCTCACCCCGCTCGACCCCTCGATGTTCCTCCCGCCGCGCGGGCTGTACCTGATCGCGTACGACGGGCTCGGCCGCCCGGTCGCCACCGGCGGCTGGCGCACCCAGGACCGGAACGACGAGGGCTACTCCGACGGGGACGCCGAGCTCAAGCGGATGTACGTGGTCCCCGAGGCGCGCGGCCTGGGCCTGGCCCGCCGCATCCTCGCCGCCCTGGAGACGGACGCGCGCGCCGCCGGGCGGATCCGGATGGTGCTGGAGACCGGCGACATGCAGCCGGAGGCGATCGGGCTCTACACGTCGAGCGGGTACGCGCCGTGCGCCAAGTTCGGCTATTACCGGGAGTACCCCAACAGCCGGTGCTACGCGAAGCCGCTCACCCCGGAACCCGGCACCAGTCCGTGACGCGGTCCTGACAAAGCGCACCATCCCGTGGCACGCTGCCTCACGCAACGCCGATCCGCACCGCTCTTCGTTCCCCCACCCTGCCCGGGCCGCGCCACCGCGCCCGGACACGGCAGAAGGAGACATGCGTGAGACGCCATCGCACCGCCACGGGCATCCTGCTGACCGTCGGAGCCCTGCTCACCGGCGCCCTGTCGGCCACCGCCGCCGCGGCCCCCGCACCGGCGCCCGGCCAGGACGGCGCGGCCCCCTCCGCCCGGAGCGTCCCCGCCGCCGAACAGCACCGCGCCCGCGCCTTCTGGACCCCGGACCGGATGCGCTCCGCCACCCCGCTCGACCTGCTGCTCACCCCGCAGGCGCTGAAGAAGCTCAAGGCCCCCCGGCCGGGCGGCGCGACGACGACCGTCGCGCCCACCGCCTTCCCGCAGGCGGGCGGCTCCTGGACCGGCGGCGGCGCGGTCGTCAAGACGTCCGGGCGGGTGTTCTTCTCCTTCCAGGGCCGTACCGCCTCCTGCTCCGGCAACGCCGTGACCAGCCAGAACGCCAGCACCGTCATCACGGCCGGCCACTGCGTCAAGTACCAGGGCAGCTGGCACACCAACTGGGTCTTCGTGCCGGCGTACGACAACGGCCAGGCGCCGTACGGCCAGTGGACCGCCGCCAGGACGCTGACCACCCCGCAGTGGGAGGCGAGCGAGGACATCAACCACGACATCGGCGCCGCGGTCGTCGCCCCGCTGAACGGCCAGAAGCTCACCGCGGTCACCGGCGCGCAGGGCATCCAGTTCAACGGGGGGTACAACAAGCCGATGTACGCCTTCGGCTTCCCGGCGGCGTCCCCCTACGACGGCTCGAAGCTGGTCTACTGCAGCGGGAACTCCTCCAAGGACTGGCTCTTCTCGCAGGACCACAGCCTCGGCTGCAACATGACGGGCGGCTCCAGCGGCGGCCCCTGGTTCACCGGCTTCAGCGAGGCGACCGGCACCGGCCTGCAGGTCTCGGTGAACAGCTTCGGCTACACCTTCCTGCCGAACCGGATGTTCGGGCCGTACTTCGGCAACGAGGCGAAGGCCCTGTACGACAAGGCCCAGGTCTCCTGAGCCGCTGACGCACACCGCGAACAGCGCGCCCGGCGGGGTGTTCCCTCCCGCCGGGCGCGCCCGTGATGTGGACGATCCTCCACCACGGGACCCCGCACGCCCCCGTCCGTTCCACCGGAACCGGCCGCCACGGAGGAAGGCCGTCCGGAAAGTCCACCCTGCCCATGGACACCGGCGCGTCCGCCCGCAGACTGAACGGCGAACGACCCCTCCGTGAACCAGGAGTACGCCCATGGCCCCTCACCGCACCGCGGACCTCGTCTTCACCGGCGGCCCCGTCCACACCGTGGATCCGGCGCGCCGCCGGGCGAGCGCCGTGGCCGTGCGCGGCGAACGCATCGTCGCGGTCGGCGGTTCCGAGGTCCACGGTCTGATCGGCCCGCGCACCGAAGTGGTCGACCTGCGCGGCCGGTTGCTGATACCGGGGTTCCAGGACGCGCACATCCACCCCGTCGGTGCCGGTGTGGAGCTCGCCCGCTGCGATCTGAGCGGGGCGACGACACCACAGGCGTACCGCGACATCGTCCGGGCGTACGCGGACGCGCACCCCGGTGCCGCGTGGATCACCGGGGGCGGCTGGTCGATGGAGGCGTTCCCGGGCGGCATGCCGGACCGCCGCTTCCTGGACGAGCTGGTCCCCGACCGGCCCGCCTACCTGGTCAACCGCGACCACCACGGCGGCTGGGCCAACTCCCGCGCCCTGGAGCTGGCCGGCATCACCGCCGGCACACCCGACCCGGCGGACGGGCGCATCGAGCGGGACGCGGACGGCCGCCCCACCGGCATGCTCCAGGAGGGCGCGATGACCCTCATGGCCGGGGTCGTACCGGCGCCCACCCACGCCGAACTGACGGCCGGCCTGCTGCGCGCGCAGGAGCTGCTGCACTCGCTGGGCGTCACCGCCTGGCAGGACGCCCTCCTCGGCGACCACGCCGGAATGGCGGACCCCGCCCCGGCGTACGCGGCCGCGGCGCGCGCCGGGAAGCTCACCGCCCGGGTCGTCGGCTCCCTGTGGTGGGACCGCACCCGCGGCCTGGAGCAGCTGCCCGAACTGCTGGAGCGCCGCGCGGAACTGACGCACGGCAGGCTCCGCGCCACGACCGTGAAGATCATGCAGGACGGCATCGCCGAGAACCGCACGGCGGCCCTGCTCGGGCCCTACCTCACGTCCTGCGGCTGCGCGTCGGACAACTCCGGCGTCTCCTTCATCGAGCCGGACGCGCTCGCCTCCTACGTCACCGCCCTGGACGCGCACGGGTTCCAGGTCCACTTCCACGCGCTGGGCGACCGCGCGGTGCGTGAGGCGCTCGACGCCGTGGCGGCCGCCCGGAAGGCGGGCGGCGACGCCGCCGACACCCGGCCGCACCTCGCCCACCTCCAGGTGGTGCACCCACAGGACGTGCCGCGCTTCGCCGAACTGGGCGCGACCGCCACCATCCAGGCCCTCTGGGCGGCGCACGAGCCGCAGATGGACGAGCTGACGATCCCCTTCCTGGGCGCCGAACGCGCCTCCTGGCAGTACCCGTTCGGCGACCTGCTGCGCACCGGGGCGCGGCTCGCCGCGGGCAGCGACTGGCCGGTCAGCAGCCCCGACCCGATCGCCGCGCTGCACGTCGCGGTCAACCGCGTCCTGCCGGAGGCCGGGCCGGACGCTCCCGTGTTCCTGCCGGAGCAGCGCATCGGCCTGGACGCCGCCCTCACCGCGTACACCGCGGGCAGCGCGTACGTGAACCACCTCGACGACACGGGCGTCATCCGGGCCGGGAACCTGGCCGACCTGGTGGTGCTGGACCGCGACCCGTTCGCGGGGCCTGCGGAGGAGATCGCCGCGACCCGGGTGCTGCAGACCTTCGTGGGCGGAGTACGCGTCTACGCGGACAGCCGGGCGAGCCGCTGATCCGGGCCGGCCTCCACCGCGGCGGGGCCGACCGGGTCCGGCCGGCGCTGCGCGGGAACGCGGACGTGCCGCGGGGCCGCGCCGGCGGAACCGTCGCCGCCCGGCACGTCCGCGGCCGGACCGTCCCCGGAGGCGTCGCCGGTCCCTCGGTGCGGGGCGTCGCCGGACACCGGTCCGGGGGGCGCTGCGGGGTCCGGGCCGGGCCCGCCGCCCGGGGAGGCGGCTGATGCGGCCGGTTCCGGGGACGGGGTCACGGCCCGCGGCACGGGCCGGTGCGCGGCCTTCGTCGGGGCGGGCACCCGCCGGGGCGCCGTTCCCGGCATCCGCCCGCGCGGCACCGGGCCGGCCGCCTCCGGCGCCTCGGTCGTCCACCGCTGGGCCGCCGAGCCGTCCCGCACGCGGACGACCACGCTCGACCCCGCGCCCGGTGTGACGGGGGTGAGCGCCAGCTGCTCGCTCCAGCGCGGGACGACCACGCCCTGGAGGGTGATGTCGTAGCGCACGTCCGCCGCGTCGGGGGCCGCGTCCGCCGTGCACGCGGCCAGCACCACCGTGCCGGCGGGCCGGTGCGAGTGGGCGCACAGGGTCGGGTCCGCGGCGCTGCGCAGGAGCCCGTCGTCCTCGTACGTCCACAGCTGCGTCACGGGCCCGGCCGCGCAGGCGGCGAGCGTCAGCTCGGCCCCGGCGATGGCCCGGCCGTCCTGGAGGTCGAGGCACAGCCCGGAACCGGCGTTGCGCAGCCGGAAGTCGAGCGGGCCGGCCGGCACCTGCGTCGGCAGGCCCGTGGGCCGTCCGGTGGGGTGCCCGGCCGGGGCGGGGGCGGGCGGTACGGGGGCGGTCGCCGCCCCGCCGGGCTGCGGCGTCCCGGCCCGGTGGCCGAGGCCTCCGTCCGGCGCGTCCCCGCCGCCCACGAGCGACGCCACCGCCGCCGCGAGCAGACCGCCGGTGACAACGATGCCAAGACCGACCAGGAGGGGCCCTCCACGGCGGACTCCGGCGGATGCCGACGACTCGGCGGCCCGGTACCCGGGCGCCGTCCCGGCCTCCGCTCCCGCCCTCGCGCCACCGAGCCGCAGCGCTCCGGCCCGCAGTCCGTCGAGCGCCGGCGCCGCGAGGCGCAGCACCCGGCCGCCCCCGCTCGCCGCCCCGCGCCGGCGGCCGCCCCGGGAGTGCCGCCCCGGCCGCTTCGGGGCCGGCTGCGCCTGGTCGCGGGCGCGGACCCGGCCGGGCCGCGAGGCGAGGTACCGCTCCGCTCCCCCGCCGAGCAGGCCCTCGGCGAGGAGCAGCGCCAGCCGCCCGTCCGAGTGGAGCAGCTGTTCGGCGGCGTGCCGGCAGTGGCGGCACGCCGCCAGGTGGCGCTGGATGTCGGGGATCAGGGGGCCGGTGCGCCGCAGGGATATGTCGAGCAGCCGGCCGTAGTGGCGGCACTCCGGGTCCTGCGCGAGCTGCTGGTGCGCGCTGAGGCACCCGGCGCGCAGGAGCTCGCGGGCCTCGGCGAGCCGCGCGGCGGCGCCGCGGGGGTCGATGGCGAGCAGTCCGCAGGGGATGGACAGCCCTTCGGCCTCCACCTCCCGGTGCCACAGCAGCACCTGGGCCGGGCCGGGCAGGGCCCGGAAGGCCCGGGTGATCAGCCGCCGGTTCTCCGCCGGCTCCTCCGGGTATCGAATTCCCGTCAACAATGCGGCGATACGGTCGTCGGAGGCCCACTCCCGCAATACCTGACGTGCCGTCACCAGGAAATGCACCCGCAGCGCACCCTCGGCCGGCCCCGCTTCGCCTCCCCCGGCAGCACCGGCCCCGCCGGCGTCCTCGCGCAGCCTTTCCAGGGCGTGCCCGAATGCGGCAGCCGCGGCCATCGAGACGGTTTTCCCGCCCGGCGGCACGAACAGCGCCACGTAGTCGTGCACCGCCTCCCAGTGCCGCTCCATCAGTGCGGCCTCCGGGTAGGCGGCGCGGTGCCGCTCGCCGGTCCGCAGCTCAGCGGCCAGGAACGCGTCGGAGCCGCCGGAGGTGGGCCCGTAGGGGGGGGCGAGGGGGCGACGGGAAGGGAGGGGGGTTGTGCATCACGTATTTCCATCCAGGCCAATTGCGGTGGGGAGTGTGCCGGATTGGTGCGTACCTTTGCGTGCCCTTCGTTTTACGGAGGCGCCACCGAAAGGAATTCGAACTGTTGAGCACAATCGGCATGTTGGGCCGTGAGAAGGCTCACCATGACACAACTCCCGCTGCTGCAACAAGAGTTCATCGAAGCCACATGGCGGCGACCTCCCGGACCCATTCGGGGAACCGCCCGCCGGGACCGGCGAGGGGCCGCACGGCGGTCGCACGGCGGCCACGCGGGGCGGGCCGGCATGACGGGCACGTGACGGCAGCACTGCATGTCCGTTGCCTTCCGCTTTCAACCGGTCACTGTGCGTTGACCGGCGTCGCGGGATGGGGCTAGCTTCGCCGCCATGTCGATCTCCGTATGCAGCCGCCGCCGCGCCCTGGCGGCTCTCGGCTCCGCCGCCCTCCTGGCCGGATCCCTCACCGCCACCTCCCCCGCCACGGCCCGGGACCACCGCACGCGCCCGTCCGTGGTGCTCGACTGGTACGACACCACGGCGGCGACCGTCGCGGCGGCCGGGGCGCCCGCCCAGATCACCAACAGCCGCACCTGGGCCATCAGCTGGCTCGCCGCCGCCCGCGCCGTGGCCGAGGCGCCGCGGGGCGCGGGCCGGCGCGCCTTCCAGGACGCGGCGCTCGCCTCCGCCGTGCACCACGCGCTCATGACACTGGTGCCGTCCCGCGCCCGCGAGCTGGACACCGCCTTGCGCGCGACGCTGGACCGCGTCCCGGACGGGAAGGCCGAGGCGAGCGGCGCGAGCGCCGGTGTCCGCCACGCACGGCTGCTGCTCGCCTCCCGGGAGGGCGACGGTCTGGACCCGGCCTCGGTGAACGCGCCCTTCCCGGTGCCGCCGGCCGCGCCGGGGGTGTGGCAGCCGACGCCGCCGGCCCACGCCCCCGCAATCCAGTACGGCAGCCGGCTCGCCCGGCCCTTCCTGCTGGACCGCCCCGACCGGTACCGGGTGCCCGCGCCTCCCGCGCTGGACTCCGCGCGCTACCGCGCCGATCTGGCGGAGGTACGCGCCTACGGCGCCGCCACCGGCGCCGCCCGCACGCCCCACCAGACGGAGACGGCCACGTTCTGGCTCGGCTCCTCCCTCACCCTGTTCACCGAGCCGCTGCGGGTGGCGGTGTCCCGCTCACCGGAGTCCGTCGCGGCGCGGACCCGGCTGGTGGCGCTGTTCCACACCGCCCTGGTGGACACCCAGATCGCCACGTCCGACAGCAAGTACGCCCATCTGCGCTGGCGCCCGGTCACGGCCATCCGCACCGGCTCGATCGACCCCGACCCGGCCTGGACGCCCCTGCACGCCACCCCGCCCCATCCGGACCACCCGAGCGGCCACACGACCTACGCGGGCGCGGCGGAGACCATCCTCACGGCCCTGACCGGCCCCCGGACGGCCCCCTTCGAGCTCACGAGTCCCACGGCCCCCGGAGTGACCCGCACCTACACCTCCTGGAGCCGGCTGGCCGAAGAGAACGCGGACGCCCGGGTGTTCTCCGGCATCCACACCCGCTCGGCCGACGAGGCGGGTCTGGCCCTCGGCAGGCAGGTCGCCGCCCACACCCTGCGCACCGCACACCGCCTGCTCCCCGGCTGACCGGCGCCGCGGAAGGCGAGGGCACCACGGAAAAGCGAAATCCCGCCCGATCTTTCGATCGGACGGGATCTCGTGTGCGTGGACCTGAGGGGATTTGAACCCCTGACCCCCTCGATGCGAACGAGGTGCGCTACCAGTCTGCGCCACAGGCCCTTGCGACGTGTGAAACATTAGCATCCCGATCGGGCTGCTTGGAAATCCGTTCCCCGCGGGCCGCGGAGGACGAGACCCGCCTCACACGCGCCGTGTCACTCGTTGGCCGCGCGCGGCCGGTCCTCGTCCGCGTACTGGTCGAACAGCGGGGTGCGGCCGTGGTCGCGGGTGCGGCGCGGCGGGGTGGGGCTCGGGTTGGGGTTCTGCCGCGTGGGCGGCGGCGGGGTGGGCTCGGCCGCGGAGGAGCGGGCCGCGCTCCAGGTCTCCGGGTCCGTGACGTCCACACCGCCGGTGGCGCGCGGCGCGACCGGCGCCGTGACGTACGTCGGCAGGGGGACCGGGACCGGGTCCCAGCTGTCGCCGCGGGCCGGACCGCGGTCGCGCTGCTGGTCCACCCACTCCGCGTGGTCGGTCTGCTCGACGAGCGCGCGGCGCCCGGCCTCCTGCGGGGAGACCGTGGGCTCCGGCTCGGGCTGAGGGCTCGGCGCCGGTTCGGTGGCCTGCTCCGGGACGGGCCGGGTCCGCGGGCGGCTCTCGCGCAGCCGCTGCGCGGCGGCCTCGGCGCGCCTGCGGTCCATGACGTACACGAAGCGGCGGCGCTCCTGCGCCCGCAGGTGCACGATGTACGCGCTGAGCAGGACCGCGGGGATGCCCGGGGCCCACAGGAAGGCGAGTCCGCCGACGGCCGCGACGATCGCACCGAGCGTGAACGCCAGGAAGAGGATCACCGTGGTCCGCCGGCGCCGGGCCAGCACCCGGGAACGGCGCGCCCGTTCGGCGGCCGCGGCCGCGGCGGCCGGGCGGGGCGGACGAGGCCGGGCGGGCGGGGCGTCGGGCACCTCCAGGCGTGCCTCCGTCAGCGCCGGAGGCGCGGCGAAGGCCCGGACGTCGACGGAGCTCAGATGCTCCGTCTCGGCGTCCGGGTCGACCTCGGGCTCCACCTGTCCGGCGGTGCGCCGGTCCAGCTCCTTGGCGTACCGGCGCTCCATCCCCGCCCGTCCGGACAGGAGCCGGATGGCGGTGCTGAAGCGTTCCGTCGGACGGGCCTCGTTCAGCTCGTCCTGCCGTCGGAGCCACATCGGCACCAAGTAGGCGGCCCAGGCCCCGACGATGACTGCGTAGATGAGGCCGCTGCTGCTCACATCCCACACCGTAGAGGGGTTCGCAGCAGGCCATCGGCCAATTGGGCCGGTGTGTCGCACGATCTGGCTGATATCACTGAATTTTTTTGTGATTCGTCAGACCGATTGTGGTCGATCCGGGATCGAATTCGAACATTTATTTTATTTATCGAGGTGTACCCGGTCGGGCGCGGTGCCAGCGGCGCAGCAGGCCGTCCGGGACCTCCTCGACCGTGAGGGCGAACACCAGGTGGTCGCGCCAGGCGCCGTCGATGTGGAGGTAGCGGGGGCGCAGTCCCTCCTCGCGGAATCCCAGTTTCTCGACGACCCGCCGGCTCGGCGTGTTCTCCGGGCGAATGCACACCTCGATCCGGTGCAGCCCGACCGTACGGAAGCAGTGGTCCACGGCGAGCGCCACCGCCGTCGGCATGACGCCCCGCCCGGCGACCTCCCGGTCCACCCAGTAGCCGACGTGGCCCGCGCACATCGAGCCCCAGGTGATGCCCGCGACGGTCAGCTGGCCCACCAGCCGCCCCTGGTACTCGATCACGAACGGCAGCATCCGCCCGGCGTTCGCCTCCGCGCGCAGATGGCGGACCATCTGCCGGTACGTGGGCCGCTGCACGAAGGGCGCACCGGGGGCCGGTGGCGGGATGGTGGCCTCCCACGGGCGCAGCCATTCGCGGTTGCGCCGGTTGACCTCGCGCCAGGCCCGCTGGTCGCGCAGCTTTATCGGGCGCAGGACGATGTCGCCGTCCACCAGGATGACGGGCCAGGCGATGTTCATGACGGTCTGGGGTGGTCGCCGCCACGCAGTTGGTCGACCGCGTGGACCAGGATCCGGCCGAGGACGGCCATGCCGTCGCGCACACCGCCGGCCGAGCCGGGCAGGTTGACGATCAGGGTGCGCCCGGCGACCCCGGCGACGCCCCGGGAGAGCGCGGCCGTCGGCACCTTGTCGCGGCCGTACGCCCGGATGGCCTCCGGGATGCCGGGGATCTCGTGGTCGAGCAGCCGCCGGGTGACGTCGGGGGTGCGGTCGGTGGGCGAGATGCCGGTGCCGCCGGTGGTGAGGATGACGTCGTACCCCTCGGCCACCCCGGCGCGCAGGGCCGCTCCGACCGGGTCCCCGTCGGGGACGACCTGCGGGCCGTCGACGGTGAAGCCCAGGGCGGCGAGCCCCTCGGCGAGGACCGGGCCGCCCTTGTCCTCGTACACGCCGGCGGAGGCCCGGTTGGAGGCGGTCACCACCAGCGCGCGGTAGGGCGCCCCGGCGGTCGGGGCGGCAGGGGCGGACGGGTGGCCCGGCTCGTGGGCGTGCGGGTGGTCGGGTTCGTGGGCGTGGGCGCCGCCGACGTGGCCGCCCCGCGGGGTCACTGACCCGCTCCTGCCGCCTCGGCCCGCCGGTAGTCGCCGGACTTGCCGCCCGTCTTCTCCTCGACGCGTACGTCGGTGATGACCGCCGCCTTGTCCACGGCCTTGATCATGTCCACGACGGTGAGCGCGGCCACGGAGACCGCGGTCAGGGCCTCCATCTCGACGCCCGTGCGGTCGGTGGTCTTCACGGTGGCGGCGATCTCGACCGCGTCGTCCGCGACGGTCAGGTCCAGCTTGACCCCGGAAACGGCCAGCGGATGGCACAGCGGGATCAGGTCCGGGGTGCGCTTGGCCCCCATGATGCCCGCGATCCGCGCGGTGGCCAGCGCGTCGCCCTTGGGGACGCCCTCGCCGCGCAGCAGCTCCACCACGCGCGGGGAGACCAGGACCCGGCCGGTGGCGCGGGCGGTGCGGGCGGTGACGTCCTTGCCGGAGACGTCGACCATGCGGGCCGCCCCCGCCTCGTCGATGTGCGTCAGGCTGCCTTGCGTACTCACTGCTGAACTCCGCCTCGGGTTCCGGCGCCGGTGTCCCCGTACGGCCCATTGTCCGCCGGGGGTCCGGGGGACGTCCCCCGGAAGGCACAGCGGCAGACACCGTACCGCCACACCGGGGGACTCAGCCGATGAGGATCACATCGAGCGCGGCACCCGGTTCGACCGCGGTGGTCCCCTCCGGGACGACGAGCAGGGCGTCCGCCTGCGCGAGGGCGGCGATCAGGTGCGAACCGGCGCCCCCCACCGGCGTGACCGTGCCCGCCTCGGCGTCGTACGTGCCGCGCAGGAACTGGCGCTTGCCGGGCGGCGAGGACAGCGGCTCGTCGGCGGCGAGCGCCGCCCGCACGCGGGGGCGCCGGGTGTCCGGCACGTCCTGGAGCCCCCTCAGCGCGCGGATGGCGGGCCGCACGAAGAGCTCGAAGGAGACGTACGAGGAGACCGGGTTGCCCGGCAGGGCGAGCAGCGGGGTGTGCTCGGGGCCGATCGAGCCGAACCCCTGGGGCTTGCCGGGCTGCATGGCGAGCGTGCGGAAGTCGATGCCGCTGCCCGGCTCGTCCTGGTCGCCGACGGAGGACAGGGCCTCCTTGACGACGTCGTACGCGCCGACGCTGACCCCTCCGGTGGTGACCAGCAGGTCGGCCCGGATCAGCTGGTCCTCGATGGTGGCCCGCAGCGTGTCGGCGTCGTCGGTGACGGCGCCGACCCGGTACGCGATGGCGCCGGCGTCCCGCGCGGCCGCGGCCAGGGTGAAGCTGTTGGAGTCGTAGATCCGGCCGGGGCCGAGCTCCTCGCCCGGCTGGACCAGCTCGCTGCCGGTGGAGAGCACGACCACGCGCGGGCGGGGACGCACCCGCACGGCGCCGCGCCCGATGGCGGCGAGCAGCCCCAGCTGCGGCGGGCCGAGGACCGTGCCCGCCGCGAGGGCCAGGTCGCCGGCCTGGACGTCGCTGCCTCGCGCGCGCACATGCGCGCGGGCCTCGACCGGGCGGTGGACGCGGACCTCGCCGCTCGCGCCCTCGGGGGCGGCGCTGGCGGCCCGCATCCCGGTGGCGGGCGCGCCGCCCGTGCCGCCGTCGGTCCACTCGACCGGGACGACCGCCTCGGCGCCGGGCGGCAGCGGCGCGCCGGTCATGATGCGTGCGGCCTGGCCGGGGCCGACGGTGGGCAGTCCGCCGCTGCCCGCCGCGACGTCACCGATGACGGTGAGCACGGCCGGGAACTCCTCGGTGGCGCCGGTGACGTCCGCAACCCGTACCGCGTAGCCGTCCATGGAGCTGTTGTCGAAGGGCGGCAGGGCGGCGGGCACCATGACGTCCTCGACCAGGACACAGCCCTGGGCGTCGGGCAGGGTGAGCTCGATGGGTTCGAGCGGGCGGATGGCGCCGAGGATGTCCTCCAGGTGCTCGTCCACCGACCAGGTCGTACTCAAGTCCCTACATCTCCTCGGTGACGTAACGGCGGAGCCAGGAACGGAACTCCGGTCCCAGATCTTCACGTTCGCACGCGAGTCTGACAATCGCCCGCAGATAGTCGCCCCGGTCGCCGGTGTCATAGCGGCGGCCCTTGAAGACCACGCCGTGGACGGGGCCGCCGGCCTTCTCGTCGGCGGCCAGCTTCTGCAGGGCGTCGGTGAGCTGGATCTCCCCGCCGCGGCCCGGTTCGGTCTTGCGCAGTATCTCGAACACGGCGGGGTCGAGGACGTAGCGGCCGATGATGGCGTAACTGCTGGGCGCCTCCGAGGGGTCCGGCTTCTCGACGAGCCCGGTCACCCGCACGACGTCGGAGTCGCCCGTGGGCTCGACGGCGGCGCAGCCGTAGAGGTGGATCTGGGAGGGCTCGACCTCCATGAGGGCGACGACGCTGCCGCCCTCGCGCTCCTGGACGTCGATCATGCGCTGCAGCAGCGGGTCGCGCGGGTCGATCAGGTCGTCGCCGAGCAGTACGGCGAAGGGCTGGTCGCCCACGTGCGGCGCGGCGCACAGGACGGCGTGGCCGAGGCCCCGGGGGTCGCCCTGGCGCACGTAGTGCATGGTGGCCAGGTCGTTGGACTCCTGCACCTTGCCCAGTCGCTCCTGGTCGCCCTTCTTGACGAGGGCTTCCTCCAGCTCGTAGTTGCGGTCGAAGTGGTCTTCGAGCGGACGCTTGTTACGGCCGGTGATCATCAGCACGTCGGAGAGGCCGGCGGTCACGGCCTCCTCGACGACGTACTGGATGGCGGGCTTGTCGACGACAGGCAGCATCTCTTTGGGAGTGGCTTTCGTGGCCGGCAGGAACCGGGTGCCGAGGCCTGCGGCGGGGATGACAGCCTTGCTGATCCTGGTGTGCGACTGAGTCATGCGGTGCACCCTATCGGGTTGGTATGGGCGGAAGATTGTCTCCGGTTAACTTCCGTCACATAAAGGCATATATGAGGGGTTCGTGAGATCACTATGGCCGGCGACATGTCTGAAAAGACCGCTCTGCGACGCCACCTGCTCGCCGCGCGGACCCTTCTGACCAGTGAGGACGTCGAGAAGGCAGCTGCGGTTCTCGCCGACATCGCCCTGAAACTGCCCGAGCTGCGACGGGCCCGGACGGTCGCCGCATATGTGTCGGTGGGCACCGAACCGGGCACCCGCGCGCTCCTCGACGCGCTGCGCGCCCGGGGCGTGCGCGTCCTGCTGCCGGTCCTCCTGCCCGACAACGACCTGGACTGGGCGGCGTACGAGGGCGCCGAGCGGCTCGTACGGGCCCGGCGCGGGCTCCTGGAGCCGTCCGGGCCCCACCTGGGCGTGGACGCCGTCCTGGAGGCCGACACCGTCCTGCTGCCCGGACTCGCCGTCGACGCGCGCGGTATGCGCCTGGGGCGGGGCGGCGGTTCGTACGACCGGGTGCTCGCCCGGTTCGTACGGGCCGGGGCGGACCCGCACCTGGTGGTGCTGCTCTACGCGAACGAGGTGGTCGAGCGGGTCCCGGAGGAACCGCACGACCACCCCGTGCACGCGGTGGTGACCCCGGACGTCACGCTCCGGTTCAGGCCCTTCCACGGCCTGATGGCCTGAGCGGAGTCACGGCCCGGGCCGGCTCACGGCCGGGCTGAGTCACGGTTTGAGGACCAGCGTGTCCGCGGTCGTCGCGTCCACCGCCTTCTCGCCGTAGGCCCAGTCGAGCAGCTCGCCCCTGGCCCACTTGTCGGTCTGGTCGGTGTAGTGGGCGCTGTAGGCGTGGCCGGAGGCGCCGGTCAGGTTGATCCAGCGGGACTTGTCCCAGTCGCCGACGTTCACCACCATCCGCATGGACGGCACCCAGACGACCCCGTAGCCGCCCGCCGCGTTCCAGCCGGTGGCGTTGACCGCCGCCTCGCCGCCGGCCAGGTTCCACGGGCCCCGGTTGAGCATGGCCTGCAGGAAGCCCGGCCCCTCGGTGCCGAGGGTCTGGTTCTTCAGGGTCAGCTGGTGCAGCCGGCCCCAGCTCCAGCTGTTGACGTCCTTGCCGAGCTTCGAGGTCAGCTCCCAGCGGGCGTCGATCATGGCGCGCCGCAGGAGCTGGTCGCGGGTCGTGGTGCCCTCGTCGATCCGGCTGGCCGGGGACTGCCACCACTCGCTCTTCTCGTTCTTCAGGAGCGGGCGGACCACCTCGTACCAGCGGTCGCCGCCGTCCGGCTGGGCCGACTCGGCGTCACGCTGGCCGCACTCCCGCACGAGCCGGTTCTGCTCGTCGACCGGGCCGGTGGAGTCGGCCGGGCGGACGTTGATGCACTCGCCCTTGACCCGCAGCTCCTTGGGCAGCTTGTCGCCGAAGGCGAGCTTGAGGACGTTGCGCCAGACCGCGTTGAAGTACGCGGCGGCACCCGAGTCCGCCTCCTGGGTGTAGTCCCAGCCCTCCAGCAGCTTCTGGGCCTCCCGGACGTAGGCGTCGTCCGAGACGTCGATCTTCAGCAGGAACGGGGTCAGCATCTTGGCGATCTCGCTGCTGTTGTCCATCTGCATGGTGCGCATGTCGTCGGTCGAGATCTTGCCGCCGTCCTTGATCTTCAACTCGATGAGGTCGTTGATCCGCTGGCTGCGCGAACCGTAGCCCCAGTCCCGCGTGAGCGCGTGCGGGTACTTCTCCGCGTCGATCACGGCCTGGTTGGCGGTCACGATGTAGCCGCGCTGCGGGTCGTGCTCGTACGGCAGCTCGTCGAAGGGGACGGGGTCCTTCTCCCAGCGGTACTTCGGGTCCCAGCCGGGCGCCGGCATGGTGCCGTCGTGACCCTTCGCGCGGACGGGGATCCGTCCGGGCGCCTGGTAGCCGATGTGGCCCTCGGCGCCCTTGGCGTCGGCGTAGACGAGGTTCTGCGCGGGGACCTCGAAGTCGCGGGCGGCCTCGCGGAACCCGTCGAAGTCCTTGGCGCGGTTCAGCTTGAACACGGCGTCCATGGACTTGCCCGGGTCCAGCGCGGTCCACCGCAGGGAGACCGCGTAGCCGTCGCCGCGGTCGGGGGCCGAGGCGGTGACGGGGGCCTCCTCGCCGACCCTCTCCAGCTCGTTGCTGCGGTCGGACACCAGGGGGCCGTTGTTGGTGGTGCGGACCGTGATGGTCCGGCTGCCGCCGCCCGCGACCTTGATGGTCTCCGTGCGGGTGGTGAAGGGCACTTCCTTGCCGTCGTACTGGTAGCCCTGGTCGGAGACCTTCTGCAGGTACAGGTCGCTGACGTCGGCGCCCAGGTTGGTGAAGCCCCAGGCGATGTCCTGATTGTGACCGATTATCACACCGGGCATTCCGGAGAAGGTGTACCCGGCGACGTCGTAACGGCACTTGTCGGACACGGCGCGGCAGTGCAGGCCCATCTGGTACCAGAGGGACGGCAGCTGCGGCGCCAGGTGCGGGTCGTTCGCCAGGAGCGGCTTGCCGGTGGTCGTGTACTTGCCGGAGACGACCCAGGAGTTGGATCCGATGCCGTTGCCGTTCGGGCCGAGGAGTGCCGGGATCCGCTCCAGGCTGTCGGACAGCGCGGACAGCTGGGTCTGGAAGCCCTGGGCGGCCCCCTGCGGGGTGCCGGCCGCCCCGGAGGAGCCGGAGGCGTCCCCGGAGCCCGCCGAGTCCGCGGAGGAGCCGGACGCCTTGGCGGACGGGTCGAACTTGCCCGTCGCCTCGTCCACCGCCCCCTTGCCGACGATCGGCTGGTGCAGGTCGTACGGGTAGGCCGGGTACAGGTCCTTGATCTGCTTCTCGCTGAGCCGGGTGTGCATCAGCGAGCGGTCGATCTCCTCCTGCATGTTGCCGCGCAGGTCCCAGGCCATGGCCTTGAGCCAGGCCACCGAGTCGACCGGCGTCCAGGGCTCGATCGTGTAGTCGTTGCTGAAGGCGAGGGCGGCGTACTCCAGGGAGACGTCCCGGCCCTCCTTGCCCTTCAGGTAGGCGTTGACGCCGTCCGCGTACGCCTGGAGGTACTTCTTGGTGTCGGGCGAGAGCTTCTTGTCGTACTCCTCCTGCGCCACCCGGTGCCAGCCGAGCGTGCGCAGGAAGGCGTCCGCGTCGACCTGACTCTTGCCGAACATCTCGGAGAGCCGTCCCGCCGTCATGTGGCGGCGCACGTCCATCTCCCAGAAGCGGTCCTGCGCGTGGACGTAGCCCTGCGCGCGGAACAGGTCCTCGTCGGTGGAGGCGTAGATCTGCGGGATGCCGTACTGGTCCCGTTTGACGTCGACCGGGGCGCTCAGCCCCTCGACGTCGAGGGTGCCGGTGGTCTGGGGGAAGGAGGCGCGCACCGTGCTGACGGTCCAGTAGGCGCCGTATCCGACGCCCGCGACCAGCGCCAGCACCAGAACGAACACGAGCAGGCGGGCGCGTCGCCCCTTCTTCTTGGTGGAAGCGGCGGTGGTGTTGGCGGGCATCGCTGTCCTTCGAGGCGCAGGCTGGTCCGGGAGTGCTGAGTGCTGGGAGCAACCATAGGCGCAGCACTCACCCGGCCAGGACGCGGTGTCCGTACGGGACCCCTCCGGGGTGCCCTGCCATGGGGGCACCTGGTGCGAAAGTGACATCAAGAAAACGTTAAAGATTAGGTAAGGTAACGAAGTAACGGCGGCCGGCAGCGATCCGGCATGCACGTGAGGGGAAGGATCGGCCACTGACTGTCCACCAGCTCAACGAACTCCTGCTCATCAGCGCGCTCGTGCTGCTCGTCGCCGTCGCGGCGGTGCGCATCTCGTCCCGCAGCGGGCTTCCCAGCCTGCTGCTGTACCTCGGGATCGGGATCGCCATCGGGCAGGACGGCATCGGCCACGTCGCCTTCGACAACGCCGAACTGACCCAGGTGATCGGCTATGCCGCACTTGTGGTGATCCTGGCCGAGGGCGGTCTGGGCACCAAGTGGAAGGAGATCAGGCCCGCGTTGCCCGCGGCGGCCCTGCTGTCGACCGTCGGCGTCGCGGTGAGCGTGGGTGTCACGGCCATGGCCGCGCACTACCTGGTCGGCCTCGACTGGCGCCAGGCCCTGATCATCGGCGCGGTCGTCTCCTCGACGGACGCCGCCGCGGTCTTCTCCGTGCTGCGCAAGGTCCCCCTCCCGTCGCGCATGACCGGTGTCCTGGAGGCCGAGTCGGGGTTCAACGACGCCCCCGTCGTGATCCTGGTGGTGGCCTTTTCCACGACCGGGCCGGTGGACAGCTGGTACGTGCTGGTCGGCAAGATCGTCATGGAGCTCGCCATCGGTGCGGCGGTCGGCCTCCTGGTGGGGTTCCTCGGCTCGTTCGCCCTGCGGCACGTGGCACTGCCCGCCTCCGGCCTGTACCCGATCGCGGTGATGGCCATCGCGGTCGCGGCATACGCGGCCGGCGCCATGGCGCACGGCAGCGGCTTCCTGGCCGTGTACCTGGCCTCGGTGGTGCTGGGCAACGCCAAGCTGCCGCACGCGCCGGCGAACCGCGGTTTCGCCGAGGGCCTGGGCTGGATCGCCCAGATCGGCATGTTCGTGCTGCTCGGGCTGCTGGTGACCCCGCACGAGCTGCTCGACGACTTCTGGCCGGCCGTGATGGTCGGGCTGGTGCTGACGGTGGTCGCGAGGCCGCTCTCGGTCGTGATCAGCCTGCTGCCGTTCCGCCTGCCCTGGCAGGAGCGGGCCCTGCTGTCCTGGGCGGGCCTGCGCGGCGCCGTGCCCGTCATCCTGGCGACCATCCCCATGGTGACCGGGATCGAGGGCAGCGAGAAGGTCTTCAACATCGTCTTCGTGCTGGTCGTCGTCTACACCCTGGTCCAGGGCCCCACCCTGCCCTGGCTGGCGAAGGCCCTGCGGCTGCGCGACGCGGGCGAGGCGGCCGACCTCGGCATCGAATCGGCCCCCCTGGAGCGGCTGCGCGGACACCTGCTGTCGGTGGCCATCCCCGAGGAGTCGAAGATGCACGGCGTGGAGGTCGCGGAGCTGCGCCTGCCGCCCGGCGCGGCCGTCACCCTCGTCGTGCGGGAGGACAAGAGCTTCGTCCCCTCGCCGACGACCGCGCTGCGCCGCGGCGACGAGCTGCTGGTCGTGGCCACGGATCCGGTACGCGACGCGGCGGAGCGACGGCTGCGGGCGGTCGGGCAGGGCGGCAAGCTGGCCGACTGGCTGGGAACGGGCGGGCAGAGGCCCGGTTGATCACAGGTGGACGCGGGACGGGGTAGGCGATTTCACAGGTGCCACATTGCCTCCCCCCTGTATCATGAAGGCACACTGATCGACCGAACATGATCGACCACCTCTGCCTGATGCAGAGCTGGCGCGACCGTATGGCGGCCGCGACGCCCCTGTAGTGGGCACCGGTATCTACCGCAGTTCCGCGCAAGAGGACAGCTCTCGGCGGCTCCCGACACCCAGGGGAGCGCTACCAGGCGGCAGAAAGGCACGGGCCGTGGCATCCACGGTCACCACGTCCGACGCTGTCGAGCGTCCCGGCTACGGGCAGCTCCTGCGCACCCCAGGTGCGTGGTCCTTCCTGCTCCCCGGGTTCGCGGCGCGGCAGCCCTTCGCGATGCTGACCATCGGCATCGTGCTCCTGGTTCAGCACACCACCGGTTCGTACGGAAGCGCCGGCGCCGTCGCCGCCTTCACCGGTGTCTCCATGGCGCTGTTCGCGCCGCAGAGCGGCAAGCTCGCCGACCGTTTCGGCCAGCGCGCCGTGCTCGTCCCCGGCGTCCTCGTGCACACCGCGTCCGTCTCCGCCCTGACGGCCCTGGCCCTGGCCGACGCGCCCCTGTGGGCGCTGTTCGCCGCGGCCGTGCCGACGGGCGCCTCCGTACCGCAGGTCGGCCCCATGGTGCGGGCCCGCTGGGCCGCCCGGCTGGAGGGCTCGCCACTGATGTCGACGGCGGCGGCCTTCGAGTCCGTCACCGACGAGTTCACCTTCGTGGTGGGCCCGGTACTGGCCACCGCCCTGTGCACCGGCGTCCACCCCGCGGCCGGCCTGATCGCCGAGGCGTCGCTGACGCTGGCCGGCGGTCTGCTCTTCGCCGCCCAGCGCCGTACGCAGCCGCCCTACGGCCTCGCCGGCGACGCGGACGGCGGGACGCACGCGCGCGGGGAGCGGGCCTCCGCACTGTCCATCCCCGGCGTACGGGTCCTGGCCGTCGCCTTCCTCGGCATCGGCTCGGTCTTCGGCGGCATGCAGGTCTCGCTGACCGCATTCACCGAGGAGATCGGCAACCCCGGCGCCAACGGCCTGCTGTATGGGCTGTTCGCCGCGGGCAACATGCTGGCGGGCATCGCCGTCGGCGCCATCGCCTGGAAGATCGGGCCGCGCCGCCGCCTGGTCGCCGGGTACGCGGCCCTCACCGTGGCCACCTCGCTGCTGTGGTCGGTCCACTCGGTGGCCCTGCTGGGCGCTCTGGGCCTGGTCGTCGGCCTGTGCATCGCCCCCGCGCTGATCACCGGCTACACACTGGTCGAGACGCTGGTGCCCGCCACCGCCCGCACCGAGGCCTTCACCTGGCTGACCGGCGCCGTGGCGCTGGGCCAGGCGGCGGCCGTGACGGTGGCCGGGCGCCTCGCGGACGGGTACGGCGCGAGCGCCGGATTCCTGGTCCCGCTGGGCGGCACGGCGCTCGCCCTGGTCACGCTGGTGGCCCTGCGCTCGCGGCTCGCGCCGCGCACCGCCGCACGGACGGTGGCACGTGGCGTCGGTCACCGAGTGCCGGTGACGGTGGACTGATCCCGCGGAATACGTCAGTATGGACTGTCGTTAGCACTCAATGAGTGAGAGTGCCAGGAGGAAGACAAAGTGCCGACCTACCAGTACCAGTGCACCGAGTGCGGCGAGGGCCTCGAGGCGGTGCAGAAGTTCACCGATGACGCGCTGACCGAGTGCCCCAACTGCAAGGGACGCCTGAAGAAGGTGTTCTCGGCGGTGGGCATCGTCTTCAAGGGCTCCGGTTTCTACCGCAACGACAGCCGCGGCGCGTCGTCGAGCAGCTCGCCCGCGTCCTCCTCGTCGTCGTCCTCGACGTCCGGTTCTTCGTCGTCCTCGACGTCGTCCGCGTCGTCCAAGGGGGCGTCCTCCGACGCGAAGCCTGCGGCGTCGAGCAGCAGCACCAGCTCCGCCGCCTGACCCTTCCTCCTCGTTCGTTCCCGTGGACCCCGCCGTTCCGTACGGCGGGGTCCACGGCGTTTCCCCGCCCGGCTAGGGTGACCGCATGGCGAACACGAACGCAGAGATCGGCGTGATCGGCGGCTCGGGCTTCTACTCCTTCCTGGAGGACGTCACCGAGGTCCAGGTGACCACCCCGTACGGCAGCCCGAGCGACTCCCTGTTCTTCGGCGAGCTGGCCGGGCGGCGCGTCGTGTTCCTGCCGCGGCACGGCCGTGGCCACCACCTGCCGCCGCACCGCATCAACTACCGCGCCAACCTGTGGGCGCTGCGCGCGGCCGGTGTGCGCCAGGTGCTGGGGCCCTGCGCGGTCGGCGGGCTGCGCCCCGAGTACGGGCCGGGCACCCTCCTCGTACCGGACCAGCTCGTGGACCGCACGAAGGCGCGGACGCAGACCTACTTCGACGGTGAGCCGCTGCCGGACGGCAGCGTGCCGAACGTCGTGCACACCTCGTTCGCCGACCCGTACTGCCCCGACGGGCGCAAGATCGCGCTCGCCGCCGCGCACGGCCGCGGCTGGGAGGCGGTGGACGGCGGAACCATGGTCGTCATAGAGGGCCCGCGCTTCTCGACCCGGGCCGAGTCGCAGTGGCACGCGGCGATGGGCTGGTCGGTCGTCGGCATGACCGGTCACCCCGAAGCGGTGCTCGCGCGGGAGCTGGGGCTCTGCTACACCTCGATGGCGCTGGTCACGGACCTGGACGCGGGTGCGGAGACCGGCGAGGGCGTCTCGCACACCGAGGTGCTGCGGGTGTTCGGGGAGAACGTCGGGCGGTTGCGCGAGGTGCTCTTCGACGCGGTCGCGGCGCTTCCGGAGACCGAGAGCCGGTCGTGTCTGTGCACCCACGCGCACGACGGCTGGGACCTGGGGATCGAGCTGCCGTAGTCCGTCCTCACCCGTCGAGGTGAGGGCGTTTTCCACAGACACCGGGCTGTCCACAGGGTCCAGCGGGATCGCACCGGGCGCGGGATCGTGAGGGACGTCGGCGTCGGCGAAAGCCGGCGGGCGTCCCGATCCGTTCTCCCCTCGACTCGCGCAGGTGGTGTGCCGTGCCGTTCTCCGCGTCCTTCCCTTTCTCCTCAGCCTCTTCTTCTCCCTCACCTTCTTCCTCTCCCTCTCCTTCTTCCTCTCCCTCACCTTCTTCCTCTCCCTCTCCTTCTTCCGCTTCCTCCCGTTCCTCCTCCTCCCGCCCTTTCTCCTCCTGCTCGCTCTCCTCGTCCTCTTCCGCTCCTTCCGTCTGCTCCTCCGTCGCGCCCGCCGCGGTGCCGGAGGTCCGCGGTGTGCCGCCGTTCGCGCCGTTGCGGGTCCGCGGCGGGAGGCTGCGGCTGCGCCGGGCGGTGCGGCGCAGGCGGCGGGCCATGGCGGCCGGGCTGGCGGTGACGGCTGCCGCTCTGGCGGCCTGGGGTCCGCGCGGCCCGGCCGACACCGGCGGGCCGCACCCCGTGACGGCAGCTCAGGAGCGGCAGAAGGAGCGGGCACGCCCGCCGGTCGCGCTGGTGTCGGCTCCGGTACGGATCGCGGACGCCGCGACGGTCCGGCTGCTGCGGCCCGGGGACCGGGTGGACGTGATCGCCGCGGCCGCGTCGCCCGCGGAGGACGGCGAGGACGCCAGGGTGGTCGCGGCCGGGGCCAGGGTGGCCGAGGTGCCGCGGGTGCGCGAACCGTCCCCGGACGGCGGGGCGCTGGTCGTGCTGTCGGTGCCGCGGGCGACCGCTGCCGTGCTGGCCGGCGCGGCCGCCACGTCCCGTCTGGCGGTGGTCCTGTGCTGATTCGTACGTGAGAGGAGAAGCCGGAGAACGTGCTGGAGGGCTTCAAGGCCTTCCTGATGCGGGGCAATGTGATCGACCTGGCGGTCGCCGTGGTCATCGGCGCCGCGTTCACCAGCATCGTGAACGCCGTGGTGCGGGGCGTCATCAACCCGATCGTCGGAGCCTTCGGCACCAAGAACCTGGACAGCTACCGGTCGTGCCTGAAGGGCCCGTGCCTGGTGAACGACAGCGGCGAGGTCGTCAGCGGCATCACGATCCTGTGGGGCTCGGTGCTCAGCGCCACCCTCAGTTTCCTGATCACCGCGGCGGTCGTGTACTTCCTGATGGTCCTGCCCACGGCCAGGTACCTGGCCCGGCGCGCCGAGCAGGAGAGGCTGCGGGCGGGCGTCGACGAGACCTTGGAGGTCAGCGAGCTGGAGGTGCTGAAGGAGATCCGGGACGAGCTCGTCGCGCAGCGGGGCGCCGGCCGCATGCAGCCGTAGCCGGGGCCGCTGGGGCCCCGGCCCGGACGTCGGCTCCAGCGCCGGCTCAGATGTGGTGCGGCGGCTTCTCGTCGAGGAAGCGCGCCAGATCCGCGGCGCTGTCGCCGTCAGGAGTCCGCTCGCCCCACGCGCGGTCCGTGTCGTCCGCGGATTGCTGGTTCAGCGGATCGTCGAAGATCAGGGCCGGCGTCTTCTTCGGCGGCGCCGGCTCGGGCTTCGCATCGCGCGGGCCGGGGGTGGGGGCGGTGCTCATGGTTCCAGCCTACGCCGTCGTGTCACTGGCCCTCGGGGCCGAGGAGGCACGGTTCGATGACGGCGCGAGGCGGGCGGCCGGCTTCGCCGAGCGCTCCGGTTCCTGCTCGGTTCCGGGGCCGGTGCGCCGGATCCGCGGGTCCCCGTGGCCGCCGGTCGGGCGGATCCGCGGAGAGCGGTCCGGCGCAGGCCCGTTCGACCGAGTCAGCCGCCCTCGGGTTCGTCATGGATGGTCAGCGCTCCGGCGAGGTCGAGCTCGGCGACACTGCCGTGCGCCCCGGCGCGGACGAGCAGCACTGCGCCGAGCGCGGTGCTCCAGAACGTCCTGGCCTCCACGTTGAGCGGTCGACGGGTCTTCCAGCCGCGACTGTCGACGAGCTGCCGCACGAAGCGCTCGGATTGCCGGAACAGCAACTGGAGGTGCTGGTCGACCACGGGGGCGAGTTCGGGCTTGGAGATCCCGGTGGCGAGTGCTCGCGCGACCGAGGGGAGCGAGGGCATGGCCAGTACGGCGCGGGCGATGTTGCGCCGGAATGCCGCCGCGTCGGGGGCGTGGCGACCGATGCGCTCGATCCGTCGGGCGTCGTGCAGCAAGCCGAGGAAAGCGGCGTGCACGAGCAGCGAGTCCTTGGAGCCGAAGTAGTAGGTGACCTGATTGGGGAAGACGCCTGCCGCGTTCGCGATCTCCGCGACGCTCACCTCGGCGCCGGGCCGCTCCTTGCAGAGCCGTGCGGTTGTCTCGATCAGACGGCGCCTCGTCGCGCGACCGCGGTCACGGGACCCGGCCGGCGCTGATCGAGCTTCGGTTCGCTTCTTCTCCACCCTCGAATTGTATGTGATACAACAACACTCATCAGCTTGTATCGCATACAAGAAGGGTCCAGGACATGCACCGGACTGAAGTCGTCGTGACCGGACTCGGCGCGATCACGCCACTCGGTGGAGACGTCGAGTCCACCTGGGACGCCCTGCTTGCCGGCGAGTCCGGCATCCGCGGCGGCGTCCTGCCCGGCCATGCGGACGCCGGCCTTCCCGGCACCGTCGCGGGGACGATGGCGGTCGACCCCGCCGCATCGCTGTTGCCGGTGCAGGCAAGGCGGCTCGACCGCTCACAGCAGGCAGCCTTCGCCGCGGCGGCCGAGGCCTGGGCCGATGCCGGTGCCCCGCGGGTGGACCCGGAGCGGCTCGCATCAGCGATCGGCACGGGCATCGGAGGCGTACGGACGCTGCTGAAGGAGGACGACGTACTGGAGGCGGCCGGGACACGGCGCGTCTCGCCCCGCACGGTCCCGATGCTCATGCCCAATGCGGCGGCAGCGCTGATCAGCATCGAGTACGGCGCGCGGGCCGGGGTCTACACGCCCGTCTCGGCGTGTTCTTCCGGTGCCGAGGCGATCGCCCTGGGGGCCAGGCTCATCCGTGCCGGCGAGGCGGACGTGGTCATCGCGGGGGGAACCGAGGCCGCGATCACCCCGATCACCGTCGCCGGCTTCGCCCAGGCACAGGCACTGTCGCGCTACACCGGCGAACCCGCCTCGGCCTCCCGGCCGTTCGCCGCGGACCGCAGCGGATTCGTCCTCGGTGAAGGCGCGGCTGTCGTGGTGCTGGAAAGCGCCGAACACGCCCGGGCCCGGGGCGCCCACGTCCACGCGGTACTCGCGGGCGCCGGCATCGCCGCCGACGCTCACCACATCACGGCGCCCGCTCCCGACGGCTCCGGTCAGATCTCGGCCATGCGGAAGGCCCTCGCGCAATCCGGCCTGGCTCCGGAGCAGATCAGCCACATCAACGCCCACGCCACCGGAACCCCGGCCGGTGATGTCGCCGAGGCGCACGCGATCGGAAAGGTCTTCGGTCGCGCCACCGTGACAGCCCCCAAGGCGGCGCTCGGCCACCTCTTCGGCGCCGCCGGCGCAATCGAGGCGCTCATAGCCGTCCTCAGTGTGAAGCACGGCGCCATCCCGCCGACCCGCAACCTCGCCACGGCCGGCGTCGGTGACGGCATCGATCTCGATGTCGTCACCGAGCGACGAGACGTCCCCCAGGAAGCCGTGCTCAGCAACTCCTTCGGCTTCGGTGGGCAGAACGTCTCACTCATCGTCACCGGCGCACGGCACCACGCGTCCCGTGGGGTGCCGACCACACCCTGACCCCCACATCAGCGCGATGTGGACGACGGCGGCGATCAGCGGCGCGGCGATCGCGACCCCGGCCGGGGCGGCCCGCCGCTGCACTCCGCCCCGGGCCCCGGGCCCGTCCTGCACCCCGGGTGCCGCTGGAGCCGCCGCTCGGCGGCGGAGGTGCTCCGCGGGGGCGGAAGGCTCGCGACGGGCGGGGTCACCCGTCGGCGCGGGAGGTTCGCCCGGCGCCGGGTCACCCGTCGGCGCGGGAGGTTCGCCCGGCGCCGGGTCACCCGTCGGCGCGGGAGGTTCGCCCGGGCCTGAGGTGTCCGGTGGGTCCGGCGGGTCGGGCGGGTCGGGGGTGGTGGAGGGGTCGGGCACGCGGCCACCGTAGGGGGATGTGGGGGCGTTCGCCCGTTGTGGGGACTTTGCGGGTGACGGCCTGCCATGGACGGCGCCCACGCCCGGTGCCTCTGCTGTTCTGGGGCGATGACCTCCACACCCCCTGCGCGGCCCGTGCGGCCCCTCGTATCGCGCAGCCGCGACGAGGCGCACCGCGCCGCCACGCCCCTGGAGCTGTTCTTCGACCTCTGCTTCGTCGTGGCGGTCGCCCAGGCCGGGGCGGAGCTGGTGCACGCCGTAGCCGAAGGGCACGCGGGGGCCGGCATCGGCCGGTACGCGATGGTGTTCTTCGCGATCTGGTGGGCCTGGATGAACTTCTCCTGGTTCGCGTCGGCGTACGACAACGACGACGCGCTCTACCGGACCGTGACGCTCGTCCAGATCGCCGGCGTCCTCGTGCTCGCCGCCGGGGTGTCGCGGGCCTTCCAGGAGCAGGACTTCACCGTGGTGTGGCTGGGCTACGTGGTCATGCGCATCGCACTCGCCTCGCAGTGGCTGCGCGCCGCGCTGGCCGCGTCCGGCGCCGAGCGGACCATGGCGCTGCGGTACGCGGCCGGGGTGATGGCCTGCCAGGCCGGATGGACGGCGCTGGTGCTGGTGCCGGAGCAGGCCGCGCCATGGGTGTTCCTGGTGATGGTCGCGGCGGAACTGTCCGTACCGCCGCTCGCGGAGAGGGACTTCTCCAGCAGCTGGCACGCGCACCACATCGCCGAGCGGTACGGCCTGTTCACCATCATCGTGCTCGGTGAGACGATCGCCGCCGCGACCGTGGCCGTGAAGACCGGGGTGGAGGAGAACGACGCACTCGGGGAACTGCTGCCCATCGCCGCCGGCGGGCTGCTGCTGATCTTCGCCGCCTGGTGGATCTACTTCGTCGTGCCGGCCCACCAGCGGTTGGTCTCCAACCGCCAGGCCTTCCTCTGGGGGTACGGGCACTACCTGATCGTCGCGTCGGCGGCGGCGATCGGCGCGGGCATCGAGGTGGCCGTCGAGCAGGCCGTCGGCGCGGCACACCTGTCGGACACCGCCGCCGCGGCCGCCGTCACCCTGCCCTCCGCCCTGTTCCTGCTGCTCGTGTGGGCGTTGCACTCCCGCTACTTCAAGGTCGGCACCGCGCAGCAGCTGGTGCTGCCGTGCGCGGCGCTCGCCCTTCTCGTCTGCACATTCGCCGGGAGGTGGGGCATCCTCGCCGCCGGGCTCGTGGGGGCGGCGGCGGTCGCGATCGGGGTGATCCTGACCGCACACACGGCGGGGCGTGGTACGCAGGAGGCATGAACGACGCACTGACGGATGTGGCCGGGCTGCGCGTCGGGCACGCGCGGGTTCCGGGCGACCGTGCGCTGAGCGGCACCACGGTCGTCCTCGCGCCCCCCGGCGGGGTGATCGCCGCCGTGGACGTGCGGGGCGGCGGCCCCGGCACCCGGGAGACGGACGCCCTCGACCCGCGCAACCTCGTCCAGCGCATCGAGGCCGTGGTCCTGACGGGCGGGAGCGCGTACGGACTCGATTCCGCGTCCGGGGTGATGGCCTGGCTGGAGGAACAGGGCCGGGGTGTGCGGGTCGGGCCCGACCCGTCGCACGTGGTGCCGGTGGTGCCGGCGGCGTGCGTGTTCGACCTCGGCCGGGGCGGGGACTTCACGGCGCGTCCGGACGCCTCGACCGGCCGGGCGGCCGTGGAGGCGGCGGCCGCCGGCGGGGAGCGGGCGCCCGTGGAGTGCGGCTCGGTGGGCGCCGGGACGGGCGCGGTGGTCGGCGGCATGAAGGGCGGGGTCGGTACGGCGAGCCTCGTCCTGGACTCCGGCGTCACCGTCGCCGCGCTGGTGGTGGCCAACGCGGTCGGCTCGGCGGTCGACCCGGCCACGGGCGTGCTGTACGGGCGGTACGGCGACGGCTCCGGGACCGTACCGCCGGACCCGCGGGTGCACGCCGAGGCGCAGCGCCGGCTGGCCGCGGCGCGCGAACGCAGCGGACGGCCGTCGCTGAACACCGCCCTCGCGGTCGTCGCCACGGACGCCGACCTGACCCGCGCGCAGGCGCACAAACTGGCCGGGACGGCGCACGACGGCATCGCGCGCGCCGTGCGGCCCGCGCACCTGCTCAACGACGGGGACACCGTCTTCGCCCTCGCGACCGGCGCACGACCGCTCGCCGACCCGGCGCGGGCGGAGCAGCCGCTGGATCCGGTCGCGCTCAACCAGGTGTACGCGGCGGGCGCGGACGCCGTGACCAGGGCGATGGTCCGGGCGGTCACGGCAGCCGGCTCGGTGACGGGGCCGGGGGGCGACTTCCCCGCGTACCGCGACCTGTACGGCCCGGACTGACAGGTCGGCGGCGGGAGTTGCGAGGGGGCGCGGGAACTCGGCCCGCACGCCCTTCGTTTTGTGGAAGCCGGACGCGTTGTCAGACCCAGGCACTACCTTAAGCAAGCATCAAGTGACACGCGGCGACGGCCTGGAGTCCCATCTTGAACGTTCCGAACGATCCCTATGAAACGGCAGAGACGCATATCGAGCGGCTCCTGGGGCGGGCGCTCAACTCCTTCGACCTGCCTGATGCCCTGGTCGAGCGCCTGGACTCGGCGCTGGCGCACGCGAGTTCCCTGCACTCGTCGCACCACAGCGTCCGGTTCCACCGCACCACGTACCGGCACACCTACCTCCTCGCGGACGGTTCGTCGCTGACCCTGTGGGAGCTGGTGCACAACGTGGGACGGGACGGGACCGGAGAGCACGGTCACGAGCACCACGAGCTGTACACGGAGGAGTCGGAGGTCCGCCTCGCGGCGTCCCGGCTGCCCATCGCGCTCCCGGAGCCGGCGCAGGACGGCCTGGCCGGGCTCGACGGACTCGACAGCCTCGACGGACTCGACGGACTCGACGGGCTGGAAGGACTCGACGGGCTGGACAGGGACCTGGAGCTGCTGGGCGCGCTCTACGCCGTACCGCCGGCGGCCCCCGCGCCGATGTACGAACTGGACGACTCCGCCGACCACGCCCGGCGGGTGCTGCGCCGCGCGGAGAACGCCGACCGCCCGGGCGAGGAGGTGGCGGCACGGCTGCGCGGCGCGTTCGCGCACCACATCAAGCAGGTGTTCGGCCGGCAGTGCAGCGTCGCGGGCCGGGACGCCGGTTTCACCCTGTACGAGCACGGCTTCCTGCTGCTGGACGGGACCGAGATGAGCGTGTGGGAGGTCGAGCACACCGCGACGCCGGACGGACGGCACATGTGCGAGGTGTACGAGAGCGAGCGCACCGCGCGCGAGGCGATGGAGCACCGCGCGCGGGTGCGCTGACCGCCGGGTTCCGGCCGGTCCGGAGGACGGACGGTCAGGCGGGTGCCGCCGGAAGGCCAGGCAGGTCCGGCCTGAACGTCCGAACCGTCCGGCGCGTCCGGCGTCTAGCCGGACGGTCAGGCGGCCGGCCGGAAGGTCAGGCGGCCGGCCGGAAGGTCAGGCGGCGACCGCCACCTTGTGCGGTGCCTCGGGGGCGGCCGGGGTGGGCGTCCCGCGGCGTGCGTGACCCTTGAGCAGGATGACCAGGGCCGCGCTCACGCACGTACCGGCGAGGATGGCGACCAGGTAGAGCAGCGGATTGCCGATCAGCGGGACGACGAACACGCCGCCGTGCGGAGCGCGCAGGGTGCACTCGAAGAGCATCGACAGCGCCCCGGTGACCGCTCCGCCCGCCATCGCCGACGGGATGACCCGCAGCGGGTCCGCAGCGGCGAAGGGAATCGCGCCCTCGGTGATGAACGAGGCGCCGAGCACCCACGCGGCCTTGCCGTTCTCCCGCTCGGCACGGGTGAACAGCCTGCCGCGCACCACGGTGGCGAGCGCCATCGCGAGCGGCGGCACCATACCGGCGGCCATCACGGCGGCCATGACCTTGAGCGAGCCCTCGTTGGGGTTGGCCAGGCCGCCGATGGCGAAGGCGTACGCGACCTTGTTGAGCGGACCGCCCAGGTCGAAGCACATCATCAGGCCCAGGACCACGCCGAGGACGACGGCGTTCGCGCCGGACAGGCCCGACAGCCAGTCGGTGAGCGCCTTCTGGAGGGAGGCGATGGGCTTGCCGACCACCAGGAACATCAGGAAGCCGACGACCGCGGAGGAGAGGAGGGGGATGACGACGACGGGCATGATGCCGCGCAGTGGCGCAGGCACGCGGACGCGCTGGATACCCAGGACGACACCGCCCGCGATCAGCCCCGCCGCGAGACCGCCGAGGAACCCGGCGTTGATGGTCAGCGCGACGGCACCGCCCACGAATCCTGGGACGAGTCCGGGCCGGTCCGCCATGCCGTACGCGATGTAGCCCGCCAGCACCGGGATGAGGAAGCCGAACGCCAGGCCGCCGGTCTGGAAGAGCAGCGCGGCCCAGCTGTCGGCCTGCCCCCAGGCGAAGTGCTCGGCGACGGAGGGCGCCTTGTCGATGTTATAGCCGCCGATGGCGAAGCCGAGAGCGATGAGCAGGCCGCCCGCCGCGACGAACGGGACCATGTGGCTCACGCCCGCCATCAGCCAGGTGCGCAGCTTGGTGCCGTAACCGGCGCCGGGCTCGCCCGCGCTCTCCACGGGCGTGGGCCCCGGCCGGTGCGGTGCGCCGTCCCCTCCGTGCTCGGTTCCACTGCGTTCGGCCCCGCCGCGCCGGGTGCCTTGGCGCTCGGCCTTGCCGCGCACCTCGGCGATGAGTTCGGCGGCCCGGTTGATGCCCGCCTTGACGCCGACGTCGACGGTGGGCTTCCCGGCGAACCGTTCCTTCTCGCGGACGGGCACGTCATGGGCGAGGATCACGCCGTCGGCGGCCGCGATGACGTCCGGGGCGAGCCGCGTGAACCCGGCCGATCCCTGGGTCTCGACCGCCACCTCGACCCCGGCTTCCCGCCCGGCCTTCTCCAGCGCCTCGGCGGCCATGTAGGTGTGGGCGATCCCGGTCGGACAGGACGTCACCGCCACCACCCGGAACACCCCGGCTGCGGGTGACGGCTCCTGCTCCGGCTCCGGCTCCGGCTCCGGCTCCTGCTCCTGCTCCTGCTCCTGCTCCTGCTCCTGCTCCTGCTCCTGCTCTACCGAATCCTCCACCGGCTCCGTCTTCACCGGCTCCTGCGCCGGCTCCGTTTCCACCGGCTCCTCCGCCTCCGGGGCGGTCTCCTCGGCGCGCGGCTCCGGCGCGGGTTCGCCGCCGAGCAGTACGGCCGCGTCGCGCGGGGAGGTCACGGTGCGCAGGGTGGAGGTGAAGCCGGCGTCCATCAGGCGGCGTGCGAGGGACGAGAGGATCGTCAGATGGGCGTCGTCCGCGCCCGCGGGGGCCGCGATCAGGAAGATCAGGTCCGCGGGCCCGTCCGGAGCGCCGAAGTCGATGCCGCTCGCCGACCGGCCGAAGGCGAGGGTCGGAGCGGCCACGTGCGCGCTGCGGCAGTGCGGGATGCCGATGCCGCCGTCCAGTCCCGTCGGCATCTGTGCCTCGCGCGCCGCCACGTCGGCAAGGAAGCCGTCCAGGTCCGTCACCCGGCCCAGTGCCACCATGCGCCGGGCGAGCGCACGGGCCGCCTCTTCCTTGGTCTGCGCGGCCAGGTCGAGATCGACCAGGTCCGCGGTGATCATTTCGCTCATCGCACGCGGCTCCCTCGCTTGCTGCTCTCGCTGCTGTCGGTGCTGTCGGTGCTGTCGGTGCTGTGGGTGCTGTGGGTGCTGTGGGTGCCGCCGGCGCTCTCGCTGCTCTCGCCGATGCGACCCGTCCTGCTGGCCCCGCCCGTCTCCGTGCCGTCGCCGTACGGGGCGGACGCGCCGAGTACGCGGTCGAGGGGCACGTCGGCCGTCACGGTGACCGCCGCCGGGTCGAGGTCGGCGGGTGTCGGCATCTCGCTGCCCGGCAGCCGGACGGCCGCCGCGCCGTGGGCGACCGCCGCCGCGAGCGCCTGCGGCCCTTCGCCGCCCGCCGCGAGGAACCCCGCCAGGGAGGCGTCGCCCGCGCCGACGTTGCTGCGGACGGTGTCGACGGCGGCGTAGCCGTACCAGGTCCCCTCGGCACACACGAGCAACTGCCCGTCCGCGCCCAGGCTGGCGAGTACCGCGCCGGCGCCCGCCGCCCGCAGTTCCTCCGCCGCCTTGACCGCGTCGCCGAGCGTCGCGAGGGGCCGGCCGACCGCCTCGGCGAGCTCCTCGGCGTTGGGCTTCACCACGTCGGGCCGGCCGCGCAGCGCTGCGGGCAGCGACGGGCCGGACGTGTCCAGCGCGACCCGCGCCCCGTACCCGTGCGCGCGCGTCACGAGGTCGGCGTACCACTCGGGCGCCAGGCCCCGCGGCAGGCTGCCGCCGCAGGCGACCCAGTCGGCGGCGGGCGAGTACGCGCCGACGGCGGAGAGGATCGCCTCCGACTCGGCGGGGGTGAGCTCCGGTCCCGGAGCGTTGATCTTCGTGAGGGTGCCGTCCGGTTCGGCGACGGCGATGTTGGAGCGGGTGTGCCCCTTCAGCGGCACCGAGGCGACCTCGATGCCCTGTCCGGCGAGGAGCTCGGCGAGCAGGGCGCCGGGCGCGCCGCCCAGGGGCACGACGGCGACGGTCCGATGCCCGGCCGCGGCCACGGCGCGCGAGACGTTGACGCCCTTGCCGCCGGGGTCCGTGCGCTCGCCGGCGGCCCGCAGCACCGCGCCGCGCTCCAGGGCGGGGACCTCGTACGTCCGGTCCAGCGACGGGTTCGGGGTGACGGTGAGGATCATGCGCGCACCACCTCCGTACCGGCGGCCTCGACCGCCGACGCGTCCTCGGTGCCGAGCCCGGTGTCGGTGATGAGCAGGTCCACGTCGTCGAGGCCGCCGAACCGGGCGAAGTGGTCCTGGCCGTACTTCCCGGAGTCGGCGAGCAGCACCACGCGCCGTGCCGAGGCGACGACGGCCCGCTTGACGGCGGCTTCGGCGAGATCGGGGGTGGTGAGGCCGTGCGCGGCGGAGAAGCCGTTGGCGCCGACGAAGGCGACGTCGGCGCGGATCTGCGCGTACGCCTGCAGCGCCCACGCGTCGACGGCGGCGCGCGTGCTGTGCCGAACGCGTCCGCCGACGAGGTGGAGCGCGATGCCCGGGTGGTCGGCGAGCCGCGCGGCGGCGGGCAGCGCGTGCGTGACGACGGTGAGCGAGCGGTCCGGCGGGAGGCAGGCGGCGAGCCGCGCCACCGTGGAGCCGGCGTCGAGGATGACGGTGCCGTCCTCGGGCACCTCGGCGAGGGCGGCCCGTGCGATGCGGTCCTTCTCGTCGGCGGCGGTGGTCTCGCGCTCGGCGAGGTCGGGCTCGAAGTCGAGCCGCCCGGCCGGAATGGCGCCGCCGTGCACCCGGCGCAGCAGCCCGGCGCGGTCGAGTGCCTTCAGGTCGCGCCGGATGGTCTCGGCGGTGACCTGGAACTCCTCGGCGAGGGAGAGCACGTCGACCCGGCCGCTCTCACGGGCCAGGCGCACGATCTGGTGCTGGCGCTCCGGTGCGTACATGTGGTTCTACATCCGATCCATGCCCGAACGTGTGGTTCCACCAGCACCGTACGACCGTACGAGGAGAAAGTAAACACATCCGGGCACAGCAAGCCACAGATTCGGGCACGGTGAGCGCAAGCCTGACCGCCACAGGCCCGGGCCCGCGGACTCGCAGGCTCACGGACTCACAGGCTCACGTACTCACAGGCTCACGGGCCCGCGGGCGCCGGACAGAACGAAGGCCCGGCACCCGCTGGACGCGGGGTGCCGGGCCCGGCCTCTCCGGCCGCCCGCCTCAGCGCACGAGTTCCGCTTCAGGCTCCACGGCGCCGTCCGCACCATCGGCACCCCGAACGCCTCCAGCGCCCGCAGCAGCATCACCGGCCTCTCCGGCCCCGGCGCCACCGGCCTCAGCAGCATCGGCCTCCGCACCGGCGTCCGCGTCCGCACCGCCCGGCGCCTTGGCCGGCAGCGCGAACATCACCACGAAGATCAGGGCGAGCACCGCCACCACCCACCACAGCGCGCTCTGGAAGGCGTCCGCGAACACCGCGCCGACCCGCTCGGGCACCAGCCGCTCCCCGTCGATCACGCCGAAGAAGACCACCGACACCAGGCCGAGCCCGAGCGCGTTGCCCATCTGCCCGGTCGTGTTGATCAGCCCGGAGGCCGAGCCGGCGTGCTCCCGCGGCACCTCCGACAGCACGGCGTCCGTCAGCGGCGCCACGATCAGGCCCATGCCGAGGCCCATGACCACCAGCGGCGCGGTCATCATCCACGGCTCGATGCCGGTGCCGTACCGCCCGGCCTCCCAGATGTAGAGCAGCAGTCCGGCGGCCATCGTGAGCGCTCCCGCCTGCAGCACCTTCCGGCCGAAGCGCGGGACCAGCTTCTGCACGGAGACGCCCGCCGCCACCGAGACGGCGATCGAGAAGGGCACGCCGGTGAGCCCGGCCTTCAGCGGGCTCCAGCCCAGGCCGATCTGCATGTACAGCGTCCAGACCAGGAAGAAGATGCCCAGCACGACACCGAAGGTCAGCTGGACGGCGATGCCGGCGGCAAAGCTCTTCACGCGGAACAGCGACAGCTCCACGAGCGGCGAACCGTCCTTGCGCGTCTTGTACTTCTCGTACGCGACGAACGCGGCGAAGACCACGAGGCTGCCCGCCATGCAGAGGTGGCCCCACAGCGGCCAGCCGAGCTCACGGCCGCGCGTGAGCGGGTACAGCAGCATCAGCAGGCCGAGGGTGATGAGCGCGACGCCGACCAGGTCGAGGCGCAGCACCTTGTCGGCGCGCGATTCGGTGATGAACTTCCGGCCCAGGATCAGCCCGGCGATGCCGACGGGCAGGTTGATCAGGAAGATCGGCCGCCACTCCAGGCCGAAGAGGTTCCACTGGGTCAGCAGCGCGCCCAGGAGCGGACCGGACACGGCGCCGAGGCCGACGATCGCACCGAACATCCCGAAGACCTTGCCGCGCTCGTGGGCCGGGAAGGTGACGTGGATGATCGACAGCACCTGCGGAACCATCATCGCCGCCATCGCGCCCTGGAGGAGGCGGGAGGCGACGAGCATCTCCGGGCTCCCGGCGAAACCGCAGAGCGCGGACGCGAGGGTGAAGCCGGCGATACCCACGAGGAAGAGCCGCCTGCGGCCGTAGATGTCGCCGAGGCGGCCACCGGTGATGAGGCCGGCCGCGAAGGCGAGGGCGTACCCGGCTGTGATCCACTGGATGGCGCCGAACGACGCGGACAGGTCGCGCTCGATGCTCGGTATGGCGATGTTGACGATCGTGACGTCGACGAGGTCCATGAAGGCGGCGGTCATCACGATGGCCAGTGCCAGCCATCGGCGCCGGTCGGGGGTCTGCGTCGGGGCCTCGGGGAGGCGGGAGAGGTCCTGCGTGGAGGTCATGGGAAGAAGCTAATCGGCATGTAGGACAGTTCGTGTCCTACATGCCGCGCATGCTGGATGCCATGACGGACACTCCGGCACGACTCCTGAATCTGCTGTCGCTCCTCCAGACGCCGCGCGAATGGCCGGGCAGCGAGCTGGCCGACCGTCTCGGCGTCAGCGCGCGCACCATCCGCCGGGACATCGACCGGCTCCGGGACCTGGGCTATCCGGTGGAGGCGACGCGGGGCGCGGTCGGCGGGTACCGGCTGGTCGCCGGCAGCGCCATGCCGCCGCTGCTGCTGGACGACGAGGAGGCGGTGGCGATCGCGGTCGGGCTGCGGGCGGGGGCAGGGCACGCCATCGAGGGCGTGGAGGAGGCGTCGGTACGGGCCCTGGCGAAGCTGGAGCAGGTGCTGCCGTCCCGGCTGCGGCACCGGGTGTCGACGCTGCAGAACGCGACGATCCCGCTGACCCGCGGGGACGGGGCGACGGTCGCGCCCTCCACGCTGACCGCGCTGGCCGCAGCGGTGACGGGGCGGGAGCGGCTGCGGTTCGCGTACCGCGCGGGCGACGGGGCGGAGAGCCGGCGGCAGGTCGAACCGTACCGGCTGGTCTCGACGGCGTGGCGGTGGTACCTGGTGGCGTACGACCTCGGCCGTGAGGACTGGCGCACCTTCCGGGTCGACCGGGTCAGCGAGCCGTTCCCGACGGGGTCACGCTTCACGCCCCGCGAACTCCCCGCGGATGACGCGGCGCAGATGCTGTCGCGTTCCGGGGCACGGTCGCAGGCGCAGCACGAGGTGGACATCACCTTCGCCGCACCCGCCGTGTTCGTCTCGGCCCGGCTCCCCGGGCACCTCTCCCTGACGGAGACCGGCCCCGACACGTGCCGGCTGAGGGCGCGGTCCACAGACTCGGTGGAGTGGCTGGCGGTGCGACTGGCGCTGATCGACTGCGAGTTCACGGTGCACGGGCCGCCGGCGCTCGCGTCGTACGTCGCCGGGCTGTCCGCCCGGCTGGCCCGGTCGGTGGGCGCCGTCCCCGGTGTCGAGGCACCGTCCCACGGCCACTGAGAGCACCAGGATCGGGACGGGCGGCGGGGGCGCGCACCGTCAGGTGCTCACGCGCCCCCGTCGGCTCCCGCGGCCCGGCCTGCCATGGGTACGGCCATCGCGTCCGCGGCTCCGGCCCCCGCCGCGCCCCCTTCTGCCGCTCCGGCTTCCGCCGGCTCCCGCCCCGTGGTCGCGCGCCGCCGCGGCCTCACGCCGCCGCGTCGAAGCCGGTGTCGCGGGCCATGCGCTTCAGTTCGAGGAGGGCGTGCTTCTCGATCTGACGGATGCGCTCACGGGTGAGGCCGTGCTCCTTGCCGACCTCCGTGAGCGTCCGCTCGCGCCCGTCCTCGATGCCGTACCGCATACGGATGATGGAGGCCGTGCGGTGGTCCAGCTTGCCGATCAGGTCGTCCAGTTCCTCGCTGCGCAGCAGCGTCAGCACCGACTGCTCGGGCGACACCGCCGAGGTGTCCTCCAGCAGATCGCCGAACTGCGTCTCGCCGGCGTCGTCCACCGACATGTTGAGCGAGACCGGGTCGCGCGCCCAGTCCAGGACGTCGGTGACGCGGTCCGGCGACGAGCCGAGCTCCTCGGCGATCTCCGCCGGCTCCGGGTCGCGGCCGTGCTCGCGGTTGAACTCCCGCTGCACACGGCGGATGCGCCCCAGTTCCTCGACCAGGTGGACGGGGAGCCGGATGGTGCGCGACTGGTCGGCGATCGAGCGCGTGATGGCCTGGCGGATCCACCACGTCGCGTACGTCGAGAACTTGAATCCCTTGGTGTAGTCGAACTTCTCCACCGCCCGCACCAGACCCGCGTTGCCCTCCTGGATCAGGTCGAGCAGGGGCAGGCCGCTGCGCGGGTAGCGCCGGGCGACCGCGACGACGAGCCGCAGGTTGGACCGGATGAAGACGTCCTTCGCGCGCTCGCCCGCGGCGACCAGGGCCTCCAGCTCCTCACGGGTCGCACCGCCCGCCTCGCTCTCGATCTCGCCGTCGAGGATCTGCTGGGCGTACACACCCGCCTCGATCGTCTGGGACAGCTCGACCTCCTTCGCGGCGTCGAGCAGGGGCGTGCGCGCGATCTCGTCGAGGTACATGCCGACCAGGTCGCGGTCGGCGATCTCCCCGCCCACGGCGCGAGCACTGCTGGCCCGGTCGGTCCCGGTCGCGGTAGCGGTCCCGCCGGACCGGCGTTGGGCGACGGCACGGGTTGCCATGCGAGCTCCCTTGCTGAGTAGGTGTCGCGACACCCTTCCGGGTGCCCTGCATCCGACGGAAACAACGACTGGAATCAGGACAGAATTCCCACGAGACCCACCCATTTTGGTGATCTTGCAGTATCCTCTGCGCCCACGAGGGGAGGCCGGATGGCGGACGACCAGCCGGAAGTGCAGGTCAGGGCCGGTTCGGAGGCCGACATCGACGCCCTCACGGAGATCTACAACCATTACGTGCGTGAGACGGCGATCACATTCGACACGGTGCCCTGGACCCCCGAACAGCGTCTCCCGTGGCTGCGTTCCCACCCTGAAGACGGCCCGCACAGGCTGCTGGTTGCCCACGACGCCGACCGGTGTCTCGGGTACGCGACCACGGGACCCTTCCGGCCCAAGGCGGCGTACGCCCCCTCCGTCGAGGTGAGCGTCTACCTCGCGCCCGCGGCGGCCGGCCGGGGCGTCGGCACGCTGCTGTACGAGCACCTCTTCGAGGTGCTCGCCGACGAGGACGTCCACCGCGTCTACGCCGGCATCGCCCTGCCCAACGAGGCCTCGATCCGCCTCCACACCCGCTTCGGTTTCCGCCACGCCGGGACGTTCACGGAGGTGGGCCGCAAGTTCGGCCGGTACTGGGATGTCGCCTGGTACCAGAAGGACCTGTGACATCCGAGCGGGTCCGGAGAAGGCATCCGAACCCGGCGGAGGTGGCCGGCCCGCGGAGGAGGCTCAGGCCCGCGGAGGAGGCTCGGGCCGCGCAGAAGCGGCCCGCGAAGGAGGCTCAGGCGAACTGGAGCGACCGCTTCGCCAGGCCCATCCAGAACCCGTCGATGACGCTGCGCCCGCCGGCGAGGTCCCCGGCGGCCTCCGCCGCGCCCAGCGTCACGAACAGCGGGGCGAAGTGCTCGGTGCGCGGGTGCGCGAGCTGCCCGGCCGGGGCCTTGTGCGTGAAGTCCAGCAGCGCGTCGACGTCCCCGGCCGCGAGCGCCCGCCGCCCCCAGTCGTCGAACTCCACGGACCAGCCCGGCACACCGTCGTGCCGCAGCGCCGCCAGGTTGTGGGTGAAGAAGCCGCTGCCGACGATCAGTACGCCCTCGTCCCGCAGGGGAGCCAGTTTGCGCCCGATGTCCATCAGCGCGGCCGGGTCCAGGGTGGGCATCGAGATCTGCAGCACGGGGATGTCGGCGTCCGGGTACATCTCGGCCAGTGGGACGTACGCCCCGTGGTCCAGGCCCCGGTCGGGCAGGTCCTGCACGGGCGTGCCGGGTGCGCGCAGCAGTTTGCGGACGGACTCGGCGAGGCGCGGCGCGCCCGGAGCGGCGTACCGCACGTCGTAGTAGTGCGCGGGGAAGCCCCAGAAGTCGTACACCAGCGGCACGGTCTCGGTCGCGCCGAGCGCCAGCGGGGCCTCCTCCCAGTGGGCGGACACCATGAGGATCGCCCTCGGGCGGGGCAGGCCGGCGGACCAGGCCGCGAGCTCGCCGGGCCACACGGGGTCGTGGGCGAGCGGCGGCGCGCCGTGCGAGAGGTAGAGGGCGGGCATGCGCCCGCTGGTCAGCGCGGTCATGACGGCTCCCGGTCGATGACATCAAGCTTACTACTTGAAGATTCAAGCTCATCCACCGTAACGCGCCGCGGGTATGTAGTTCAACCTTCAAGAAGACGTAGAGTGGGACGCATGAACGACCATGCCGGGGACGGGCCGCGTTGGCTCACGGACGACGAGCAGCGCGTCTGGCGTTCCTACCTGCACGCCACCACGCTGCTGGAGGACCACCTCGACCGCCAGCTCCAGCGCGACGCCGGGATGCCGCACGTCTACTACGGGCTCCTGGTCCAGCTCTCCCAGGCACCCCGCCGCCGGATGCGCATGACCGAACTCGCCAAGGCCGCGAAGATCACCCGGTCCCGGCTGTCGCACGCCGTCGCACGGCTGGAGAAGAACGGCTGGGTGCGCCGCGAGGACTGCCCCTCGGACAAGCGCGGCCAGAACGCCCATCTGACGGACGAGGGGTACGCGGTGCTCGAGCGCAGCGCGCCCGGCCATGTGGCGGCCGTACGGCAGGCGGTCTTCGACCGGCTCACCCCGGAACAGGTCGGCCACCTCGGCGAGATCATGCGGGTGATGGCCGAGGGACTCCAGCCCTCGGGCCCGGACGCCGACCTGCCCTGGCTGCGCTGACGGCGGGGCGGTTCGGCGGCGCCGGTGCCCCGCGGGCGCTCGGGCCGGCGGCGCGCTCAGGAGCCGGCGGGCGGCTGGGTCGCCGTTACGCACCTGGGCCCGCGGGCGCTCGGATCAGCGTCGCGCACCTGGGCCCGCGAGCGGTCGGGGCGGCGTCGCATCCAGCGCACGCGGGCGCTCGGCGCCGGCAGCCCAGCGCCCGGCGGGCGGTCAAGCGGTCAGGAGGACCCCCGCGTACGACGCCGCCGCGATCAGCGCCCATGCCGTGAGGCCGAGCGCCGCCACCCGCGCCCCGGTGCGGGAGAGCGTCGGCAGGTGCACCGCGCTGCCGAGGCCGAACAGCGCGGCGGCGAGCAGCAGTTCCTGTGCCGTCCCGGCGGAGGCAAGGACCGGCTCGGGCAGCAGCCCGGTGGTGCGCACCACCACCATGGCGAGGAAGCCGGCGACGAACAGCGGCACGAGCGGCGGGCGGCCCGCACGGCCCCCGGCCGCCGCGCCCCTCCCCCGCCGCCGGGCGGCCACCACCAGGGCCGCGACCAGCGGGGCCAGCAGCGCCACCCGCATCAGCTTGACCAGTACCGCCTCGCCGAGCGCGGCCGGGCCGGCGGTCTGCGCGGCGGCCACCACCTGGCCCACGTCGTGCACCCCGGCGCCGACCCAGCGCCCGAACTGCGCGTCGGTCAGCCCCAACGGGCCGTGCAGCAGCGGCAGTACGGCCATCGCCAGGGTGCCGCACAGCGTCACCAGCGCGACCGACGTGGCGGCGTCGTCCTCGTCGCTGTCGTGCACGGCGGCGACCGCGCCGATGGCGGAGGCCCCGCAGATCGCGTACCCGGTGGCGATCAGCAACGGCTGGTCGCCGGGCAGCCCGAGGCGGCGCCCCAGCCACCACGTGCCGCCCAGGGTGGCGGCCACGACGGCGAGCACCATCGCGACCGTCGACCAGCCGAGGCCGAGGACGTCGGACAGGCTCAGCTTCAGCCCGAGCAGGACGACGCCGAGGCGCATCAGCCGCTTGGCGGCCACGCTCAGCCCCGCCCGGCAGCGGCCGCGGATGCGGGTGCGCAGCCAGGGGGTGTGCGCGGCGGCGAGGCCCAGGACGACGGCGGCGGTGAGCATCGGTACGGCGGGCAGGGCGCGGTGCACGAGCCAGGCGGCGGCCACCCCGGCGACGGCGAGCGCGAGGCCGGGCCAGGCGGCCCCTGCGGCTCCTGCGGCGGGCGTGGCCGGAGGGGCACCGGGCGCGGCCGGGCGGGCGGACGGCCGCGCCCGTCCGCCGACGAGGGCCATCAGCCGTCCGCCGGCAGCCGGTACACGCGCCGCACGCTCGTGCCGAGCCGCGTGACGTCGGCGCCGTACACGTGCAGGGACACGGCGAGGTCACTGCCCGCGTTGCGGACGAGGTGGATGTCTCCGGGCGGGGCGAGCGCGGCGACCGTCCCCTCCGCGTTGACCACCTCCTCCGTGGCGACCAGCCGCGCGGTGATGCCGTCGGGCACGAGCCGGTAGCGGCGCTCGTGCTCCTCGCCCCGGTGGACCCCCGTCACGCACCACGACACGTGGTCGTGGACGGGCGTGGCCTGGCCGGGGAGCCAGACCAGGGCGACGACGGAGAAGGAGCCGTCGGGGTCGGCGTGCAGCACGTGCTGCCGGTAGTGCTCGGGGTCGCCCTCGCACTGGGCGCCGGTGAGCAGGTCGGGCGCACCGAGGTGCGGGGCGAGGCAGGCGGCCACGAGCCGGGCCGTGGGCTCGGGCGGCAGGCCCCGGTCCACGGCACCGCGCACCTCGGCGACGAAGGAGCGCAGACGGGCGGTGGCGGCCGGTTCCAGGGAGGTCGTGGTCATGGACCGGAGCGTCCGCCCGCGCGGGCGGTCCCGTCCAAGCACGGTTCGTTGACCGGACCCCAACGACCGCTTATGGGTCGGGGACCCGGCGACCGCCCGGGGGCGGGGGACGCCGACGACCGCTCATGGGGAGGGCCTGCGAGTGGGGGACGCGGTGGTCGCTCACGGGTGGCCGGTCAGCAGCCGACCTTCGCCTCCGCCGCCGTGACGATCGCGTCCAGGGCCAGGGCGGTGGCGGGGATGCGCAGATGGTCGCGCAGGACGTACGCGTACACCTGGCGGCGCGTGTGGGGCTCCACGACCCGGCCGGTGATCTTGCGGTGGCACAGGAACGACAGCACCAGCGCCGGGACCATCGCGATGCCGACGCCCGCCGCCACCAGGCTCTGCATCACCAGGTTGTCGTCCGTCGTGCACGCGATGTCCGGGGTGAACCCCTCCTCGGCGCAGGCGTGCAGGAAGTTGGCCCGGCAGCGGGCACAGCCGGCGATCCACCGCTCGTGCGCCAGGTCGGCCAGGTGCACGGCCCGGCGCCGGGCCAGGGGGTGTCCGATGGGCAGCAGGACCGTGAGCGGGTCCTCCATCAGCTTGAACTCGGCGAGTTCCTCGGGGACGTCGACCCGCAGGCCGGGGTAGCTGAAGGCCAGCGTGATGTCGCACTCCCCCCGGGCCGCCATGCGCAGCGACTCCGGCGGCTCGCTCTCCACCAGCTCGACCCGCACCCCGGGGTGTTCGTCCGCCATCCGGGCCATCGCCTCGGGCAGGATCGTCGCCCCCGCGCTGGGGAAGGCGCAGACGCGCACGCGCCCGGACCGCAGCCGGGCGATCGCGTCGATCTGCTCCTGGGCCGCCGCGAGGCTGTCGAGGATGGTGCGGGTGTGCCGGGTGAGGGCCTCGCCCGCCTCGGTCAGGCGCAGGCCGCGGCCCACACGGGTGAACAGCGGTGTGCCGACGTCCCGTTCCAGCGCCTTCATCTGCTGGCTGACGGCGGGCTGGGTGTAGCCGAGGGAGCGGGCGGCCGCGGTGTAGGAACCGGTCCTGACGACCTCACGGAAGGTCTTGATGTACCGGGAATCGAACACGGTCGAAAGCATAAGCAGAAATTGGCCCCCTGAAAGGGCCCTTCCCAGCCGTTCCCGGCCACCCCCGGCCGGTCCGCGGCCCCCGCGACACCCTCCGCGACGCCGCCGCGGCGTTCCCGCACCCGACCCTCACCCGTACGGCGGCGTTTGCGCAAGCCGGGGGCGCCCGCGGCCCTCACCCGTCCGCACAGAAACCCACGATCGGGCCACCCGGCGCGCGCCGGGGGCGCACCCGGCTCAGGCTGATCGGACGGAGAGCAGCGCGGATCCGGCCGGCTGCCGCGGACCGAAGGCGATCAGCACCTATGGAGCGGACGCGCCGGCGGATACGCAGACCGGTCGCCCTCGGGGCGGCCACCACGCTCGCCCTCGCCACGCTGGCCACGGCGAGCTCGACCCTCCAGGGCCCCCACCGTGCCTCCGCGGGGCCCGTCGCCGCCGAGGACGCCACCGACGAGCTGGCGCTCGGCCCGTGCCGGATCACGGCCACCATGGGCGTGCAGATGACCGAGGGCATCCCGACCCCGCCCGGCTACGCCCGCTCCACCGGCGAGGTCCGCGCCCTCAACCTGATGATCGACTTCCCGGACGCACCCGGCGAGGGCGCCGCGATGGACCGGTACGCCGAGTTCTTCCCGCAGACCTCCGACTGGTTCCGCATCAGTTCGTACGGGCGGCTCGTGTACCGCCCCGAGGCCCCGCTGCCCGACTGGCTGCGGATGCCGCTGCCGTTCGCCGAGTACGGGATAGACCGCGGCTCGCCGTACGAGCCGGGGTACCGCAAGCTGGTCGAGGACATCGTCGAGGCCGCCGACCCGGAGGTCGACTTCAGCGCGTACGACCTGGTCAACATCCTGGTGACGCCGAACGCGGGCCCCTCGGCGCTGGACACCGTCCTGTCCGTCACCTTCTCCGGGAACACCGAGGCGCCCCACGCGGACGGCACGCCGCTCGCCAACACGTCGTTCGTGTACAGCCGCCAGGACGACGGCTCGGGCTCCTACCACGAGACGGGCTTCCGCGTCCTGCCGCACGAGAACGGCCACGTCTTCGGGTTGCCCGACCTGTACACGGCGGACGGCGGCGGCGCGGTCGGCCACTGGGACATCATGTCCGAGGACTGGGGCGCCAACAACGACCTGCTGGGCTGGCACAAGTGGAAGCTCGGCTGGCTCGGCAACGACCAGGTGCGCTGCGCCGCCTCCCCCGGCACCCGCGTCTACACCCTCACCCCGCTGGCCGCGACCGGCGACGGGACCAAGCTCGCGGTCATACCCCTGTCGGAGGAGACCGGGTACGCGGTGGAGGTCCGCACCCGGGAGGGCAACGACGAGGCGGTGTGCGAGCCGGGGGTCCTCGTCTACCACGTGCGCTCCGACGTGGACACGGGCCAGGGCCCGGTCACCGTCGTGGACAGCGACCGCGACAGCGGCGGGTGCACGCGCCGCCCGAACGTGCACGCGGAGCTGTCGGACGCGCCGTTCCGGCCGGGTGAGTCCTTCACCGACCGCGAGAGCGGCGTGCGCATCACGGTGCTGGCCGAGGACCGCCGCTCCGGCACCTACCGGGTGCGCGTCACCCGGCTGTGAGCGCGCCCTCCAGCTCCGCCCGCAGCTGCCGCTTGAGCACCTTCCCCGTGGCGTTGCGGGGCAGCGGCCCGTCCTGCACGACGACGTGGGCGGGCACCTTGAAGGCGGCGAGGCTGCGCCCCACGTGCGCGCGCAGGTCCGCCGCGCCGGCGCGGGCGCCGTCCCGCAGCCGGACCACGGCCGCCACCTCCTCGCCGAGTTGGGGGTGGGGGACGCCGAGCACCGCCGCGTCGAGCACGTCGGGGTGGGCGTACAGGGCCGCCTCGACCTCGACGCAGTACACGTTCTCGCCGCCGCGGATGACCATGTCCTTGATGCGGTCGACGATGCTGACCCGGCCGTCGTGGAGCGTCGCCAGGTCGCCGGTGCGCAGCCAGCCGTCGGGGGTGAAGGCAGCGGCGGTCGCCTCGGGGTCCCGCCAGTACCCGCGCACCAGGGACTGGCCGCGCAGCCACAGCTCGCCGACCTCGCCGTCGGGCAGCGCCCGCCCGTCCTGCCCCACGACGCGGACCTCGGTGACGGGGGTGGGCCGGCCGACGCTGCCCGGGAAGGCGCGGTAGTCGGTGCCGTATCCGGCGAGGACGCCGCCGCTGGTCTCGGTGAGTCCGTAGCCGTTGCGCGGTTCGACGCCGCGGGGGCAGCCGGCGGCGAGCCGGGGCGGGGCGGCGGCACCGCCGGTGTTGAGGTGCCGGAGCGTGCCGAGGCCCGCCTCCCCCGCGGCGTCCAGGAGCTGCAGGGCGGTGGTGGGCACTCCGGCGTAGTGGGTGACGCCGTGCTCGTGGATGAGCTCCAGGGCCCGGGCCGCGTCCCACTTGTGCATCAGGACGAGCGTGCCGCCCGCGGCCATCACGGAGTAGAAGGAGGTGAAGGCGGCGACGTGGAAGAACGGGAACGTGGTCAGCGACACGGGCGCCGGCCCCAGCCCCGGCACCTCACCGCGCTCCAGCGCGGCCGCGGCGGCCTGGTAGCGCGGGTTCATCGCCGCGCCGGCCTGCGCCAGGTGCGTGGCGACGGCGCCCTTGGGGCGCCCGGTGGTGCCGGAGGTGTAGATGATCGTCGCGTCGTCCTCGGGACGAACCTCCACGTCCGGCGGCCCGAGCGCGGGATCGGCGGCGGGCAGGTCCTCGTACCGTACGAAGCCCTCCTCGGCCTCCCCGTGGAAGACCACGCCGGGCACGCCCTGCGCGCGCGCCCACGCCCGCACGCGCGGGACGCGCTCCCCGTCGACGAGGAGCACCCGCGGCCGGCAGTCGTCGAGGGCGTGGGTGAACTCCTCCTCGGTCCACCAGGCGTTGAGCGGCACGGCCACCAGCCCGGCGAGCTGGGCCGCCCAGAAGGCGATCTGCCACTCGGGGTGGTTGCGCATCGCGACGACGGCCCGGTCGCCGCGGCGCAGCCCGTACTCCCCGCTCAGCCGCCGGGCGAGGGCGCAGGCGGCGGCGAAGAACTCGCGGTAGGTGTACGTCCGGTCGCCGGCGACGAGGAACGGCCGCTCGCCGTGGGCCCAGGTGACCTCGACGAACTCCCGCAGGGTGCGCGGGCCGCCCGCGTACACGCGCCGCCCGTCCTCGCCGGTGGTGACGGCGAAGGGCGCGCCCGGCGCGGTCAGCGGGTCGGTCACGTCCCGGCCGGGTCCGCCGGCGCCGCGCCCCTCGGGGCCGCACCCCCCGGAGTCCTGTCCGTCCGGACGGGGTTCCTCGGGGTCGTGTCCGTCCGGGCCGGGTCCGTCCGGGTGTCCGTCCACCATCGCCTCTTCCTCACCGCGCGCTGAGCGCTTGCTCAGCCTGTGCCGGGTTGCCGACGCTATGCGCGGGCGGACCGGCCCGTCAAGGAGGTACGTGTACCCACCATCGATTTTGCGCCGGGGCGGGCTCCGTCAGGTCGCCGGCGGCTCGATGTCCGAGTCCAGCCGTACCCAGCCGCGCACCGCGCCCGTCGTCGGATGCTCCGGGCCCATCGTGGTCCGCGCCCGCCGCAGCGCCTCCGCGTGCAGGGCCTCCGACTCGTCCTCCGCGCCCGTCGCCCGCAGGTCGATCGCCAGGTTCGACAGGCAGCCGATCGCGTCGTAGTGGTCCGCGCCCAGCACCCGGACGAAGCCGTCGTGCACGTCCCGCCCCAGCCGCACCGCCTCGGCCAGGTCGCCGTGCCCGGCCAGGTCGGTGGCGTGGTTCATGGCGCTGCACAGCGTGTACGGATGGTCCGGCCCCAGCACCTCGCGGTACTGCTGCACGGTCCGGCGCGACAGCGCCAGGGCAGCCCCGCGCTCCCCGGTGAGCCGCAGGTACACCGCCAGGTTGTTCGCGCAGGCGAGGGCGAACGGGTGCCGCTCCCCCAGCTGCGTGTGGTGGCGGTCCAGGGTGTCCTGCGCCAGCATCCGCGCACCCTGCGCCCGCCCCGTGGCGACCAGCGCGCAGGCGAGGTTGATGGCGGCCGCGAGCGTCTCCGGATGGTCCGGGCCGAGCACGGACATCGACGTGTCGTGGATGTCGGCGCTCAGCGCCCGCGCCTCCTCGTACCGGCCCATGCGGCGCAGCACGGCGGCGAGGTTCCTGGAGGCCCGCAGGGTCGCGGGGTGCCGCTCGCCGGTCTTCTCCCGGAAGGCGTCCACCGTCTCGCGGATCAGCTTCAGCGCCTCGGTGAGCGAGCCGGTCTCCCGCAGGTCGCGCGCGTAGTTGCTGGCCGAGTTGAGCGTGTCGGGGTGGTTCGGTCCGCTCACCCGGCGCCGCGCCTGCCACACGTCCCGGTCGATGTCGCGCGCCGCGAACCGGTCTCCCACCAGATACAGCGACACGGCCAGGTTGTTGGCGGCGAACAGCACCCGCGGGTGGTCGTCCTCGAAGACCCGGCGGCACAGCGTGTAGGTCTCCTGGTCGATGTCCCGGGCCTGCGTGTAGGCGCCCTTGCTGCGCAGGTCGGCACCGAGGTTCGTGGCGGCCACCAGCGTGTAGTGGTCGTCCGGGCCGAGGACCTCGCGGGCGCGCCGCAGCAGGGCCTCGTCCATCGCGTACGCCTCCTCCAGCCGCCCGCTGGAGCGCAGCACGTTGGCGTACTGGGTGCGCAGGTAGATCACCAGCGGGTCGTCCTCGCCGAACGCGGGCACCCAGGAGGCGAGGGCCCGTTCGGCGGTCTCCTGGGCGGTGGAGTAGTCGGAGCGGCGCCACAGGTAGCGCACCGATTCGGCGATCCAGCGGCGCACCCGGTTGTCCTTGCTGGTGAAGGCCAGGGAAGGGCGCAGGTGCGGCAGCAGCGAGGCGTGCCGGTCCCACAGCGCGGGGTCCTCGGCGTTGCCCGGATTGGCCTCGGCGAGGATGGCGTGCACGTGCGCGCGCAGGGCGGGCCACTCGTCCTGCGGCACCTGCGAGCGCAGCACCTCCTGCACCAGCCGGTGCAGGGTGACGGTCTTGTCGCTCTGGTTGGTGCGCGCGAGCCCGTACCGGTTGATCTCGGCGAACAGCGTGCCCATCCGCATCGGGTCCACCAGCCGCGGGTCGTGGCGGGCCAGCAGTTCCCCGGCCCGGTTCCCGTACAGCGCCCACATCGGGATGGGATCGGGCCCGAAGAAGGCGCACAGTTCCAGCAGTTGCGCGGCCGCGGGCATCGACTCGCGCAGCGCCCGCAGCGACAGCAGCCACGTCGCCGCCGCCGACCGCGGGTAGGTGGTGGCCGACTCCTGCTCCAGCATCGTCGCCAGCTGGGTGCTCAGCAGCTCCAGGTACGTCTCGACCGGCATGGCGGACTGCTCCAGCCACGCCGCCGCCTGGGCCACGGCCAGCGGCAGGTCGCCGAGCGCCTCGGCGACCTGGCCCGCGTCCCGGTCGGGCAGCTCGGGGTTCTGCACCTGGAGCAGCCGCACCGACTCGTCCCGCGCGAAGACGTCGACCTCGATCTGCGTCGCCCGCTCCGCCCAGGTCCGGTTGCGGGAGGTCACGAGGACGTGCCCGGGTCCGGTGGGCAGCAGCGGGGCCAGCGCCTCGGGCTGTTCGGCGTTGTCGAAGACCAGCAGCCACCGCCGGTACGGGCGGCCCTGGCGCAGCGCCTCCAGCACGGCGTTGGAGGTGACCGTCACGTCGTCGCCGGCCGGCAGCCCCAGCCGCGGGGCGAGCGCGGCCAGCCCCTGCCGCACGAGACCGGGCTGGCCCGCGTTGACCCACCACACCACGTCGTAGTCGGCGGCGAAGCGGTGCGCGTACTCGATGGCGACCTGGGTCTTGCCGACCCCTCCCATGCCGAACACCGCCTGCGGCGGGCCGCCCAGCGGGCCGCCCGCGGCGAATCCGTCGCGCATGTCCTCCAGGGTCCGCCCGCGCCCGGTGAACGCGGCGTTGCGCGGCGGCACCTGCCACACCGGGGGCGGCGTGCCGGGATAGCGCGGGCTGCGGTCCTCGTCGGGCCCGACCGGCCGCAGCGGGGCGTCGCCGGTGGCGAGTCCGGGCCGCCCGACCGCCGCGAGCAGCGCCGACTCCGCCTCGTCCGGCCCGTCGCGTTCGACGAGGTCCACGGCGACGAGGTCGGCGAACGGCGCCGGCAGCGGCGCGGCGTGGATGCGGATCGGGATCAGCATCCGCTGCGACGCCTCGGGGTCGCGGGCCGCGACGGCCTTCCACACCTCGTGCGCGTGCGGCAGCCGCACGTAGTCCGGGGAGAGCAGCGCGACGATCCGCCCGGAGCCGTCCAGTGCGTGCCGCACCTCGGTCAGCGCCCCGGAGCCGGCGTGCTCGGCGGCGCCGCTCAGCGCCACCTCGTAACCGAGGCCGGCGAGCCGGGCGGCGATCCACTCGGCCCACATACGGTCGGCGGGGGCGTAGCTGAGGAACAGGTCCGACGGCACGGGCGGCTTGGTCCGCTCGTACGAGGACAGCAGCGCCCGGCGCATGGTCTCCGGCATCGCCCGCTGCCGGGTCACCCGCCCCTCGGTGATCCGGCCGGTGAGCCGCTCGGAGGCGGCGAGCAGGCTGCCGCCCTGGTGCGGCCGGTCGCCGACGGGCGCGGGGATCTCCTCGTACGCGAAGAACGGCCGGTACGGGATCTCCACGTCGCCCCAGTAGCGGTCGCGCTCCTCGCGGCTCATGCCCCCCAGGAACGCGGCGAACCGGCTGCGGGCCAGGTCGCGGCCGGCCTCCAGCTTCTTCTGCTCGGCGTACTCGACGCGCATCGGGGCGGGCAGGATCCGCACCGGCCGCGTGCCGACCTGGGCGCGGACGGACTCGGCGACCGCGGCGGCGCCCTGGATCGACTGGGCGCTGAGGGTGAAGCAGTCGACGACGACGTCCGGCAGCAGGACCGTGCAGATGCCGGCGATGTCGGACAGGCCGGTACGGCTGTCGACGAGGACGTAGTCGTACCGGCCGCGCAGCTCGTCGCGGAGGGCGGCGAGGAACGCGGCACCGCGCAGCCGGGTGTAGAAGTGGTCCCAGTCGAAGGTGGAGACGGCCGCCGAGTACCCCTCGTCCTGCAGCCCGGCGGGCAGGAAGTCCAGCCGGCCCCCGCCGTCGAGGTCCACGCCGACGCCGACGATGCAGCGGTCCACGTCCGCCCGCTCCCGGAACCAGGCGGCCCGGTCCGGCGGGTGTTCGCCGCCCGGTTCGTCGGCGCGCAGCGCGTAGTCGCGGATGAGGTCGATGACGCCCTCGGTGGAGCTGAGTTCGGGGTCGACGAGCAGCGGGTGGAAGTACCGGTGCAGGCCCGGCGCCTCCAGGTCCCAGTCGACCATCAGGACGCGCAGCCCGTTGCTGGCGAGGATCCAGGCGGTGTTGACCAGGGCCATGGTGCGGCCCACGCCGCCCTTGAACGAGTAGAAGGTCACGACGGTGCCGGGTGCGGCCGGCGTGGCGGAGCCACCGGGGCTGTTCACTGCTCTGGCCCTCCCTCGCTGCGGGGGTCGCGCGACTCCTGCGGGGCGTACGGGTCGTACGGGATGCGCGGGCCGCGCCCGGCGGCCCAGGGGTGCCGCTGGGGCCGCGGGATCTGCGGGTTCCCGGCGGCCGGGGCCCGGCGGGGCGCGGGGCCGCCGCTGGGGCCGCGCAGGATCGGCCGGGCGGCGGGCACGGTGTCGGTGTCATCGGCGGCCGGCGGGACGGCGCCCGCCTGCCGCTTGCGGATCAGGTTGTTCTGGGCGGCCGCGACCATCTGGCCGAGCGCCCGCTTGAAGTCGCCGAAGCAGACCCGTACCTGGAACTGCCGGTCCTGCACGCCGCGGGATGCCTTGCGCTCGAAGACCTCGGTGACGCCGCTCCACAGTTCGTGCCGGTCGCGCTCCTCCTGCGGGTGGCACGGCACGAGGACGCCCGTCGCCGGGTGGTCGCTGCGGTCGAACTGCTCCAGCTGCCGGCGGTAGGGCTCGGCCGGCGCGCTCCACGCGTCCACCAGCAGGATCGTGACCTGGTCGTCCTGCCACGCCTGGTTGAGCTGCCGGGTCAGCCCGGAGCGCACCTCCTGGTAGGCGGTCCCGTACCCCTGGGCGGTGACCAGCCGCTGCGCCTGCTGGTAGAGCGGGTACTCCTCCTGCGGGTGGTACGGGTTCCAGTCGAGTCCCGCCCTGCCGTAGTAGGGGGCGCCGCGGCGGTGCTCGGGCGCCGTGTCCGCCGTGCCGGCGGCGACGAAGAACCGCACGGTGCTGCCGGGCCGGGTGGGCTCGGTGCGCGGCTGGAACGACAGCGGTTCCCGGGCGAGGCGCACCGGGTGTTCGGGGGCGGGCAGTTCCTCGGCCCGGGCGACGTCCAGGACCCGCTGGGCGATCAGCCGGACGGCGTTCTGGTAGTCCCGGCCGGTGGGGTCCCGCTGGAGCAGCCGCTGCAGTCCGGCGTCGGCGTACCAGGACCCGAGCCCGTCGGTCAGGTACTGGATGTGCGCGATCTCCTGCGGCACCTCGACGGGCTGCCACAGCACGGGTATCAGCGCGGACGAGCCGCGGTTGGTGCGGGCGAAGTACTGGCCGGCGCGGCGCATCATCACGCCCGCCTCGCGCGAGCACCACTCGCTGCGGAAGTACGCCGGGGAGTACAGGGCCACCATGGAGTGACAGCTGCCGAGGGCGCGTTCGAGCTGCTCGCTCCAGTGCTCGCCGAGCTGTATCGAGCTGTTGTCCCGGAAGCCGACCGGCACCTGTGCCGTGCTGTCGGAGAGCTCGATGATCCGGTCGCACAGGTCGTCGTAGAACTGGCGGACGTACGCGTCCTTGTCGTCGACCCTGGCGTAGCTCAGGAAGAAGTACGGCCCCACCGCGCCCCCACTGTTCCGCGTGTTCGAGCACGCCCCGGCAGACGGGGCATACCCCTCGCGCCCGCCCGTTATTGCGCCCCGGCCCCAAGCGGCAGGCGGAGCGTCACCTTCTGGCCAGAACTCGCCTACACGGGCGCGGCGCCGCCGCCCCAGCCGGCGATCTCCCGGCGCAACTCTGCCACGAACTCCCTGCCGTCTGCCGTCAGTTCACCACAATCGAGCAGGGTCCCGGCGGCCTCCAAGGTGCGCTCCCGCCAGTGCGCGTACTGCTCCCGCGCGTACCGCCCCCGCTCCACCCGCCAGAAGTCGGAGACGCCCAGATGCGCGTACGTCCCCTGCAGCAGCGCCCCGGCCGGCCGGGGGTCCGGCCGCCACGGCGCGTGGTAGCGGGCCCCGGAGTCCGGCCCGTGCAGCGGCACGAGATCGAGCAGCGCCCCGAGTTGTACGTGCAGGAACTCGTGGACCAGCGCCAGCGCGAGCCGCTCGGGGTCGGGCGGCAGCGACAGGCCGACCGCGCCGTAGCCCCGGCGGACCGCGGAGGACACCCCGGTGCCGTCCGGCCGGGGGCGCAGCGGCACCAGCGTCGTCAGCCCGGCGGCGACCGCCTGCGCGTACCAGGGGTGCCGGTGGGCCAGCACCCGCCACGCCGCCCCCAGGGCGTCCTCCCAGCGCCGCAGCTCCCCGGGGCCGAGCGGCCCGGGCACCGGTTCGCCATGCGCCTCCCGGTACGGGCCGCGGTCGTCGATCCGCAGGGTGAGCCGCAGCCCGGCGGCCTCCAGCGTCACGCGGTGGCCGGGAGCGCCGAGCAGCTCCGCGAGCCCGCCCAGCCACGGCTCCTCGCCCCCGCCGCCCCCGTCCGGGTGCGGGGCCGCGTCGAGCCTGCGCAGGCACTCGGCCGCCCACAGGTCGACGTACGGCAGCAGCAGCGCCGCCTCCCACCGGGCGCGCGAGTGGCGGCGCAGCCGCTCCAGCTCCTCGTACGTCCCGGCGAGGCCCGCCTCGCGGGCGGCGCGCGGCCTGCGCTCCTCGGCGGCCCGGCGCACCGCGCCCAGCAGCAGCCGCCGCTTGCTCAGCTGTCCGGCCCGCAGCACGGCGACGGCTCCGGCGCCGCCGCGGCCCCGGGCCAGCGCGCGGAAGGTCTCCCGGGCGATCACGTGCGGCCGGGTCACCGCGCCGGTCCCAGGGCGGCGACGTCACGGACGAGTGCGGCCCGGATGTGCCCGATGAGCGCGGCCATGTCGGGGCAGTACACCGTCGGATGCGCGAACGTATCGCCCTCCCCGGCCTTGTAGCGGTGGGCGTACAGCCCGCCCCCGCACACCCGCTCCAGCGCGCACCCGCCGCACACCGCCGCCCGGCGGGGCGTACGGAAGGAGGGGTGCCGGGCCACGTCCGCGAACGAATGCCGGAACACGTCCAGCCCGGTGGCGGCCGCCCCGTCGTACGCCACCTTGAGACTGTCGGCGAGCTCCAGGGTGCCGTCCGTTTCCACCACCACCAGGTCCATGGGTCCGGTGCCGACGGCCTCGCTGCTCGCCCGGCCGCCCAGCAGCAGCATGATCAGCTCCTCGAAGAGCCGGATGCCGGTCTCGCGCCGGGGCGCACCGTACCAGCGGTCGAAGACGGCACACAGCCAGTCGGCGTACGGCGCCGGCCCGTCGCCGCCGCCGCGCCCGCGCGCCCCGTCCGGCGGGCCCGCGGGAGGCACCCGGGGCAGCGGCCGCCGTCCCGTCCCGGGCGGCGGGGCGCTCCAATTCCCGTGCGGCAGCAGTAAGTCCATGCGGGGCGGCGCGAACTCCAGCAGCGCCTCATAGGTCCCGACGGGATCGTTGGCGAGGTCCACGGTGCACAGCACCCCCGCGTACAGGTGCCGGTTCTCCGCCGCCCCGAGGATCCTGAGCCCTTCGGCGACCGCCGCGTGGCTCCCCCGTCCGTTGCCGAACCGCCGGTTGCGGTCGTGGTCGCGCGCCGCCCCGTCCAGGCTGACCCCGACCTGTACCTCGTAGCGGCGCAGGACCCGCATCAGCTCCGGGTCGCGCAGCAGCACCCCGTTGGTCTGCAGGCCCAGCGCCACGTCGGCGCCGCCGCCGAGGGCCTCGCGCAGCACGCCGAGCGTCTCGTCCAGGTGCCGGGGACCGACGAGCAGCGGCTCACCGCCGTGCAGGATGACGGAGATCGGCTCCCCGGGCCGCCGGTGAGCGGCGATGCGCCGGGCCACCTGCCGTACGGTCGCGGACTCCATCCGCCGGGGTTTGGTGCGCCAGCTCTGGTCCGCCGCCTCGTACACGTAACAGTACGAGCAGGCCAGATTGCACCGTCCGTGCAGCTTCAGCAGAAACTGACGGGGCGTCACAACTCGTGCCGGCCCACTTCGACCAGGGCGGACCCGAACGCGGACACCGGCTCGCAGGAGGGATGGAGCGCGTCGTCCCGCAGCCGCGCCACCATGGCGCCGAAAACCGTGTCCGGCAGCTCGGCCAGCTCAGCGTCGCTCAGGTCGCTGACGTCAGCCAGCACCGAGACGAGCGGGGCGGGCGAATTGATCGCGTCCATGATCCCCTTACCGTTCACTTTGTGCCGGAGCATATAACACACAGTGCACGCCCGCCTGCGCACGCGGCACGGCCGATGCCCGGATCCGGACGGCCCGGCACCGGTGTTCATGCCCCGCCCGGCGGCGGGAGGAGCGCCCGCGGGTTGAGTACGTGGCCCGGGTCGACGGCCGCCTTGACGGAGCGCATGAGCCGGATCTCGGCCGCGGAGCGGGACAGGTGCAGGTAGCGGGCCTTGGCCCGGCCCACACCGTGTTCGGCGCTGATGCTGCCGCCGGCGGCCGCGACCCGCCGGAGTACCGCCTCGGTGACCGCCTCCTCGTCCTCCGGCGCGACGTCCAGGAGGTTGACGTGGACGTTGCCCTCGGCCAGGTGTCCGAAGACGTACGCCCGGGCGCGGCCGTCCAGCAGGGCGGGCAGCCCTCCGACGAAGCCCGGGAGGTCGTCCAGGGGAACGGTCACGTCCAGCTTCAGGGGGACGCCGGCGGCGTTGACGGCCTCGGTGTGCCGTTCCCGGTAGGCGGCGAGCCGCCCCCGATCGGAGGCGTGCAGGGCGACGGCCGCCTCGCGGACGGGCGCGTCCTCCAGCGCGGCCGCGAGCTCCTCGCCCGGGTCGCGGCGGCCCGCGCACTCGGCCAGGAGGTACACCGGGTGGGCGCCGCGGAAGGGGGCGGGCAGCCCGGTGTGCTGCAGCACCAGGCCGAGGCCGTCCGCGGTGAAGAACTCGGCCAGTTCCAGGGACTCCAGGCGGCGCAGGGCGGTGAGGACGCAGAGCGCGGCGTCGAGCGAGTCCAGGGCCAGCAGGGCCGTGACCCGCTCGGGGAGCAGCGGGACGAGGCGCAGCCGCGCCCGCGTGAGGACGGCCAGGGTTCCTTCGCTGCCGGCCAGCAGGTGTGTGAGGTCGTACCCGGTGTTGTCCTTGGGCAGCCCGGCCAGCCGGTCCACGACCCCGCCGTCGGCCAGCACCGCCTCCAGCCCGGCCACGTTCGCCCGGGTGGTGCCGTACCGCACGACGCGCTCACCGCCCGCGTTCGTGGCGATCATGCCGCCGATCGTGGCGGAGTCGCGGGCCGCGAGGTCGACGCCGAAGTCCCAGCCCTGCGGCCGGACGTGGCGCTGCAGCGCGGCGAGCGGTACGCCCGCGCCGACGGTGATCTGCCGGGCGCGGGGATCGAGGGGGCCGATCGTGTCGAGCCGGCGCAACGACAGGACGACGTCGGTGCCGTCGGGACCGGGCACGGAACCGCCGACCAGCCCGGTGTTGCCGCCCTGCGGCACGACGGCCGCTCCGGCGGCGGCGCACCGCCGCACCACCTCCACGACCTCCCCGGTCCCCCCGGGCCGCACGACGAGCCGCGCCCGCCCGGCCCAGCGCCCGGTGAAGTCGGTCTCGTACCCCGCACGCAGGCCGGGGTCGACGAGCACGTGCGCGTCACCGACGACCTCCGCGAGCTGCTGCGCGAGCGGATCGGGATCGGGGGTGGTCATGGGGGGCTGGCCCTTCTGCGGGGGGGGCGGTGTGGGGGCTGCGCTGTGGGGGGCTGCGCTGTGGGGGGAGCTGTGGGGCTGCGCTTGGGGGGGCTTTGTGGGGGGGGGCTCTGTGGGGGCGGTCCTCTGCGTGGTCGGCCGCGGGGGCGGTTCTGCGCGCCGCCGCGGGGGCGTGGGTTCTTTGTACCGCGGGGTGGGTCGGCGGAGGGGGCTGGGCCTTGCGGGACCGGGGGCGGGAGGTGGGGTGGGGCGGGCTCGGCCTTGCGGGGTCCGGGTCCCGGCCCAGCCCGGGTCCGGCCCGGGAGGCGGGGGCGCGGGGCCGAAGCGCCCGGATCCTACCGGCGGGGGGCGGGAAGGGCTGGCGGGCGGGAGCCTGCGCGGGCACCCGCGCCGCGCCACCGCACCGGGGAGGGCACCGCCCGGCCACCCCCTGTCTCCCGGCGCCCGCGATTCCCCACCCGCTACACTGACGCCGGTACGCCGCACCCAGTGGCGCACGACCGGATCATCGGGCCCGTCCCGGTGGCCTCCCCGCCTCCGTGGGGCTTGATCGAAACTCTCAGAGCGCAGGTCAGAGAGGGCGGCCCCTCCGCCCTCAGAACGCGCTTCGAGTGATCTGGGAACGCTGTCAGCATCGCCGCAGGTCACGACCTGTCAGCCCTCCTCACGCACACACCTCTTGGGCGCGTATCGGCGCGATGGTTGAGTCTTCCGCTCCACGCCTATCGCTTTCATTCACTCCGGCGCCCCTCAGGGGCGCCGAGGTGGCCATTGCCGGACTCTCAAGACATGAGACGTATCGCAACCCGCCGACACAGCCACTGCTCACAAGAAGTTGCCGTCATTGACGAGCAGGAGCGTGTCTTGCTCAGACGCTCGCCCGGTGAGAGGGCGTGGAAGCCATTGAGGGCGACAGTGGTCCGCCTCCAGCCGACCGGTTTCTCCCTCGTGCGAATCCAGGACCCTCTGCTCAATCGCTGGTACTTGGCTGCAGTTCCCGTGGTCGGCAAGTACACGTCCCCTCCGACCGCACCGACGCAGGTCGCCACCAGGCACATTTTCGCCGTCCGTCGGGGCCGAATGAGAAATCTCACCCTTCGTCCTTGCTCGAGCACGTCACCAGATGCCGTGTATGCCTGGCACCCCCTGACCGAGGTCGAGGGTGACCTGCATGTGCACCCGCACGAGCTCGGCCCATTTCTGCGGGGCTATCTGGAGGGGTGGATCCCCGATGGCGTCATCACCCTCACGGAATGAACGACTCACAGTCCTGCCCATGGGCAGGGCAGACGGAGCTCACGAGCGGCTCGACATCAGCTCGGCTACCTCGTCGAGGCAGCCCCGTCAGGGCGCACGGGGATGCTGATCATTCGGACTGGCCAGGCGACCACCGCCGTCGGCCTCGCTGCGGACCTCCAACGAACCCTGGTCAAATGCACAGAGCTTCCCGCCAACGGCCAGCAACCGTCTCCGTAAAGCGGCAACAAGAATGCCGACGTCGCTGCCACTCATGATCTAGACTGGTGTGTACTTGCACCAAAACGAGGCGTGTGTCGACTCAACCGGCACGGAGGGACGGGCCCCATGGCGACGTGGGATCATTTCGGCATGCCCCGGAGCAACAACGACCAACTGCCGGCGACGTACATCGCCTCCGGCGAGTGGCCGTACGCCCGGCTCGTCGAGAGCGCCCCCGTCAGCGCGCACTATGGCCAGGCCTTCGCACGCAACCTGGCGACGGCCATGGCGGCCTCCGAGATCGGCCTGCGCACGCTCGGCGACAAGGCGGGCGTCTCCCACGCCACGATCAGCCGGCTGCTCCGGGGGATGGTCCTGCCCGACCTGGGGACCCTGGCACGACTGGAAGTGGCGCTGGGCAAAAGCTTGTGGCCCGGGCCAGCCGCTTGGACGGAAAGAGATCGCAGATTCTGAGCAGCCGCTCAGAGCTGGCATGGGAACGTCGCCCCCATCTCGGCGCACAATGTACGCCCGCCACGTCAGTCTGGGTCCCTCAACAGTAGCCCTCAGCATTGTCAGTGGCAGGACGTGCCATTAGGGCGGAGGTGCCCGACAGTGTGGCAGGGCGCCGGCCAACGGCGGACACCGATCCAGTACGGCTGGAGGTTGCGTGGCCGTCGACAAGCGACGGGTGAACCGCTCCGGGTCTGATGGGGGCTCGATTCCCAGAGAGGATCGAGTCATGGCACGTCCGTCCCCCTACCCTGCTGAGCTTCGTGAGCGTGCGGTGCGCATGGTCGCGGAGATCCGTCCGAACTACCCGACCGAGTGGGCCGCGATGAAGTCTGTCGCGGCGAAGCTGGGGATCGGCGCGGCTGAGACGGTGCGGACCTGGGTCCGCAAGGCCGAGGTGGACGCCGGTCAGCGGCACAGTGTCACGTCCGAGGAGGCTGCGGAGATCAAGCGGCTGCGGGCCGAGAACGCCGAGCTGCGGCGGGCGAACGAGATCTTGAAGGCCGCGTCGGCTTTCTTCGCGGCCGAGCTCGACCGGCCGTCGAAACGCTCCTAGCGTTCACCGACGAGTACCGCCAGGTGTTCGGAGTCGAGCCGATCTGCCGGGTCCTGACCGACCACGGACTGAACATCGCAACGAGCACCTACTACGCCGCAGGAACCGCGACCCGAGCGCCCGGTCGGTCCGCGACGCGGAGCTGAAGACGCAGATCAGCCGTATCCACAGGGACAACTTCAGCGTCTATGGGGTGCGGAAGGTCTGGCGGCAGCTGCACCGCGAAGGCATACCCGTGGCCGCTGCACGGTGGCCCGGCTGGTGCGGGACCGCGGCCTTGAGGGTGCCCGACGCGGGAAGAAGATCCGCACCACCATCCGGGACGACGGCCAAGACCGGGCTGCTGACTTGCTCAGGCGCGACTTCACCGCGTCCGGCCCGAACGAGCGGTGGGTGGCCGACTTCACCTATGTCGCCACCTGGTCAGGGACCGTCTACGTTCCGTTCGTCGTGGACGTGTTCTCCCAGGCGATCGTCGGCTGGTCCGCCGCCACCAGCAAGCGGGCCAAGCTCGTCCTCGACGCCCTCGATATGGCGTTGTGGCGCCGAGACCGTGCCGGAACTCCCCTGGACCAGGGCTGGTTCATCATTCGGATGCGGGCAGTCAATACACGTCGTTCGCGTTCACCGCGCACCTCCTCGAGGCCGGCATCGATGCTTCGATCGGCACCGTCGGCGACGCCCTGGACAACGCGCTTATGGAGTCCCCAGATCGGCCTCTACAAGACTGAGTTGATCAAACCCCGTCGGCCCTGGCACAGCCTGGCCGACGTCGAACTCGCCACCGCGGAATGGGTCGACTGGTTCAACAGCCAGCGCCTCCACACGGCGATCGGAGACACCCCGCCCCACGAACACGAGACCAACTACTACGCTCAACTCCAGCCCCAACCGGCGGCTGGAGTCAACGCATAGAGCCTCCACCGATCCCGGAGCGGTTCACGGGTGCGTACCGCGGTGGTCGGCCACGCCGATCCCAAGCTCCCCGTGGCCCTTCCGATGGAAGCGATAGAGCTCGACGACTTCCGGGCGCACGCTGCCGGGAGTCGGCGGGGATGGTCGTTCTCGCCCAACCATGTCCGCACTGCCATCGACTTGTCCCAAACTATGTCTAGTGCAAGGCGGGACCCAGGGGAGGGAGACCGAGCGTGGCAAGAACGGCGCCTGCCGGACCGACGGAGGTCCTCAAGTACCTACACGAGTACCTCGATGAGCACTTTCGGACACTTCACACACATCGCCAGGCACTACAGCCAACAGCGCCCGTCTTCGCCCTGGAACACGAACTCAACCAGGATGACCTTGAGTTGCTTTCGAATGCGGTGCGCGGGGCTGTCGAACAAGGATTCGACATTCGACACCGTACCTGGTGGCTGCCGTTCGTAGTGCACGCTGCTGAGATCGGATATCTCTATACCGGAGACGAGTACTGGCCCCTGTTCTCCCAGAAGACACCAGGCTGGGAACGTGGCCCGCAGTGGAAAATAGACAATAACCGTAAATACATTAAGCAGTGGTTTAAACGGTTTGCGGCCGAGTACGGCGGGATTGAACCCAAGGGAGCTTTTGCTAAAAATTTCAGCATCATCGCATGGCCAATCACACATGCCATCATGCCAGCTGACCTACAACGCCAGATGGCACAGCTTCTATACGAGGCGCGCGCAATACTTACACCGACCATGCTTGATGACCCACGCGTTCTGGGCGCCAGCCTGGCATCGCGCACGGGCGGGTACAGTGATCGCTTCCAAAAATTCTGCTCGAACCAGATCCTGCTCGGTCATATTTCCGCAGCTCTACTATCAGGCGACGACGAGGAATCTCCGTACCTGGTGCAATCGGCGCTCATTCGTCTACTTGACGACCTAACGGAAGAGCATGATTCACGAAACTGGCTGTACCAGGCTAAGCGCTCGGCGCACACAGTCCGCTCTAGCGGATTTCTTCCGACGAGTACGAGTTCGGGGCCTGCGCAGCGAGGGCAGCCTCTACCGACTGTCTCCAATCCGAAACTCCTCTTGCGCCAAGAAGCTAACGGTTGGTGCCCCTATTTGGGCCTACCCGACCTCACGACTCTTCAAGCGGAAAATATCCAGGTCGGCGAGGAACTGCGGACACGTCGCCCAAAAATCGAAGGACGTCACCAACCACTTCCCCGCGGAAAACTGCTGTACCCAGGCAGAGTAGCGCTAACCGCGTGGCCTCGGCCGGGCGTGCCCATCATTCAATTGGAGCAGGGATCCACACAAGTCAATGAGCTGATCGCCGAGCGTTGCACCATCACCAGGGGCCCATGGTGGCTCTTCCGGAAGCAACCCGGAGGTCTAGCTATCGAGATCAAAGGCGGAGTTGTCCGGCCAGGTCACGAATATTGCCTGGTGGGCCGCGCTGACCTTCCCCCTCTGGCACTACCTTGGATATCTGAGACATTTATTCTTGCTGATGGAGTGAATGCTTTCGATTTAAAGGTGCCCAACACCCTCAGCGAAGAAGAGGTCACTCAGCTCGCGGCAGTGGGCCTGTCAGTGGTGTCGAACGTGTCCATCCACCCTGTCGGGCTTATTCCGGCTTCCTGGGACGGGGAAGGAGTTGCCGAGTGGATGGCCGGGGAACCAGCACTCCTCATAGTGAAGTCTACTCAAGCGACAGAGAAATGTTCAGTAAGAATAGACGGTGGACTACCTTCACTGCTCGAATGGCCTGCAGGTAGTCAAGAACTCGTATTCGCTCTCGAGGACCTTCCTGTAGGCACGCACGAGGTACATGTTGCACTCCTAACCAGGAGTGCAGGCAGGCCCTTTGTGAGCGGTTCGCTTATTGTCACTATTCGCGATCCTCACCCAAGCTTGGAGGAGAACACTGAGGGGGCAGGCATCCGGCTGTTCGCCACTCCAGCCCGCCCGAAGCTAACCGAGATTTGGGACGGTCGGGCAAGTCTCTCGGTAGACGGCCCTGTGGGGACGAGGGCTGAGCTGAGTATTGTGCTGCGTGACGAATCCGACAATGAACTGGTTCGCCAGCGTCACGCAATCTCACTTCCCTTTGACGACAGCGCATGGACGAGGTTGGCAGCCCAGGAGTTCCGCAAGGGAAGGCTGCAGAGTGTTTACAATGTAGCCGAGTCATGCGAGATCTCGGTTTCCCGCAGCGGAGTCGGCTTCGCGACACTCAGATGTGAACGTGGCTTTCATCCGCTCCGTTGGATTCTCACTAAGCAGCGCAACGGTGGGCACGCCGCACGTCTAATCGACCGTACAGATGGCGATTGCACTCAGGTGCTCCTCTTCTCTGTGGAGAATCCTCTGCTCGGTGAGCAGCAAGATGCCCGACGGGCGATTACCGTCCCAACGAGTGGTGGCATGCTTCGAGCTACTTCCGGCCACGCGACCGCAGCCATCATCCTGCCTCCTGACCCAAATTGGCTGCGTCAGAGGCCGAACGACCAGCCAAACATCCACTGCACAGGCACTCCCATGTCCGACGTCCTCGAACTAATCCGTGGACACCACCGATGGCAGGATGCTGATCTGTCAGCCGATCCCTTCTCATACCGCCAGCGGCAACTGGTACTCGATGCGATTACAGCGGCCCTCGTGTCCCTCACGGCCGGGAACAGATGGTCTCATTTGGAGCGCAGACGTGGTCGTCTTAGTGCGCATAGGAGGCCAGACACGTTAGATGAAATGCAGAGGCTCGTAGGCGAGGCTCAGGCACAACGTGCAGTAGCCCGCTACATCGCTGACCATCTCTGGGAGTGGACGGATTCGCTGCCGGCATTGCGGGAGGGCTTGAGCCAGGCGATCAGCCTCATCGCGTCAGACACTGGTATCGGCGACCCGCGTGTCGCAGCGGAATTTCTACTGCTTCTTGCAAGCACACCGGGGTCTCTGGAGAGTTGGGACGAGATCGAGCGAGACAAAATGCTGAGGTGTGTGCTGATATCACCCGTCCTTATTCGTGCGGCTCGATTCGCGATAATGGGTACTGAAGATCTTCGAGAGGTATCAGAACAGTCGATTGTCGGAGGCACCCGGTGAAATTAACGGTGCTCAGTAAGCAAGAGGCAGCAGAGCGAACAGTCCGTGCACTCTGGCTGGATGAGACGACAACTGATGCGTTCTCTGCCGAGGCGCTCTCCGCTTTGCTCCGCCGTGCAGCCTCTTTCCTGTGCCCGTCGACTCCGCGCCGCCTTGTAGATGCAGTACTTGAGGCTCTCAGTCCACTGGACGAATCAAGCCTGTTCACGCGTCCCCAAGTGGCAGCACAGCTGGACCTTTTGGTATCGATTGGTGACCTGATCGAACTTCCTCACCGAGGTGATCATAAAGGTCGTCAGATTTACTTGGCTCCGCCTTCATTCGTGGAGAAGGCGCTCGGACGGTACCTCTTGCTCGGTGTGCGGCCCAACGGCGCACCGCTCGTAAACGAGTCGCTGGGCGCAGGAATCCAGCACAAGGGCCACACCAGGTCTCTCAAGCTCGACGCTCAGCTCGCCCCGGGGCGTTTGCGTGCCGCCGGCCTGCATGAGATACCTCTTGATCACTGGCTCAAGCGACCTAGGACGGACCAGCCAGCCGCGGTCGTAACTGTGATGCGCCAGCGCTTGGACGGTGCCGGTGAGTCTGGAGAGGTCGGCGGCCTCAAGATCATCGATACAGCGGCATCCGTCCGCTACTACCGAGGTCGCTGGCGACAACTCGCGAGCAGTGACTCAGGAGATTTCGTTGCCCGCCGATCTCAGGCCTACGGTGCTGACTTGTGGTGCTTTGTGCGCGTGGAGCATGGAGTCCCTCGCGCACTGGTGGATCTTCCAGTTGATGACCTCGCTGCGGCAGGCTGCGACGAGGCGTGGCGCACACAGGCAGCCATCGATGCCTTGGCCGACACACCGCAAGTCATGTACATACGACCGGCTCCGGGGACGTCTGGCGACCGATGTCTGGACCTGTTCAGCCCCGTGCCCGGGTGGGCGCAGCGCTACCTCGAGCTTGTGGGTATCCCTGTCCCGCAGGCAAGAGGGGCACTCGTCTCTTATCGCGTACCGATGTCGGCGATCGGCCAAGTGCGGGCGTTCTTCACTGACATGCTATGGATGCACGTCAGAGAAGAGGGAGGGGTGGCGTGACAGTGGAAGCGCCAACGATCGCGGAGACGATCAGCAAGATCCAGACAGCCCTTCGGGACTACATCGAGGCGACCTATCACATCGGGCATCCCACCGTGCTCGACCAGCGTCGTGAACTGCTCGAGCAGGAAGGCGTACTGTTCCAAGCCCCCTTCATCGAGAGCACCCCTCGCTACCAGACGAACCGCGGCTTCGGTGATCTGGACCTCGACGAAGCCGTGCGAGATCTACTCAGCAGCCTGTCGGCACATGCGGCCGGCTCGAAGCGCCTGCTGTACGACCCGCCCTATACCCACCAGGCTGAAGCACTAGAGTCGACCGCTCGCGATGGCCTGAGCCTGGCCGTCACGACCGGTACAGGTTCGGGCAAGACTGAGTCGTTCCTCCTGCCGATGCTGGCCAAACTCGCGGCAGAGGCCGCACACAAGCCTGAGTCCTTCAAGGTTCCGGCTGTGAGGTCACTAATCCTCTACCCGATGAACGCGCTAGTGAACGACCAGTTGGGCCGTCTTCGCCTCCTGCTGAGCGACCCACGCGTCACTGCCAAGTTTAGCGAGTGGGCCGGCCGCCCGGCGCGCTTCGCCCGCTACACCAGCCGGACGCTGTACCCAGGCGTGCGCAAGGCCAAGAAGGACCAGACGCGCCTTCGCTCCATCGAGGACTTCTACGTCAACCTGATCGACCTGGCGAACGACTCCTCATCGCCACAGCGTGAGGAGGCAGATGCTCTCATCAAGGAACTGGAGGCACGTGGCAAGTGGCCAGCTAAGCCGGATCTGAAGGCGTGGTACGGCAAGAGCGGTTCCCGGTGGAAGAACAAGGCTGGCGAGTTCATCCGTGCCGTCACCCGTCCCGAAGACCCGGAGCTTCTGACACGCCATGAAGTGCTGGAAGAGCCTCCAGACGTCCTGATCACCAACTACTCGATGCTCGAGTACATGCTCATGCGTCCGCTTGAGCGGCCCGTATTCGATGCCACAAGGGACTGGTTGGCAAAAAACCCCGACGAGAAGTTTTTTCTGATCATCGATGAAGCTCACATGTACCGGGGAGCCGCCGGTGCCGAGGTGGCACTCCTGCTCCGTCGTCTACGCGCGAGGCTCGGTATCCCCGCAGAGCAGTTGCAGGTGATCTGCACAAGTGCCAGCTTCACGAGCTCCCGGTATGCGCGTCAGTTCGCCGCCCAGCTGAGCGGCAAGTCCGAGGCCGACTTCAAGAGCATCGAAGGCAAGCTTGCCCTTCGGGCAGGCGCCAGCACAGGAAGCCTGCCGGATGCACAGGTCCTAGCTGCCGTGCCGATGCACGAATTCTATGAGGGTGAAGGGGACGAGGCCCGCATCGCTGCCGTACAAGGCCTGTTGGACTACCGTGCGGTGGACCTGAGGCCGGGTGCCACGGTCGGCGAGTTGCTACACGAGGCGCTCGACGCCTTCGGTCCGATGAACCTCCTCGTCAACGAGACGATGAAGCAAGCACAGCCCGTCAGCGAGCTGGGCACACTCATCTTCCCGGATGTGGACCAAGTTCTCGCTGACAGAGCCGCTTCTGCTCTGGTTGCACTCGGTAGCGCGGCACGACGGTCGGTGGACGGTGCAGGGCTGCTGCCGTGCCGTGTGCATGCGTTTTTCCGCGGTCTCCCCGGGCTGTGGGCATGTCTCGACCCTGACTGCCCGGAGGTCGACCGAGAGGCTTACCCAGAGTCAGGTCCGGTGGGCCGACTCTACGCCCAGCCCAGAGCAACCTGTGACTGCGGAGCCAGGGTTTTTGAGCTGTACACGTGCCGGCATTGTGGCTCCTCCTACGCGCGGGCCTACACCGACGACCTCGTCAACCCCTCGCACCTGTGGAACCAGCCTGGAGGAGCCTTCCAGTCTGCGTCCGGCCTCATCCCGGAACTGCAGTCCCTTGACCTGCTACTCGAAGAGCCCTACGAGAAGAACGTCGAACTCGCCGACCTCGACCTGGTCACCGGCAGACTCAACCCAGAGAAGGTACTCGATCGTCGCGTCCGCAGCGTTTTCCTGCCCGGACTCCGGAGCGGGGAACCAATCGCCGGCGAAGATGACGGCGACGAGGCCGAGGCGGACGGGCAGTTCAAGCCTTGCGGTGTCTGCGGTCGGCGCGCAGGCTACGGGCGCTCGTCAGTGCAAGATCATCAAACGAAGGGTGACCAACCGTTTCAGGCCTTGGTGACCCGTCAACTTGAAGTGCAACCACCAGGCGCGCAGCCGAACACCGAGTTCGCGCCATTGCGTGGGCGTAAGGTGCTCGCTTTTTCCGACTCCCGACAGGTCGCCGCCCGGCTTGCTCCCAACCTGCAGAGTTACTCGATGCGCGACGCCATGCGGCCCCTAATCCTGCGCGGGTGGCAAGAGCTGGAAAAGACGATGCTCGAGCCCATGCTGTCTTTGAATCATCTATATCTGGCAGTCATGGTTGGCGCCCGCCAATTGTCGGTTCGGCTTCGCCCCGAACTGCGCCCTTCTGAGTCACTTCACGTCCTGGACAGGGTCGAAGCAGCCATCGAGAAGGGCGCACTCAAGGGCAACCCCGGCGAGCTCATGCAGTTGTTCAGCATCACCGATCCGCCACCGCATGCGCTGATGCGGACGATGTACGCGACGCTCACGGACAAATACCTCGGCCTCGCATCCCTCGGCCTCGCATCCCTACGGGAACCCCGAGCCAGAACTGCTGATTTGCTCGCAACGCTCCCCGGCATCGACAGCGTGGCGACCAGCGAGGAATCCAAGCTGGCGCTGATGCGAATGTGGCTTATGCAATGGACGACTCCCGGCATCTGGTTCCCGTCGATGACCGATGGAGACTGGTGGAAGACGGAAGGCGGCGTCCATCCGCACACGGGTAAATTCCAATCGATTGACCAATGGCTCCACTCCAAGGCAGCGAAGAAGCAGTTCAATGACACATGGCTGCCTACACTGCTTCAGGAGTTCTGCGAAGCGGTAGCTGGGAAATACCGGCTGTCCGCCTCGAAAGTCTACTTGGATCTCGGAACGATTTGGGGATATTGTGAACGCTGTCGTTTCACCCAGCGACCGTTCCCCGGCTCTTCCCGGTGCGTCAGCTGCCGAGACGACCAAGTCCGTACGCTAGACCCCGACACTGACCCGGTGTTCCAAGCCCGTAAGGGGTACTACCGCGCCAGCGCCACACGGGCTCTACAGGACAGCCCCGAGTCCCCGATGAGCATCATCGCCGCTGAGCATACGGCGCAGCTCAATGCCGCGGCACAGTCAGACGCTGTGTTCTCCAAAGCAGAAGAGCACGAGCTGCTGTTCCAAGACGTCGACCTCGGTCTGCCCGGATCCGGAGATCGGAAGAAACCCGCCGCCATCGATGTTCTGTCTTGCACTACCACCATGGAAGTGGGCATCGATATCGGAAATCTGTCCGGTGTCGCTCTGCGTAACATGCCACCTTCGCGCGCGAACTATCAGCAACGCGCAGGTCGGGCCGGTCGGCGGGGCAACGCAGTCGCCACTGTGCTGGCCTTTGGAAGCGCTGACACTCACGACGATCATTACTTCCGCCAGCCGGAACTGATGATCCGCGGTGTGGTCGATGACCCAGTACTGACGATGAACAACGAGGAGATCACACGTCGTCACGTTATTGCGTACCTGCTGCAGCGCTACCACCAGGACCGTCTTCCTGACATCGACCCCGACGAGCAGCCGCAGCTTTTCGAGGTACTGGGACAAATCACGGACTTCACTGGGACAAATTCACCGCTGAACAGGGCCGACCTGGAAGAGTGGTTGAAGTCCCATGAAGACTCTCTTCGGCATGACATTGCAGCATGGCTCCCCGACGAGCTCGGCCAGAACGGCCACCACTCCGTCCTTGAAAACTTCGTCACGAGGACTCTCGACGAGATCGACGAGGCCCTTGACCTCGATGCCAGCGGGCACCCTGTGACGGCCTCCGGTAGTGACGCGTCATCGGAAACTGATGAGGAAGATACGGACGACGCAGCCGAGGATCCGGAGGAGCCGAATGCCCGGAGGACCCAGAAGAACCTGCTCGATCGACTCCTATACAAAGGTGTGCTGCCGCGTTACGCGTTCCCGACGGACGTCGTATCGTTCTACGTCTTTGACATCGATCGGTCGACGCGCTTCAAGCCTGAGTTCCATTATGCGCCCAGTCAGGGTCTTGCGGTAGCGCTCAGCCAGTACGCGCCCGGCAAGGTGGTGTGGATCGATAACAAAGAATGGACCTCCGAGGCCATCTACGCGCCAGTCCAAGAAACGCGTCACCAAGCTTGGCGGGACAAACTGCTCTACTTCGAGTGCCAGGTGTGCCATTACGCCAACTACTATTCGTACGGCGAGGCCGCGCCTGGGGATGAGCGCAACTGCCCGGCCTGCCGTGCCGAAGGCAAGTTCGGCAAGGCTAAGAACTGGATGCGCCCGCCGGGGTTCGCGCACCCGGCCAGGAAAGACCCTGGCACCAGTGCCGACAAGGCGCCGGCTCGCAGTTACGCCACGCGAGCCAAGCTCATGGCATCCGGGCCGACCGAGGAGAGCGCCTGGCAGCGCGTCACGAACCGGCTTGAGCAGACGTATCGTCGCGAGACGCTGCTGGTGACGAACACCGGTCCCCGCAGCGAGGGGTACACCTACTGCACGCTCTGCGGGCTCATTGAGCCGACAGCCTCTGCCACGGGTGTGGTGAATGGGACACACAAGAAGCCCTACCCCGACGAAAAGGAACCGAACTGTCCCGGATCTCGCTCGACCCGTGGACTGGTGCTCGGTACTGACTTCATCTCCGACGTACTCCTAGTCCGTCTCAAGGTGGATTCGCCCATCACCCTCAAGCCGGACTATCTATCGACACACATCGCGCTGCGCACAATTGCTGAGGCCCTGACGATTGCTGCGACACGGAAGCTAGGCATCGAGGCCACGGAGTTGCAAGCGGAATACCGTCCTGCGCTGACACCTCTCGGCGGCGAAGGCCGGGAAGCCGACATCTACATGTACGACACCCTCGCTGGCGGTGCCGGCTTCACCCGCCGGGTCAACGACCACGGCATGGAGATCTTTAGGCAAACGCTGAAGCTTCTCGAAGACTGCCCGGCGAACTGCGATGAGTCCTGCTACCGCTGTCTGCGCAGCTTCCGTAATCGGTTCGAACACAACCTCCTTGACCGCCACGTCGGGGCCAGTCTCCTGCGCTACCTGGTCGACGACACGCCACCGGCTCTTGACGAAGCACGACTCGCGCGGTCGACCGACAAGCTCTTCGAGGATCTCGATAGCCGAGAGCTCGGTATCACGTTCGAGCGAAGCGTCGAAACCGACGTCGCAGGTGTCGGGCCGGTCACTGCGCCCATCCTGGCTAGGGAAGGTGACCGTGAATGGATCATTGGTGTTCACAGCCCTCTGACTCCGGGCGTGGCACCGAACGACCGGTTGCAGCATGCCCAGGAAAGTTCCGACAAGAGCAAGGTTTCGGTCCACTTGGTTGATGATTTGGTGGTTTCCCAGAACTTGCCATTCGCGACCCAAACCGTTCTGAAGGCTCTGACATGAGCTAGAACGGATACAAATGGCGACACTGAGGCCTGGGCTTGGCCGAATTAGTCTCCATTACCTCTCCTGATCGCACGGCAAGGGGAGATAGCCCATTGGGCGGCGGCCTGCATATTGTTGTGCGGGCCGTCGCCTGTGCTGAATCATGAAGAAGCCTAGCGTCGCTCTACACAAAAATAGACGGAACCACCACAAGTAAGAACCTTCTATCCTGAACGTTACTTCCTCCCTCGTGACTCGCTAGGGCAATTGATGAAAGAAACCAAGAGGGGCAATATGGCCGAAGGCGGCACTGGTGAAGAGATGGGCGAACAAGATCTTGCGGAAGGCCAGATACCCATCACAGCACTACAGGAGCACTTCAGCGTATCGTTCACGCGGATGATTGCTTATGCGGCTGGATGCTCCATAAAGACTCATGAGACCGATTTTGAGGGCGTTGACATCACTATTGTTTCTTCGACAGAGTACCGCGGCTTCTACGGGCCACAGTTCGAGCTTCAATTGAAGTGCACCTACCAGGAGAGCTTACTTAAAGATGACAGCATGACGTGGAAAATGAAAGCAAAACCGTTTCGAAAACTAACTCGCACGAAGCGGTATATCCCCGCCTACCTTGGCGTCCTCCTCATTCCACGCGACCCGGAACCCTGGCTTCACATAAATGAATATGGCCTGTATACGCGTAGCCGCATGTTTTGGGAGTCTGCGGATAACCTGAGATACGATGGCCCGATCAATGATTACCACACGGTACATCTACCGCGCCGGAACCTCTTCACGGGTGAGCAGCTTCTGGGCATCATGAAGTCAATCGGCGATGCAGAGATGAGCCTGAGGTGACCCGAGCCGCGTTTGACAGCTACCGTGAGATTGCATCCGCGCTGACTCCTCCCGCGGTCTCTCAGTTCCTGGCTTCTCACGACTGGGAGCTGGAACAGAAGCAGCCGCAGGTTCGCGAGGTCTGGCGCTACCGGTCAGCCTCGTTGGCCACCGCGCCCCGTGTCATGGTCCCGCTAGCCACAGATTTCGCAGATTTCGCACCACGCTTCGCGGACACATTGGAGTCGCTCGGGCATATTCACAACTGGGATGCCGGGCAGCTACTGGAACAAATCATCGCCACACGAGCGGACTTGTTCTTTGTGCGTCTCGATCAAGAAATGATCGATGGCACAATCCCTTTCCAGCAGGCCGAAAAGACATTACAAGCGATCTTCAAGTTGATGAAGTCAGCTGCAACTACAGCAATCGATCCCGATCATCCGAATAAGGGACGGAGGCCGGCCGCAGTCAACGAGTTCCTGGAAGAGGATGCAAGACTGGGGCACACGAAGCGTGGCAGTTTTGTCTTCACCGTAGTATCCCGCCTAGGCGAGGCTAATCCGCAACCAATCGATGGCCACGAGCAACCTGCTATGCCTTTTCCACGACAAGTCATGGAAACATTGGCCAGAGGCCTTGAGACCACAAAACGTCTGACACAGTCTTGGGACGAAGAGGTTCTTTCATCTCCAAGCAGCCTAGGGCTTAGTGCGGGGCTAGTGGAGTCGCTCGAAGAGATGTCACACTCGCAGCACCTTCGCTCACTGGACTTTTCTTTCGAGTGGGCAGCGGCTGACCGCAGGCCGGACGTGGGCCTAGCAACAATTACGCTGGACCGAGACACGATTGTTGAGCTTCCGCGTGTACGAGAACAACTCGTGCGAAGAGAAGAGCCCGTACGGCGAGAAAGGCTAGTCGGTCTCGTTAAGTCGCTTATACGGGAACACTCGACGCCCAGTGGCGAAGAGGCAGGAACAGCTATCGTCGTGGCGGAGGTAAAACGAAAGACTTTGCGAGTGCATGTACCACTGACGGGAGCAGACCACAGCTGGGCGATCATGGCCTACGAACGCCAACTTCCCTTTACTGTGACGGGCGACCTGTCTTACGAGCGCCGCACTTGGCGCCTAACTGGCCGTATCGAGGTCGATTCGAGCTTCCTGCGCCACCTTACAGGCTCAGAAGATTCCGACTCGGGCAGTTCCTAAGGAGACTCTTACAACGGCTAACACAATGAAGTGGATCGGTGCTGGTGGCCGTGTCCGAGGAGGGGAGCCGAGCGTTCGTTGCGGTGTGGAGACGTCGCCGTGGATCGTGTCGGACGCGCTGTGGGACCGCTTGGAGCCGCTGCTGCCGCAGCGCGAGCGGCAGTTCCGCTATCCAGGCCGCAAGCCGTTGCCCGACCGGGACGTGCTGTGCGGGATCCTGTACGTCCTGCACACCGTCATCCAGTGGGAGTACCTGCCGAAGGAACTGGGTTTCGGCTCGGGCATGACCTGCTGGCGACGCTTGCGGGACTGGAACAAGGCCGGAGTGCGGCAGCGACTTCACGAGGTCCTGCTCGCTGAGCTCAACGCGGCCTCGCGGCTGGACTGGTCCCGCTGCGGGTCGACTCCTCCCACGTCAGCGCGTTAAAAGGGGGCAGCACACGGGTCCGTCGCCAGTCGACCGGGGCCGGGCCGGCTCGAAGCACCACCTGATCACCGATGGGCACGGCACTCCGCTAGCGGCACTTCTCACCGGCGGCAACCGCAACGACGTCACCCAGTTGCTGCCCTTGCTCGACGCGATCCCGCCGGTCCGTGGACGGGTCGGGCGTCCCCGCCGCAAGCCCGACTCTCTGTTCGCCGACCGAGGCTACGACCACGCCATCTACCGCGACCAGGTCCGCATCCGCGGTATCGTGCCCGCCATCGCCCGCCGAGGCACCCGGCACGGAACCGGTCTGGGCACCTACCGATGGGTGATCGAGCGGACCTTCGCCTGGCTGCACGGATTCCGACGCCTGCGGATCCGCTGGGAACGGCGGGCCGACATCCACGAAGCGTTCCTCAAGCTCGCCTGCTGCCTCATCACCCTCCGGCGACTCAGCTCATTGTGTTAGCCGTTGTTATCGGGTTGACAGTAGGCAAGTCCATGGGCGTCCCCGCCTGACCTGCTACGGCGAGATTCCGTCCGGGCGGAAGGTGACCTGCACGATCGTCCGGAAGCGCACCCAGGAGGCGGGGACGAGATGCCCGCGCATGCACTGGCTCAAGGACATCGACGAAGCATGGATACCGCGCAACGAGCTGGGGTGGCGCTGCTCGCGTAAGGTCACCAAGAGCACGGACCGCGACAACCGTTAGCCTGCCATCCGCCGGACTGCGACGTTGTCCGCTCCGAGGAGCGGCACTTCGTCGGCGCCTACCGCGGGTGAAGGAGTGGGCGCCCATTCCCCTACCGGCGACCCGCCCGGTCGACATCGAGGCGAGCAGCGGCCGGGCTTTGGGTGCGATCGAACCGCCCTGGCCCGAGATTTATGACGCCAGTGCCGCTCCGGCCATGCCCCGCACTCGGCGAAGGGACGCCTCCCGGCTATGTGAACATGGGCAGCATTCCTTGGTCGATCGGCGGCACCCCGTCTCCAGCAGGCAACGGTACCCGGGCGCCATGCCGGACTGGGCGGACCAGCCGATGGGAACGCATGGACTCAAGGACGTCCTGGCGTGCAGCCCTCTGCCGACACCAGCGTTCAAGCCACCAGTTGGCGACCCTGTCGTCTGCTTCAGGAAGATCGGGATTGAGTAGGTACTCCGGCTCCTCATCGATGCCGAGTGAGTAGTCCCGCAGATTTTTGACCAACGGAACGCCGTAGAGGATGCGCTCACGTCCGTGTCTGAGGAGTTCGTTGGCGGGCCACCCAAGTGCGGCGATCCCTAGCCTCACCTTCCGTAGACGAGGGCTGACTCCTTCACCGAACAGATTGTTGACTCGTACGAGCGATCCGCGCAGGGCCGAAAGCCGAACAAGGGCTTCGACAGTCTCACTGGAGAAGTGAGAGGTTCCAAAGGAGCGTGATCGCCCAAGTTCGTGGAATCCCATCCGGGCGCTGCTCTTTCCTCCCATCACTTCAGCAGGCCAAAACAACCGGTTGTACTGGCTTGAACCAGTTCCGTAGAGCGACGTGGTTCCGATGAAGGAAAGGCGAGGCTCCCGCAGAATTGGACGGCCAGCCATCGCAGAGGCGATCTCACTGGGGCGTGAATATTTCTCACGGTAGGCCGTCAGTACTTTCGGTGAGACGGCCAAGGCCCCTACAAGCTTACCCGCCACCAGCGCGTTATAAGGCGCCACGGCGCCACAGACGGTGAGGTCGGCGATGACGGTGCCGACTCGCTCTCCTCGTGCGCGTCGTACCACGCGACGCATGTGTGCCCGCGCCTTCGAATCCGAGAAAGCTTTGGCGAGTCCTTCGGCTGTGGGTGGAGAGAGATAGGCCCCAAGGAGGGTGGCGATCTCCAAGGTCTCGGCAAGCGCTGCTGAACGCTTACTGCGAAACAGATCTGTCGTGGCCCGATCCACCCACGCACCACGCTCTATGTTGCGGACCTCGCGGATTGTGCTGGCCTGGTGGTGTCGCTGACGGTGCCGTTCAGCGTCAGCCCGCAGCCGGCCGATCACTTCCGAGGTAGGCGCCGCCAGGTCGGTCGGTTGAAGGATCCCGTCGCGGAGGAGATCATCAACATAGATCTCTTCCTGCTGAACCGTGATCCGTCGGGCCAGCCAGCGGGCGATGTCAGCAGTGGGCTCAGCCCGCACCTGCTCAAGAAACTGATCAGTTTCCCAACCCATCCAGTGGTCGCGCTCGGCGATTTGAACAACGGGGCTGGAGATCGCCGCCAGCCCAATGACGGTGTGGAATTCAGTGGCCGCGTCCCGGATCAAGATTGGCATCGAACGGCCGGGCACGGTTGCGTAGGCATTGGACCAAGTGTGCCGGAAGTATCGCCAGATGTCGTGAAGCTTGAAACCTGTCAGAACGCAGGTCGAGGAGTCGACGATCTGAACGTACGGTCTGATGACGTCTGTGGATGCGCCAGCACTCTGAAGTGCGTCCGCCAACTCCCGGCCGTCGCGCATCAGATTAAAGATGGAGACCAGCCGGCCGCCGTGCTGGTGCGTGCGCTCCATACTCTCGACGAAGCGTCGAACGCTGCTCTGCCCGAGTTGCTCGTCCCGACGCAGATGCTCCTGGCGTCGGATCCGGGCTTTCTCATTCTCTCGGTCACCACTCGCCAACGGGGGAGTGAAGACGTGCCCGGACTTATCGGTCTGGATCGTCCAGCCCTGATCTACCAGATCTATGGCGGTGTGAGCAGCTGCCGCGAGCAGCGGCTGCTCGTACAGGTTCTTGATCTTGGCCGCCTGAATCCAGTGATCGTGACTGCTCACATCCATGGATCCGAGCGGAGTACTTGCCAGCAGGCCGCAGAGACGAGCGAACGCCTGCCTCTCCCGACGAGGCGCGTCGGCAGGGAGCCTGAGGGTAACGGGCTTGGCCTCTTCTTTCATGACTTCTGGAGCATCCGTCCGTAGGTTTTGCTCCATAGTCGCAGGAGGTCGTCACAGTTGTGACCGTCGCTGCCCAGGAGGGTCGTGGTACGGGCGAAGGATAGAAGGAACAGTTCGAGTGCAGTGCGTAGGTCTCTCCCCGCCTCGTCGCTCAGTGCCTGCAGGGGCCGGTACAACGCTGCGAAGGCTGGATGATCAACGTTAAGTGTGACATCGAGCGTGCGCCGCTTCAGGTCTGAGGTGAACATCGTCTCAATCGGCAGCTGTTCCGACCCGATTCGGTAACTCAGGGTGCCCGACCCCTTTCTGGTGGACCGGATAACGGGCAGGTCGGCGTCCGCGGCCTGCGCTATACGGCATGACGTCTCCGTTGCCGCTTGGAACTTGACCTCCTCAAAGGCTTGGCGTACGCGCAAGTTCAGCAGCCGAGCGATCGACTCCAGCTCCGGCCCAAGGGCCTCCTGAAGTTCCTGAGACGGCCGGATGCCCTGTTTGTTCATGGTGATCCCGAAGTGCTCATCAAGGATGGGATCGAAGTCGATCTCACATCGCCACCAGTCGTCGTAATTTTCCTTGCGCTTCGCTCCCATGAGATGCCAGCCACTCGCGATCTCACGGCCGGCACGCAGGATGGAGACGCCAGCTCCACCGACGATGCCCATGCGTCGTTTGGTCACATTGTCCAGGTGATGCCAGTGCTGAACCGGCAGCATCGCGAACCTGACCGTGACGAAGGCGGTCTTGCCCAATGAGGTGGCGAGTTCATAGCGGATCGGCTCGAAGGCCAGCCGTGCACTACGGCCCTCGATCCTGGTGGTAAGGAGCATGGGATCGACTGAGTCAACTTGCTTCCCGTTGATGGTCAAGACAAGTTCGCCGCTGCTCAGGAAGCGCCGGTACAGGCGTCCGAGATCACGACGCAGGGCCCGCTCGAGCCAGGCGAGGCGGCGATACTCGATGCGGTCGCAGTTTCGCCAGACCACCCGGCAACCCGAGCCTGCAGTGCTGCCAGGTTGGCGGCGCGCACGAAGGTCAACCGGGGCCCCGGCAGCGACAGCATCAACGTCCAAGGAGACCTGGTGCGCGCTCCGGCCGTTCTGCCAGGACATCACCTCGATCCATCGAGCCTGGCTGAGCGATGCGGCAGGCAGTCCCATGCCGAAGCGACCGAACGATTGCCGCCCGTCGAAGCGTGACGAACCACCGAAGCGGAGGCACGCCTCAATCTCGGAACGCGACATCCCGTGACCGTTGTCCTCGACAGAGATCTCGGGATCATCGTCTGCCTTGGTCCGCACGACCGTGATCGCGACCTCGGTCGCTGCGGCCTGGAGGGAGTTGTCGATGAGTTCTGCGAGAGCGGTCGAGAGGCTGACGTAGCCCGACTCCCGGATCGCCCGAATGAAGTTGGAGGAGACCAGGAGGTCATCCTTCCGGTGCGTCTGCTGACCCATCGCCACTCCCATGACTTGCCCATATCTCTGCGTCGAGAGTAGCTGCATCGAGGCGGCCCTGGGAAGTAGATCATTGCGGTGCGGCTGGGGTCAGGCGGGCTTGGTCGTGATCGTCACCGTGATCCGCTTGGTCTTGGCCGGTTCGGTCAAGTCCAGGCCCGTCCCATCCACCATCAGAAGACGGACGGTAGGGCGATTAGCCCCGGCAACGAACCGATAGGGCTCCGCGGACTCAAGCAGGACCACCCGACCGGTGCGCTGCAGATCGAACGAGATGACATGGCTCGTCGTGTCGACGCGGAGGGTGCGATCGACGACATCCACCGCTGTCACCACCTCTCCCGCTAGCGCCTCTAGAGGTGGCGAAAGCGTCTTCAGCGAGTTGATGCCCAGCACCTGGAGTGCGGCGATCTTCTGCCCCGTAAGGGGTTCCAGCAGAGGCCCGATCTCTGCTGCTGACTGGATGGTACCCATGCGAGCATCATGACTGATGGAAGAGCAAGGCAGGCACCGGTCGACCGGTTGCTTCCTCAGTGAGTATGGTCGGGACGTCATCTGTGAGAGAAATTCGCAGTTTAACGAAGGTTCGCTGGCCTAACGGCTGAGCCGCGCGGTGCTGGACGCCGTCCGTCCGGTCCCGGGCCCTCAGGCCGGCGCCCGGGTGGAGTGAGTCGATCTCATGGCGACGGATCCGATCTGAGCCCTGGAGTCGCTCCCTGTGGAGCAGATGGAGGGAGCCAAGGACGAAAGCGCGGCGGGCGAACCGGCAGCCAGGCTGCCGCCGTCTGGATGCACGGCTCCACGCGAACCGATCCCCGCTGGTGCCCTCTCGATCCCTGGGCCCTGCGCGTCCTGAAGGCCAGATCCGCCTTCGTTACCCGGCAGCAGTTGCGCAGCGAAGGAGCACCGGACGGCCGGCTCGCCGTCTCCTCGGCTCCGGCACCGGACGAACAGTTGCAGGCAAGGGCCTGCGTCGCCCTGGCCGACCTCATCCGCCGAATCGGCCTGAATGCCGACCCGCACGTCAAGCCAGCCTCCCTGCCCGCGTACGCGGCGGTGCGCCTCTACGACGAGACCCGGAACATCGAGGACGTTGCCCGCCGGCTCGGGCTCCGCTCCCTCGACCGCGCCGCCGATCTGATCGGCCTTGACTGGACGACCCCTGCGCCGGAAGCGGGAGCCGAACATGCCTGACGACATCTTCCAGGACGCCCTCCCGCCGGCCCAGCGCACACCACGCAAGCGCACTTTCACCGAACGGGACCGCCGCACCCTCCACGAGCGCCTCACCGACTGCGCCCACAACCCCGACCTCTATGACCTTGCCGAAGCCCTCCCGCCGCCCAACAGGGTCGGCCGGCGCCGCGGCTACCCCGATGTTGCGTTCCTCTTCTTCCTCGCCGCCCGCAGCGTCCTCGCCTCCGCGCGCCGCACCGCCGCACACCTCGAAGACCCCGAGATATGGAAGATCTTCCGATCAGGAGTACGAAGCGAACTCGGTGCCGAAACCGCCCTGCTCCTCCCGGAGACCGGACCAACCCGCTCCCAGTGGCTCCACGCCCAGCGCCGCCTGCGGGACCACGCGGACGACCTGTGGGACCTGTACCGCATGCTCGCACTGGACCAGGCGCTCGAGCAGGGAATCTTCCCAGGAGACGAAACCCGCTCTTGGAGCAGCCCAGGGCGCCACCAGCTCATAGCCGCCGACGGAACCGTCCTCAAATCCCCGACCCTCGCCCGGGCCCACTGCAGCATCGACATGAAAACCGGAGAAATCCGTTACCACCGCATCGACCCCGCATCCGCCCCACAGCGAGAGGGGGGTGGAAACGAAGCATACGGCCCCAAATACGTCTTCTTCTCCGCACGGAAAGACGATAACTATCTCTCCCGGGTCTTCCTTGACTCCCGCTACGTGCCCCATCAGCACCCGGGTGGGGAAGCCGCCATCGCCGTCGACGGCGTCCTCGACATTATGGACAGAGCCCCCGGATGCATGGGCGTCCTCTACGACGGCGCCTTCCGCGGCACCCACCGAGACGCCATCGCCCGGCGCGGCGGCCTCGTAATCAACAAACAGCACAAAGGAAACGAACCGCAATTCTACGAGACGCTCCGGCCAGGACGCTGCATCCATGAATTGTGGGCCGCTAACGGACGCATCGCGGAAAAGGTCCCGTTCGCCGACGGTACGACGGAACTGGTCCCAGTGCCGATCAGAAGACTGGAAAGACGTGGCACTCGCACCTACCGCTGGTACCACGTCCTGGAAATTCCTTGCCGCCACGGGGCCCATATCCACCGCGTCGCCGTCGCCACCACCAGCCGTGCCGGTGAACGCCCGGCCGGCGAAAGCGACGAGGAACGCGGATTCCACCGCGCCGAGCACCTCCAGCAGATCCCCAAGTACACCCGCACCCACCAGCTCGTCTACCCCTACCGCAGCGACGCCGAGTCGGGCCACTCCCAGCTCGACGCGTCACTGTGGAACGGACGCCTGATCTCCTACGGCGTCGAGGCCCAGAAGCTCCTTACCCTCGGTTTCGTCCTCGCCCAGAACTCAACGAGCCGGGCCCTCCACGAAGAGGGGTCACCCTTGCTGAGCCCCACCGCCTGAGCACCCCACCGCCGACCCACTAACACCAGCGCCCGCCCGAGCCCCGATCCGGTACCCTGTGGATCGAGCGCCTCGGCGGGCGCTGCGGCATGTCAACAGGCCCAGCCTGTCCACGCCACAGCGGTCGCCTCCAGGATGCTCAGGGCTTGACAGACAGACCTGGCCACGGACACTTCACCGAGTTCCGTGCAAGGTTTCGATCAAGCCCCGCCTCCGTAGCTCAGGGGATAGAGCACCGCTCTCCTAAAGCGGGTGTCGCAGGTTCGAATCCTGCCGGGGGCACCAGCGCAAAGGCCCCGGACCGATCTTGGTCCGGGGCCTTTGACATCCACTTCTGACATCAACGAGAGCGGCCGCCCTTGATCGGCCGCCTCTTCCTGAGCAGCCGGTCCATGTGGCTCATGGCCTCCCGCTGCGTGTCCTGTACGACGTGCTTGTACACGTCCATGGTGATGCTGATCTGTGAGTGCCCCAGGATCTCCATCACGACGCGGGGTGCGACCCCCGGCCGCTGTCAGGAGCGTCGCCGTGCCGTGCCGGGCGTCGTGCAGCCGGATCACGCGGAGGTCGGCGGACTGGGCGACGCGGGTGCAGGACCGGTATACGTTCCGCACTCGACCGGGCGCCCGGTCCGGGTGGTGAAGACGTAGTCCGACTCCGCCAGTTCTCCCCCGCCTCGGCCATGGTGGCTGAATCGCCCTCTTGTGCTCCCTTTGTGCAGCTGCCACACAGTTGAGATGCGGACGGTCTCCGGAGGCGGAGGGGCGCTTCATGTGGGAGTTGAGTGGTGATCCGGTCGTGCCGTCAAATTGGGCGAGCGAGCGGTTCGGGCGGCATGCCGGCGCGCTCGCCGCTGCGGTCCCGCGGCAGCTGACCAGCGCGCACGCCAAGGCTCACGCGGCGCACATAGCGGCGGGACTGAAGAAGCGGAGTCCCTACGGTGTCGCCCTTGCCGGGGCTGTGCGGGAGGGCCTGGCGGACGCGGCGCGGGAGCTGGGGGAGTCCGTGCGGGACGTCCGTGGATATGAGTACGCCGTGATCAACGAGCACGCACTGTTCCCCTTCCGGTACGCGGACAAGCTGCGGCCCCTGGATCGCGCGCGGTTGCCTGCCAACGCGTCGCCCACCCGTCAGCGACTGTTCCGGGCCCACGGGCCGCAGCCTCCGGACGGGCTGTTCGAGGTGGACGCCGGCCTGGCGACGGAGGAGTACCTGGGACTGCACGAGGCGTTCGAGGAGCTGGGGGCCTCTACGAGGCTCGTCTGCGTGTTCTTCACGGCCGACGCGGAGAACGGCATCCACGTCATTCACTGGGGAGAGGCCCACCTCGAACCGGACCGCACCTTCACGTGGCTCCACAAGGAACAGCTCCCGGTCGCTTCTATGCCGCTTGAGTGACGGATGTCAGCGCGGCGGAGAAGCTCTTGATTTCCGCTCCCGGCTCGGCTCAGTCCTGGGCCGTGTGAGGGTGCCCGAGGCCGACCAACGGCGACCGACAGTGACAGGCGAGCCACTGCCGTACGCGGACCACGTGGCAGCGGCGAAGGAGAAGATCCTCCATCACCAGACGGATCCGTTCGAGGTCGACATGCCGTGGGATCAGCCCATGTTCGGCGCGAACGGCTACGACGGCGGATTGCACGACGCGGTCCTCGCCGACCTGTGGATACGTGATCTGGGCGACGTAGCCCATGCCCTCGATTCTTCAGCCGCTCGAATATCGCTCCCCAGCCCGGAAAACCCATCGGCGCCCGGCACTCCTTGGGCGCCGATCCTGCCTCCTCCGATCCGCGTGCCGATTCCCGTACCTGTCAGGATCGCCTCCCGCACCGGACGAGTGCCGACCCTGTTGCCCACGGTCAATCCCGTGGATCCGGGTATCGCCTTCGGCGACCCCATTCCTCCTGCGCCCGGAACGACCCGGCTGCTCACGGCCGTCGAGCAACAGCAGTTCCGTTCCTGGGCGAACACTCTCCGGCCGGGAGGCCTGGCGCGCGGCGGAGGTCCCAACGATCCGGACAACGCGTATCAGCTACGTATAGCCGGATACCCGGAGCGGGAGGTACCACTGGCCGGAAGCCGGCGTGGCCTCATGGTGGACGGCGTACGACCGGTCGACGGATACCTCATCGAGGCCAAACACGTCAGGGATCCGGATTGCCGGAAGAAGAGTTTCCGGTCCCTCGACCGCGTTGAGGAAACGCTGGCCAAGCCGGTCAAGGTGAATGACAAGGGCAAGATCGCCCGGGACCCGGTGGTCGATTCCATGTACGCGGGCGACGAGAAGGAGCTCATCCGGTACAAGCAGGCCATGGCCAACCCGGCGAACCGCGAGGTCCGAGGCCTGGAGATCGTCACGAACGGCAAGGACAACGCCGCCTACTGGCAGTCCATGATGGCGATGACGGGTACGCAGGGTTCGACGCGATACGTGCCGTGAGAGCGAAGGAAGACTGTGTCAGCTGAACGGAACATCCGGACGAACTTCGGCTTCTACCCGCCCCAGGGGGGCGAGTGCTGGGGAGCGAGCCTCGAAGGCTTGGAGCGTGCCCTGCGGCAGGCTTTCCCCGAGCACACCGTGAACTACCGGAAGTCGGGGATCCACCGTATGACCGTGCTCGACTTCGAAGTGGAGCTGGCGCATGACGTATGGATCGATGGCACGGCAGCGCTGTCGGAAGGCGACTACTCCTACATCACCCTCACCGACGTGACGGCCGGTGAAGCTGCGGTCTTCGCCCAATGGCTGCGTGACTCGTTCGTGCCGTCCCCACACCTGGCCCGGTTCGCGAGCAGTCTTGCCATGGCGAATGGAGAGCAGCTTCCGTGGCCCCTGCCGACCGTTGGAGGCCAAGAGGAGATCGAGGCGGAACTGCGCAGGCATCTGCAGTCCGTCGATGCATCTTGAAAGCGGCTCGAATGCGGGTACAGCGAGGTCTCCGACGAATCGTGCGCGCCCACGCAGGAAGACCTACCGCGGGTATGGCGTCCCATAACAACACCGACACCGTGCCGGAGGGGCTGGATGCAGGAGCGCAGTGAAGTGCATGGGGCGTTTGGCAGCGCCGAGGTCAGTGCCGAACACCGGGAGGCGATAGAGCGGCTGCGTGAGCTGGCCGAGCTTCTTGAAGAGGAGTACGGCAGCGTGACGGACGGCGAGGCGCAAGCAGCGTTGAACCGCATCGCTGCCATCGACAGGTGGCATGACGAGGAGCGGTCGCACGTCGACGGGAGTGAGTGAAGCGACCGGCCGAGCAGACCCACTCCGCAACGCACCAGGGGACTCGGGCCGCGCGTCTCGTGCCGGCGGTTCGCCCGGCCCGTGGTGTGTCCGGAAATCGGACGGGTTTCGGCACAACCCCGGCGGCCCGGCGCTCGTCTTCGTCAGGTGATCTCTGCGCCGCTCCTCGGCGCGGGGTGCCGAAGACCGGGAGTTGCACAGTGAGAGTCGTTGCCGTCCGCCGTACCGTCATGGCCGCCACCGCGGTCTCCTTCGTCCTCTTGGCCACCGCCTGCGGTGGCGGTGACGGCGGGGCGGCGAAGGGTGGCGCCACGTCCGGGCAGCCGGCGGCGAAGGCGTACACCGCCGCCGAGTTGGAGAAGCGCGTGATCGCCCAGGGCGATGTCGACGGGCACACGGTCAAGAAGCCGGGCAAGCAGGATGTCTCCGATCCTGCCGGGCTCTCCGTCGGGAAGGCCGAGTGCGAACCCGTCGCCCAGGCACTGTCGGCCCTGGCCACGGGCAAGCCGGCGGCGAGCGTGCAGCGGCTCGTCGTCCACGAGTCCGCGGCGGCCAAGAAAGGCATGCCCACGGTGGAGGAGCTCGCGGAGATGACGGAGAAGGAGGCCGAGGAGGCGACGATCGACTCGCTCGACATCACCAAGACGCGGACCGCCCTCTGGTCCTACGACTCCGACGGCGCCGCACAGGCCATGGCCGCGCTGCGGGAGGCCGGCAAGAAGTGCGCCGGCGGCTTCACCATGACGGTCGACGGGGAGAAGCAGCAGGTCACCAAGGTCAGCGAGGAGAAGCTTTCCGTCGGTGAGGAGGCCGTCGCCTGGACCGTGGGGACGAAGCAGGGCGACGCGACCGGCGACACCAAGGTCGTCGTCCTCCGGCAGGGCTCCACGCTCGCGGGCTTCTCGTCGTTCAACATCGCGGCGGTCTCCCGGGGCGAGGCGTTCCCGCAGCCGACCGCCGTCATCAAGGCGCAGGCGGCCAAGCTCGGCTGATCCGTACCGCTACGGGCGCCCGGCCGGGCATGCGCGGCGCGGGCGTCACCGCGGCGGTCGGCCGGCCGTGAAGCCCTCGCCGTCCTGGAACTCGATCAGCACGTCGCCGTCCATGAGGTGGATCCAGCACTCGGGACCGCAGTCCAGGATCTCGTCGGCGTACGTCGCCGCCACCCGCGCCTCCAGCGCGATGGACGGCACCGCGAGGTTGCCCCACGACACGACGGCGAGTTCGTCCGGGCCGGCGAAGGCGTGCAGCAGGCTCCGCAGCCCCGCGCCGTCGAAGGCCGGGGAGCGCCGGAGCACTTCGGCGCCGTGCCAGTCCAGGCGGGTCGATCCGATGGCGCCGAAGCGATTGAGGGCGAGGGCGGCGCATGCGCGGTCCTCGGCGTGCGAGAGGACCATCGCGGCGTTGCCGGCGGCCCGCAGAACCGCCGCGATGGTTTCCGGCTGCTTGCCGTAAGCGGCCTCCGCGCTCACCGGAGGCCGATCGTCACGCCGAAGGCGATCGACAGGGAGGCGCTGAGGAGGAACCTGCCCGTCCTGAAGGGGCGGCGGCGGCTTCTGGCGTCCACGTACAGCCCCGCCCACGCGCCGAGCACGGCGCACGCCGCTCCCACGGCCGCCTGGGGGTAGTGCTCGCTCCTCAGCGACAGCGAGAGGTGGATCGTTCCGATCGCTTGCACGGCCAGGGCGGCCAGTGTGAGGAACATGAGCATGCCGGCTCTGCGCTCGGCGGCTTCCCTCTCCGGCGTGACGATCTTTACGCGCAGGTACCGCGGCATGGCTCCCCGTCCGGTGCGCCGACTGTGATGGTGGTGATCACCTCGCAGCCTATGTGTGTCGGACGGCGCCCCGCCGCGCTTGTCGTCGTCGGTCATGCGGTCGTCCATCGGTGCCTCCATGTGTGCCGTGGTGGGCGTTGTTCGCCAGGGAGGTGTGCGGGCCGTCCTCGCCTCGGGCGTCGGGCGGAGTTCAGAGGCGCCGCTCTCGCTTCCAAGGCCTCCGCCATGGGGATCCGGTCGCGCAGTCGGGGTCGCCGTAGGGGTGCGCGTAGTCGTCGGGACCCGCGCCGGACGCCGAGAACGGAGTCTCCAGCTTGACGGCCCTCCCGGCCGCAATCGGTTGGTCGCAGCGCGCGCAGATCCGCGGGCGGGACGTGGAGGTCATCGGCTGCTCCCTCAGGGGTGGTCGCCGCGCAGGACGAGCGCGTGTAGACGTGTGCAAGGAGGCGGGGTCCGTCAGGGAACCGTCGGGGTTGTCCGCCCACTCGGTGAGGACGATGGACGGCGGGCTCATGGCGGGTGCCAGCCAGCGGGCTCCGGGGTGGGTCGGTACCACGTCGTCGTGTCGCAACGCGGGTGTGATGGCGGGCATGCGGTCCGTCCGTTCGGTCATGTCCCGTCCTGTTGCTGGAGTTGCGCCCACAGCCCCCGCTCGTCGGGGGTGACGCCCCGGTGCCGGCAGAGGCCGGCCACGATGGCCAGCCCGGTCCGTGGCTGTGCCGCACGCTCAGCCGTGCCGGCCCGGCGGCGGAGATGCGGACGCGGGTGTCCGCGGTGGAAATGGCCATCTCGATCACGGCGGGTCGGGTGCCGAGGATCGCCACGAAGAGCTCGTGAGCGACGAGCGGGGCGTCCGCGTGGGGAGTACGGAGTGCCGTCCACGAGCGGACGTGAGCTGCCTCCTGGGGCAGCGCCTTGAATGCTCGTCGCCAGGATTGCCCCGCTTCGGACATGCTTGATCCCCGGCTCTCATGGTTATCCGAGTACCAACAGCTACTTCTGTACTCAGATTGACGCGATCTTCCCGAACGGCGGTGTGGCAGTGGCCCAGTCCGAGTACCTCCGGATCGCCGCCGACCTGCGTCGGCGCATCTCCAGCGGCGAGTTCGGGCCCGGTGACCAACTCCCCACCCTCCCGGCACTGTGTGAGCACTACCGGGTGTCCGAGACCACCGTCCGGAACGCGATCGGGTTGCTGAGGAACGAGGGCCTCGTCGAAACGCGCGCCCGCGCGGGCACCCGCGTCCGGCCCCGGCCCCCGATCCACCGCATGGCGGCCGACCGGTACCGCAGCGCTCCGGGCGCCAAGGCCACCCCGTACACCCGGGATCAGGGAATCGGCTGGTCCGAGCACCGGCTGGACAAGCGTTTCGAGAAGGTGCGCGCCGACGCCGAGTTGGCCGCGCTCTTCGCATGCGAGGTGGGCGAGCGCCTGTTGGCCCGGCACTTCGTGTTCTACGACAACGACGCCCCCACCCAGATGAGCACGTCCTGCCTGCGGTGGACGGACGTCGCCGGCACTCCCGTGGCGGACCCGATCAACGAGCCGTGGCCCGGCGGAACGCGGGCGCAGCTCAGCTCGCTCGGCATTCGCGTCACACGCATCACCGAGTCGTTCACGGCAGCCATGCCCACCGATGCGGAAGCGACGGCGCTCCGCGTCGGCCAAGGCGTGCCGGTACTGCGGTACACCCGCAGGCACATCGCGGATACGGGCCGCGTCGTGGAAGTCGCACATCCCATCGTGCGGCGCGGAGACACCACGGTCGTCGACTTCGTGATCGACCTCGACGACTGAGCCGGCGTACAGCAGCATCGGCCTAGGCGCCCAAGGCGCATCGACGAGGTCGCCGCTGCCCACGGCGCCGAGCCCCTCGACCACCGACGCCCACCGGGCGCGGCGCCCCGCCTCCCGAAACGCCGACCGAAGGCCCCGGCCCACCGGCCTACCGGCGGCAGGTGAGTTTCATCTGGGCCGCCCCCAGGTGGGCGCCCACCACCGAGGTGTCGCCCCAGTCGCGGCCGCGGTCCGAGAGCTGCACCGTGAAGGTGGGGGACTTCACCGCGTAGGTGCCGACCTCCACCAGCGTGCCGCGGTGGACCGGCTGGCGGACGCCGAAGACCGCGTACGCGGACGACGGGTCGTCCGGGGCCTCCAGGACGCGGTAGAGCGCGGGATTGCCCGCGACATCGATGTCGCGTGGCCCCTTCGGCACGAACACCGCCAGGGCGCAGCGCGCGAAGGACGTGCCGACCGGCCAGGTCCAGGTGACCGAGCCCGTGCCGTCGCGGGTCGCGCTGCCCGACATGGGCAGGGCCGTGAAGCGGCCGTCGCACGTGTCGTCGCGGTGGCCGCCTGAGGGGACCGTGTACCAGGCCGCGTCGCCGTTCTCGAAGCGGCCCTTCTCCCGGTACGTCGTCTCGCTCGTGCAGCCCGGGCCCGCCCAGGCCGTGTAATCGGGGGCGCCCGTCGGGGCGATGCGGGACGGCAGGCTGCGCTCGGGCGGCGGGAGCAGGTCGTCGCGGTCCTCGGCGGACGGCTCGCACGCCGCGAGGCAGGAGACGGCCATCACGACCGCCGCCAGTGTGGTGCGTTGGCTCGGCATGGGCGATCACTATGCACCGTCACTCGCGGTAACGGGAGGGTCAGCGCAGCTCCTCCGGGCACGGAGTGCCGCGCGGGAACATCTTGTACGGTGCGGCCAGCCGGTACACGCCCGGCTCGGGCGCGAGCAGTTCCGTCCACTCGTCGCCCTCCGCGTCCTCCTCCGCCTTCAGCAGGCAGCCGTACACGTTGACGTAGCTCTTCGGGCCGTCCTCCCGCCGCTTCGACTCCTCCGTCTCCTGCGGCGGTTCGACCTTCTTGCCCTCCGCGTCGAGCAGCGCGAGCCAGGGCGAGTACGGCACGCGGATCAGCACCCGGCCCGCCGACTTCAGCCGGATCGTCACCTCGCCCGCACCCGCCCGCTCCACCGTCGCCGGCGGAGCGGCCAGCGGCGTCGGGTCCTCGACCGCGAAGAGCTGCCAGTTCTCGTCGGTCCACACCGGCTTCAGGTACGGCAGCCCGTCCCGCACCAGCTCCGCCTCCTGCTCGGCCCCGACGTCCGGCTCGCCCGTGGGCAGTACCACGTAGTGCACGGCCCAGCGGTGCAGCCAGTCCCGGTACGTCGCCGAGTTGAGCGTGTCGTCGTAGAAGACCGGGTTGCGCTCCATGTCCGCCTGCCGGTTCCAGCCCCGCGCGAGGTTGATGTACGGGGTGAGCGCGGACGCCTCCCGGTGGCTGCGGGCCGGCACGACCTCGACGCGCGCCTTCTCCGCGCCGCGCCGCTGCAACTGGTTGATCAGCGGTGCCGCCTCGCGCGCCCACGACGCGTCCGGAGCCGTACGGATCACGTCGTCGGCGCTCTTGTAGCCGATCCAGCAGTTGAGGCCCACGAACGCCACGACGATCGCGTACCAGGGCCGCGTGCGCGGAGCCGCGTACGGCAGGGCGGCGAGGAGGACCACGCCCGCGAACAGCATCGGCAGGCGTGCCACGTTCGACCCGATCTGCGAGTCGATGATCCACGTCAGCAGGGTGCCGAGCGCGTACACCGCCGCGCCCGTCCGGACGGTGCGCCAGTCGGCCGGTACGAAGACGAAGACGAGCACCCCGAACGAGAACGGCAGCAGCGTCGAGGCGAACGACATCGGCTGCGTCCCCGAGAAGGGGAACAGCCACGACGACAGCGCCACGACGGCGACCGGCGCGAGACCCAGCGCGTACGCCCCGGGGCGCCGCTTGTTGAGGAACAGCGCCGCCGCCGCGACGCCCAGGAAGAGTCCCGCCACCGGGCTCGCCGCCGTCGCCAGCCCCGCGAGGGGCGCGGCGACCGCCGCCTTCGCCCAGCGCCTGCGGCGCCAGCGGTGCGGCCAGCAGAAGACGGCCGCCACCGCGCCGAGCGCGAACATCATGCCCAGGCCGAAGGTGACCCGGCCGGACAGCGCGTTGCACAGCAGCGCGAACACCGCGGCGAGCGCACACGCCATCGGATTGCGCACGGCCCGGACCCGGACCAGGATCAGCGCGGTCAGCGCCGCGGACGCGGTCCCGGCGATCATCATCGTCGTCCGCACGCCGAGCAGCGACATCAGGTACGGCGAGACGACGCTGTAGGACACCGGGTGCATCCCGCCGTACCAGGCCAGGTTGTACGCGGAGTCGGGGTGCCGTCCGACGAACTCCGCCCACGCGTCCTGCGCGGCGAGGTCTCCGCCGCTGTTGGCGAAGGCCAGGAACCAGACGACGTGGGTGAGGGCGGCGAGCGCGGTCGCGACGCTGACGGGGTGACGGAGCAGCCTCCGGCGACGGGCGGCGCGCGCCGCGGCGGCTGCGGCTGGGGTGGGGGTGGTGGGCGTGGCTGGGGTGGGCGTGGCTGGGGTGGCGGCCATGGGCTGCTGTGGCGGCCGTGCGGCGGAGCCGGCGCGAGCGGTCCCCGCACCGGCTGCGCCTCCGGCGCCGTCCACCAGGTGCCCGCGGGCTGGCGCAGGCACGGATACGGGCACGGGCACGGGTTCGGTGCCGGGCATGGGAACGGGCACGGGTTCGGTGCCGGGCATGGGCACAGGTACGGTTCCGGCTTCCGGCCCGAGCACCGCACCGGGTACGGGCACGGCTCCGGGTACGGGCACGGCTCCGGGCACAGGCACGGTTCCGGGTTCCGGCCCGAGCACGGGACCGGGTACGACTCCCGGCTCCGCGCCGGAAGGCGGGTCGCTGTCCGCGCGTGTCGGCTCGGTCGTGGTCACTGCGGCTCTCAGTCCTCTGCGTCGTCCCCTCTGCGAAGACGCCGCCCCGACGCCCGGCAGTTGACCGGACGCTAACACGCGGGGCGCCCCGGCGGCCCGGGACGCCCCCCGGCGTGCGTCAGCTCAGGCGGGTCAGCTTGTCTCCGATGCCCGGCTCGTCCACGGCGCTCTCCAGCGCCACCGGCACCCGTACCTGGCTGGCCCCCTCGCCCACCGTGAGGGTGCCGACCTTGGTGCCGGCCGGGGCCGTGTGCGGCGGGGCCGCGCCGTCGTCGCTCAGCTCCAGCTCGACCTTCAGGCTCGGCCAGCCGACGACCTTGACGTCCTTGGTCGCGATGACCGGCGTCCTGCCGCCCATCCCGTTGTCGACATGGCCGACGACCTCGCCCTTCTTCACGACCGTGCGGCTCTCCAGCAGCTCCTGCGTCGCGAGCATCGCCTGCTTGCTGGCGGCGATCGCCGTGCCGAGGATCGGCGTCCGGTGCTGGCCGAAGACCGCGCCGACGATCAGCTGGTCCGTGTCGCCGACCTTCTTGTGCGCGGCGAACAGCAGGTTGCCGCCGGCCTTGGTGGTGCTGCCGGTCTTGATGCCGATCGCGCCGTCGAAGGGCACGAGCTCGTTCCAGTTGCGCCACTTCTTGCCCGAGGGGTCCTCCCACTGGGGGAGCTTGGTGATGTCCACCAGTGCCGGGATCTCCACCAGCTTCTCGCCCAGCTTCACCTGGTCCTCGGCGGTGCTCACGGTCGTCGCGTCGAGACCGGAGGGGTCGGTGTAGGTGGTGTTGGTCATCCCGAGCTCCTTGGCGGTGGCGTTCATCTTCTTGACGAACGCCGCCTCGGAGCCCGCGTCCCAGCGGGCGAGCAGCCGTGCGATGTTGTTCGCGGACGGGATCATGATGGCCGCGATCGCGTCGCGCTCCGAGATCTTGTCGCCGGCCTTGACGGTGTCCAGCGTGGACTCGCCCTGGGCGTCGAAGCCGCCCTCCTTCTCGGCCTTGGCGTCGATCTCGATCATCGGGCCGTTCTCCCCCTTCTTCAGGGGGTGGTCCCGCAGGATGATGTACGCCGTCATCGACTTGGTGACGGACGCGATCGGCACCGGCTTCTGCTCGCCGAAGGAGTCGACCGTGCCGAGGCCCGTGGCCGTCATCCAGCCCTGGCCCTGGTCGGGCCACGGGAGGGACGGCTTGCCGCCCTCGAAGGTGTACGAGGACTCGGCCGTCAGCGTCAGGGTGGGCGCCGGCAGCGGGCGGACAGCCTGTACGACCGCAAAGACGATCAGCAGGAGGACGACGAGCGGCGTCCAGATCTTCACGCGCCGGACCAGCGTGCGGACCGGGGTCTCCGGGGGCGGCGGCGTGTTCGTCAGCTCGGCGAGCAGGTCGAGCGGCGGCAGCGGCGGCATGGGCTGCTGCTTGGTCCGCTCGGCCTCGGTGAGGGACGCGGGCGCGGCGCTCCCCGCGGGTGCGGCACCCTCCGCGGGTGCGGCCGCCGCCGGTGCGGGCGCGGGCTTGGGCGCGGAATCCGATGCGGGCTTCGGCGCCGGCTTCGGCTGCCCGGCAGGGCGTACGTCGTCGTGCCGCAGCGGTACGAACCTGCTGGTCCGCTCCGCGGGAGCCTCAGGGGCGGACTTGGCCTCCGCCTCGGTGGCGGACCTCGGCTCCGCCTCGGGCGCCGTCCTGGATGTCGTCTCGGGTGCTGCCTCGGGCTTCGCCTTCGGCGGCGTGACGGCCTTCAGCATGGTCGTCGGCTGGTCCACGGCCTTCTTGCGCGGGACCGCCGTGAAGACGGCGGTGGGCTGGTCGACGGGCGCGCCGGCCTTCGGGGCCTGCGCGTCCTCGGAGTCCTTCGGAGTCTGTGCGCCCCTCGACGCCTGCGCGTCCTGCGCCCCCTTGGGGGCCGGTTCGCTCCTGGAACCCTGCGCCTCCTTGGGAGCCCGCGGGTCCCCCGAGTCCTTCGACGCCTGCGCGTCCTTCGCAGCCTGTGCGTCCTCCGCGCCCCCCGCAGCCGGCTCGGCCGCGGAAGGCGGCGTGCCGCCGCGGCCCGAGCGCGGCGCCCGGGGCGTACGCGCCGGCGCGGGCGTGTCCGCCTGCGCGCGCGGGTCCGCCGTGGCGGAACCTTCCGCCCCCGCGTCCCCGTTGCCCTCGGAGGCGGCGGCGTCGGGCGCGTCGTCCGCGACCCAGGCCGCCACGGCGGCGCGCAGCCGCTCGTCACCGTCCTCGGAGCCGTCGTCCGCGGCGTCCTTGCCCGAAGCGGCCGCCTTCGCCGGCTCCTCGCCGGACGCGGCGGCCTTGTCGTCCCTGTCGTCCGCGTTGTCTCCGCCGTCCCCGTCGTCCAGGCCGTCCCGCGGTGCGGCACCCCCCGCGCGGGCCTCCGCGGCAACGGGCTCGTCGCGGGTCAGGGACTCGTCGCCGGAGGTCGGCGCGCCGGCCCGGGGAGCGGTCTTCCCCGCCTTCGCGGGTGCGTCGGGTCCCGGTGCCGCGGCGGCCTCAGGGGGCCGCGGAGTCTCAGGAGCCTCAGCAGCCCCGGAAGCGTCAGGAGCGGCGTCAGCGGCTTCCGCCGCCTCCTCGGCGTCCGGGGCGTCGGACGGCTGGGGAACCGCGGTGGTCCGGGGAAGCGTCCTGAAGACCGCGGTCGGCTGGTCGACGGCCGCTCCGTCGCCGCGCACGCGCACCCGCGGGTCGCGTTCGCTCGAAGACGTCCTCCCCGACGACTTCTGCTGCTCCGACTTGTCGGGGGACTCGCCCGCCACCGTGCCTCCTTCAAAAACGCCGTGTCCGAACCATGTACCAGTGTCCTGTGTGAGCGCTTGGCCCCCGTGCTAGACGAGAACGACATACCTACCGGTTCCCGTACGAAGCACCCAGGCACTCTCGACAGACCAATGTGAGAGGGGTCACCCTGTCATTCATCCACGCGGGGAGGCATGGATGGGCAGGAGCCGCAGAACACTTCCGGAGGAGCTTCTGCTGCTCGCTCTGGACCCGGCCACGGGTACCACAGCGCAGCCGCAGTCGCTCGACCTCGGTCTCGCCGGAGCTCAGCTAGTGGAGCTGGCACTGGCGGGACGGATAGCCCCAGACGGGGATCGTATCGCCGTGGTGATGCCACGGCCGACCGGAGATCCGACACTGGACTCCGCGCTGGAACTGCTGCGCAGGCGTGGCAGCCCGGTGCGGGCCGTCCACTGGATCGGCGGGCCCCGGCTGGGGCTGCGCCAGACGTATCTCTCGCATCTGGAACGGTGCGGCATGGTGCATGCCGTCGAGGGCCAGATGTGCGGGGTGCTGCCGACGACTCGCTACCAGGCGACGGACACGGCCATCAGCCGGGAGATCAGGGCCCGGCTGGACAGCGCGATCCGCACCGGTGTGCCGCCGGACCCGCGGACCGCGGCGCTCGCCGCGCTGGCCCACGCGGTCGGACTCGGCAAGCACCTGTACCCGGGGAACGAGGGACGTTCGTCCCGCTCCCGGCTGCGGGACCTGATCAGGCACGACCCCATGGGCGGACTCGTGGCGCACGCCGTGATGGACGTCCAGAACGGCGCGGCCGCACAGCCCCGCCGCAGTCCCACCGCACCGGGCGGCGGCGGCCGGCAGGCCGCGGGCGTACCGATGCAGCAGCGGTCGCGCGCCGCCGGGCCGATGGCCCGCGTCGTCAGCGCGTAACGCACCACGCACCACCTGTACGGAGCCGCACGGGAGCGCGCGGGGCAGCCTTCAGGGGGCCGTCCCGCGCGCTCGCGTCAGCCCCGCGCGCACGCCGCGTGTGTGGCCATTTCCCAGCGCGCCCGGCGCATTGGTGGCAGTCTGCTGAGACGTAGATACGCAGAGCTACGCCAGTTTCAGCTAGGCAGCCGGAGGTGCAGTTTCCGTGGCGTCCAACGTCAACCCCACCGTCAGGCGACGCAGATTGGGCCAGGAGCTGCGGCGACTGCGTGAGCTCAAGGGCATGACGGCGGAGGAGGTGGCGGAGCGGCTGCTGGTGTCACAGTCGAAGATCAGCCGCCTGGAGAACGGCCGCCGCTCCATCAGTCAGCGCGACGTCCGCGACCTGTGCGGGGTCTACGAGGTCGAGGACCACCGGATCGTCGATTCGCTGATGCAGATGGCGAAGGACTCGCGCCAGCAGGGCTGGTGGCACGCGTTCGGCGACATCCCGTACAGCGTGTACATCGGTCTGGAGACGGACGCCGCGTCGCTGCGGGTGTACGAGCCGCAGGTGGTGCCCGGGCTGCTGCAGACCCGGCGGTACGCGGAGGCGCTGATCAGCGGCGCGCTGCCGGAGAGTTCGGCGGCGGACATCGAGAAACGGGTCAACGTGCGCGCCCGGCGCCAGGAGCGCATCAAGGACGCCGAGCAGCCGCTGCGCCTGTGGGCGGTGATCGACGAGTCGGCGCTGCGCCGCGTGGTCGGTGACAAGCAGCTGATGATCGAGCAGCTGGAGCACCTCGTCGAGCAGTCGCAGCAGCCCCACGTCACGGTCCAGGTGCTGCCGTTCGAGATGGGTGCGCATCCGGGCATCAGCGGGCACTACGCGATCCTGGAGTTCCCGGACGCCGCCGACTCCTCCGTCGTCTACATCGAGGGGGTCACCAGCGACCTCTACCTGGAGAAGGCGAACGACGTCCAGAAGTACAGCGTCATGTACGAGCACCTGCGCGCGCAGGCGCTCAACGCCGACCAGACACGGCAGTTCATCACGGGTGTGATGAAGGACTACGCACGCTGACGTACACCGGTCCGGACGAGAAGGCCGGTACGGTACACCCCCACCGGCCTTCCACGTAAGGCCCCTTGGAATATGCCATCCGGTCGAGTGAACGACCGGCCCGCGCTCCGAAGCCGACGAGTAGCGTCGATCACGCCAGCACGGCCCATTCGCGGCCCCCTACGGCAGAAACCGGAGCGAAGAAGATGGCAATCATTCAGGGCGCCACGGACACCTGGACCAAATCCTCGTACTCGGGCGGGAACGGTGCGTGTGTCGAGGTGAAGTCCCCGGTGGTCCAGGAGATCGCGGTGCGGGACTCCAAGGTGCCGGCCGGACCGTCGATCACGTTCGTCCCCTCGTCGTGGAACGCGTTCGTCCGGGAAGTGAGCGCGGGGGCCCTCTGAGCCTGTCCGCCGCTCGGCACCACTGCATCACCGCACCACCGCACCACCGCATGAGCCCTCTCGACTGGTCCGCCGTCCCGGCCGAGGGGGCTCGGTCGTGTCCGGCGCACGCAGCCGCCGGACCATCTCGGGCCGCACGGGCGAAGCCTCCCCGTGTGGCCCCTTTCGTGCACCGCGGTAGTTCATGTCCTTGAACGGAGGACAAGACAGAGAACGGTTTTTACCCTCTCTTGACCCGACCGCGCGTTGTCGCCGGGCCTCAACTCACCACACCATGAACCGCGTTCACAAGGAGGACCCGGACCGCACCCCTGGAGGGGACACACATGAACAGTCTCGACTGGGCTGTGCTGATCGGCTACTTCGGCGTGATGGTGGCGATCGGGCTCTGGTCCCACAAACGCGTGGACGACGTGAGCGACTTCTTCACCGCGGGCGGCAAGATGCCGTGGTGGCTGTCCGGGATCTCGCACCACATGTCCGGCTACAGCGCGGTGATGTTCACCGGCTACGCGGGCATCGCGTACACGTACGGCGTCACCTCGTACGTCACCTGGTCCTTCCCCATCGCCATCGGCATCGCCGTCGGGGCGCACCTCTTCGCGCCCCGGCTCAACCGGCTGCGCTCCCGGCTCCACGTCGCCTCGCCCCTGGAGTACCTGAAGAACCGCTACAACCTGCCGACGCAGCAGGCACTCGCCTGGTCCGGGGTGCTCCTCAAGATCGTGGACGTGGGCGCGAAGTGGGCGGCGATCGCGACGCTGCTGTCCGTCTTCACCGGGATCTCGCTCAACGAGGGCATCCTCATCACCGGTGTCATCACCGGCATCTACTGCACGGTGGGCGGCCTGTGGGCGGACGCCCTGACCGAACTGGGGCAGTTCATCATCCAGTTCTTCGCGGGCATCGCGATGCTCGCCGCCGTCATGGCCGAGCTCGGCGGCTTCAGCGCGCTGTGGACGGTGTGGGACCGGCCCGAGCTCCAGGGCCACACGGCTCCCACGGCCGGCCCGTACACGCTGACCTTCCTCCTCGCCTACCTCTTCATCAAGACCTTCGAGTACAGCGGCGGCATGTGGAACCAGGCGCAGCGCTACATGGCCACGCCCACCGCCCGTGAAGCCACCCGCTCCGGCCGGCTGTCGGCCATCCTGTGGCTGGTGTGGCCGCTGGTCCTCTTCTTCCCCATGTGGTGCGCCCCGCTGCTGATCACTCCGGAGAAGCCGGACGCGTCGGACGCGTACGCGCTGATGACCGCGCAACTGCTGCCGCACGGGCTGCTGGGCCTGGTCATCGTCGGGTTCTTCTCGCACACGATGGCCATGTGCTCCTCGGATGCCAACGCCATCGCCTCCGTCTTCACCCGGGACATCGCACCCGCCCTGTCGAAGGCGGCGCGCGGCTGGACGCACCGCGCGGGGCTGCTGGCGGCACGCTGGTCCACGGTCGCCTTCCTCGCCCTGTCCATGGCGGTGGCCACCCAGGTCAACTCCCCCACCTTCAAGGACATCATCACGGTCGTCATCAAGTGGGTGGCCGGGCTGATGGGGCCGATCGCGATCCCCTTCATGCTGGGGCTGCTGCGGGCCTTCAGGAAGTCGGGGCCGACGGCGGCGCTGGTGTCCTGGGCGGCGGGCCTGTTCGCCTTCTGGCTGACGAACTACGGCCTGGACGGCGTCGAGCTGCAGATCCAGATCGTCTCGCCGGTGGCGACCTCGCTGGTGCTGTACGTGCTGATCGGGTTCGTCAAGCCGGAGGACACCCCGGAGCGGGACCGGGTGCTGGACCGGCTCCACTCCGACGACGGCACTCCGGCGTCCGGGGCGGGCGCCCTCGCGGAGCCCGGGGCCCCGGACCCGGAGGCACCGGAGGCACCCGCCCGTCAGCCCCTCGGGTAGCGGGCGAGCCAGCCCGGCGCGGAGGCGCCCGGTCCGTGCAGGGCCGGGCCCTGCGTCATCTCCATGGCGAAGTCGTCCGCCAGTTCCAGGATCGTCGGCCGCCCTTCCAGCTCGGCCAGCCAGCCGGGCGGGAGGGCGGTCTCGCCGTGCAGGGCGCCCAGCAGCGCGCCGGTGAGCGCGCCGGTGGCCTCCGAGGGCCCGTCGTGGTTGACCGCCAGGCGCAGCCCGTGCCGGATGTCCTCGCCGACCAGCGTGCAGTACACGGCGATGGCCAGCGCGTCCTCCGCGTGCTCGCCGTCGGTGTCGCCGAGCGAGGCGATCCGGGCAGGGCTCGGGATGCCCTGGCGTACGGCGCCGAGGGCGTGCTTCAGCGCCTCGGCCACCGGCTCGTGGCCGGGCCGGGGCGCGAGCTGGGCCAGCGCCCGCTGGACGGAGCCGTCGACGGTCTCGCCGCGGGCCAGGCCGTGCACGATGACGGCGAAGGCACCGGCCGCCAGGTACGCGGCGGGATGGCCGTGCGTCTGGACCGCGCACTCCACGGCGAGCTGGCACACCAGCTGCGGCTCCCAGCCCACCAGCAGCCCGAAGGGCGCGGAGCGCACCAGCGCGCCGGCGTCCCGGGCGGCGGGGTTCTTCGGCCGGTCCAGCGTGCCCGGGGTCTCGTCGGCGAGCCCGGTGAGCGTGGCGCGGCCCGGGTCGCGGCGGGTGTAGAGCCACTCCTCGCAGGCGAGCCAGCCGTTGTCCTTGCGGCGCTCGTCCGGGCCCCAGTCCCGCTGGGTCGCCGCCCACCGCAGGTGCGCGCGGTGCACGTCGGTCGGCGGGTGCCAGGCGCCGGTGTCGCGGCGCACCTGGGCGCGTATCAGCCCGTCGACCGTGAAGAGCGTGAGCTGTGTGGCCGCCGTCACGGCCCCGCGCCGCCCGTACGCGGGCGCCAGGTCGGCCAGGCCCTCGGCGCCGTGCGCGGCGCGGATCGCCTCCACCGACAGCTGCGAGACCCCGGCCCCCAGGGCGTCACCGATGGCGCCGCCGAGGAGACAGCCCCGCACCCGGGCGCGGAAGTCCTGCTGCTCGGCCCGGCCCCAGACAGCCGCGGCTGCTGCACACACCTCGCGCCCCTCCCGTCCCTGTCACCTGCGTCCGGCGCGCAGCACTGTAATGGAACGGGTGCCGGGCGTCCGGGGGCCGCGTGCTATGTGGCCGGTTCCCCCTCCAGGCGGCTTCTGGGCGGGTTCATACCGGGGCGTCCAGCACCGGCAACAGCTCCGGCAGGTGCCCGTCGGAGGCGGCCGCCGTGCGGATGCGCTCCTCGGGCACCTCGCCGTACAACGTCGTACGGGGACGGGCCGGGCGGCCCGCCGACTCCGCGATGGCGACGAGGTCCCGGACGGAGCGGTAGGAGCCGTACCGGGAGCCGGCCATCCGGGAGATGGTCTCCTCCATCAGCGTGCCGCCGAGGTCGTCGGCGCCGGAGCGGAGCATCTCGGCGGCGCCGTCCGCGCCGAGCTTGACCCAGCTCGTCTGGATGTGGGGGATGTGCGGGTGGAGCAGGAGGCGGGCCATGGCGGTGACGGCGCGGTTGTCGCGGACCGTGGGGCCGGGGCGGGCGATGCCCGCCAGGTACACGGGGGCGTTGGTGTGGATGAACGGCAGCGTGACGAACTCGGTGAAGCCGCCGGTCTCCTGCTGGATGCGGGAGAGCGTGCGCAAGTGGCCGAGCCAGTGGCGGGGCTGGTCGACGTGCCCGTACATCATGGTCGAGGAGGAGCGGATGCCGAGCTCGTGCGCGGTCCGCACCACCTCGATCCAGGTGGCGGCCGGCAGTTTGCCCTTGGTGAGGACCCAGCGCACCTCGTCGTCGAGGATCTCGGCGGCGGTTCCCGGGATGGAGTCCAGGCCGGCCTCCTTGGCCGCCGTCAGCCACTCGCGGATCGACAGTCCGGTCCGGGTGGCGCCGTTGACGACCTCCATCGGCGAGAAGGCGTGGACGTGCAGGTCCGGCACGCGCTGCTTCACGGCCCGCGCGATGTCGAAGTACGCCGTGCCCGGCAGGTCCGGGTGGATGCCGCCCTGCATGCACACCTCGACCGCGCCGACGTCCCACGCCTGCTGCGCGCGGTCGGCGACCTGGTCCAGGGAGAGGGTGTACGCGTCGGCGTCGGTGCGGCGCTGGGCGAAGGCGCAGAAGCGGCAGCCGGTGTAGCAGACGTTGGTGAAGTTGATGTTGCGCGTGACGACGTAGGTGACGTCGTCGCCGACCGTGTCGCGGCGGACGTCGTCGGCGATGCGGGTGAGGGCGTCCAGCGCGGGTCCGTCGGCGTGCAGCAGGGCCAGGGCCTGGTCGTCGGTCAGCCCGGTCGGGTCGTCGGCGGCCTGGCGCAGCGCGGCCCGCGCGTCCGTGTCGATGCGCTGCGGCACCATGCCGGGCGCGGCGGCCTCGCGCAGCGCCTCCCAGTCGCCGTACACCTCGTCGAAGTCGTCCCGCCGGTCGTGGGTGCGTCCGGTGGTGTCGATGGTGCGGTGCAGGTCGGTGCGGCCCGATCCGGTGAAGGTCTCGTCGGGTTCCTGCCAGGGCAGGCCGCGGACGGGTGCGTCGGGGTTCGCCAGCCCGGTCGCGGGGTCGGCGAGCGCGGTCACGTGCGGCAGCAGCCGCGGGTCGAGCCACGGTTCGCCGCGGCGGACGAACTCGGGGTAGACGCAGAGGCGTTCGCGCAGTGCGAAGCCCGCGGCGGCGGACCGTTCGGCGAGGGTGTCGATCTGCGGCCAGGGCCGCTCCGGGTTCACGTGGTCGATGGTGACCGGGGAGACCCCGCCCCAGTCGTCGATGCCGGCGGCGACGATCCGCTCGTACTCCCCGTCGACCAGGTTCGGCGGGGCCTGCAGGCAGGCGGAGGGGCCCATGATGTGCCGGGCGACGGCGATCGTGGCGACCAGGTCGTCGAGCTCGGCGTCCGGCATGCCGCGCATCGCCGTGTCCGGCTTGGCGCGGAAGTTCTGGATGATGAGTTCCTGGATGCCGTGGTAGGCGCGGGCGACGCGGCGCAGCGCGAAGAGGGACTCGGCGCGCTCCTCGTACGTCTCGCCGATGCCGATGAGCAGCCCGGTGGTGAAGGGCACGGAGGAGCGCCCGGCGTCCTCCAGGACGCGCAGCCGCACGGCGGGCTCCTTGTCCGGGGAGCCGTGGTGCGGGCCGCCCGGCTCGGACCAGAGCCGGGTCGCGGTGGTCTCCAGCATCATGCCCATGGAGGGGGCGACGGGCTTGAGCCGCTGGAAGTCGGTCCACGACATGACGCCCGGGTTGAGGTGCGGCAGCAGCCCGGTCTCCTCCAGGATGCGGATCGCCATGGCCCGTACGTACGCGAGGGTGTCGTCGTAGCCGTGCGCGTCCAGCCACTCGCGGGCCTCGGGCCAGCGGTCCTCGGGCTTGTCCCCCAGCGTGATGAGCGCTTCCTTGCAGCCGAGTTCGGCGCCGCGCCGCGCGATGTCCAGCACCTCGTCCGGCGACATGTAGAGGCCGTGTCCGGCCCGCCGCAGCTTGCCGGGCACGGTCGCGAAGGTGCAGTAGTGGCACTTGTCGCGGCACAGCCGGGTCAGCGGGACGAAGACGCTCTTCGAGTACGTGATGACCCCGCCGCGCCCGGCCGCCTCCAGCCCGGCGTCCCGCACGCGGGCGGCGGACGCGGTGAGGTCGCGCAGGTCCTCCCCGCGCGCCCGCAGCAGCACGGCGGCCTCGGCGGCGTCCAGCGCCACCCCGTCCCGGGCCCGCTTGAGGGCGCGGCGCATGGCGTTCCGGGTGGGGCTTCCGTGCTGGTCAACGGTCATGGACCGAGCATACGAGGGCGGGATCCCTACAGATACTGGGCATAGTCATCCAGCGTGCGCAGCACCTCCGGCTCGGGGGCGGCGGGGAGTTGCGCCACCACCTCGGTGATGCCGAGCTCCGCGAAGCGGTCGAGCTTGCCGGCGCTCGGGCGGACCGCGTAGGGCACGACCCGCAGGGCGGCGGGGTCGCGGTCCGCCTTCTCCCAGGCCGCGCGCAGGGCGGGGACGGTCTCGCTCAGGCCGCGGCCTCCGATGGGCATCCATCCGTCGGCGTGCGCGGCGACGGCGGCGAACAGCTTGGGGCCCGCCGCGCCGCCGAGCAGGATCCGGGGGGCGCCGCCCGCCGGTTTGGGCCAGGCGGCGGAGGCGCGTACCGAGTGGAACTGCCCGTGGTGGGCGGTCGGTTCGGCCGCCCACAGGGCCCGCATGAGGGCCAGTGCGTCGTGGGTGCGGTCGCGCCGGGTGCGCCAGACCACGCCGTGGTCCTCGGCCTCCTCGCGGTTCCAGCCGTAGCCGACGCCGAGGGTGAAGCGGCCGCCGGAGAGGTGGTCGAGGGTGGCGACCTGCTTGGCCAGGTCGATCGGGTCGTGCTGGGCGACGAGGGTGATGCCGGTGCCGAGGCCGAGCCGTTCGGTGACGGCGGCGGCCTGGCCGAGCGCCATGAACGCGTCGAGGCAGCGGCCGTACTCGGGTGGCAGGACACCGCCGGCCGGGTAGGGGCTGGTGCGCTCGACGGGGATGTGGCTGTGCTCGGGCAGGTAGAGGCCCGCGAATCCGCGCTGCTCCAGCTCGCGTGCGAGCCGTACGGGCGTGATCGTCTGATCGGTCAGGAAGATCGTGGTCGCGATGCGCATGCGGCCAACGTATGGCGTACGGCGGCGGATTCCGAGACCGTCGGCGTACGGTGTCGGCGCGTTCACCTCGTGCGGGGAAGGTGGGTCCATGCTGGACAGGCGGGAGTTCGTGGCGGGGGCGGCGGGGGCGTTGGCGCTGCCGGGCGTGAGCTTCGCGGGCGGGCGTGCGGAGGTGGTCGTGCGCGGCACGCTGCCGCCCGGTTCGCCCGACTACGTGTACGTGCCGGTCGAGGTCCCGCGCGGGGTGCGCGAGCTGCGGGTGGCGTACGCGTACGAACGGCCCGCCGTGCCCGCGGGGACGCAGGGCAACGCCCTCGACATCGGCATCTTCGACGAGCGCGGGACCGGCCCCGGCGGGCCCGGCTTCCGCGGCTGGTCGGGCGGCGCGCGGTCAACGTTCTTCCTGCGGGCGGACGCGGCGACACCGGGCTACCTGCCGGGGCCCGTGCGCGCCGGGACCTGGCACCTCGTCCTCGGGCCGTACACGGTGGCCCCGCAGGGCCTGGCGTACACGGTGACGGTCGGGGTCGTGTACGGGCCCGCGGGGGCGACGCCGCGGCCGGTGTACCCGCCGCAGCGGGCCCGGGGGCGCGGGCGGGCCTGGTACCGCGGCGACTGCCACCTGCACTCGGTGTACTCGGACGGCCGGCGCACGCCGGCGGAGATCGCCGCGGCCGCACGGGCCGCCGGGCTGGACTTCATCAACACCTCCGAGCACAACACGCACGCGGCGCACGGCGCGTGGGAGGGCCTGTGGGGCGATGACCTGCTCGTCCTCACCGGCGAGGAGGTGACGACGCGCACCGGTCACGTCGTGGCGCTCGGCACCGACCCCGGCACGTTCGTCGACTGGCGCTACCGGGCGCGCGACAACCGGTTCGCGCGGTACGCCCGGGAGATCCGGCGCGCCGGCGGGCTGGTCGTACCGGCGCACCCGCACGCCACGTGCGTCGGCTGCTCGTGGAAGTTCGGCTTCGCCGAGGCCGATGCGGTGGAGGTCTGGAACGGCCCGTGGACCCCGGACGACGAGGTGGCGCTGGCCGACTGGGACGGCACGCTGGGCGCGGGCCGGGGCCGCTGGACGCCGGCGATGGGCAGCAGTGACGCGCACCGCGAGCCGCAGCGGGTGGGCGAGCCGCAGACCGTGGTGCTGGCGGACGACCTGACGCGGGAGGCGGTCCTGGACGGGCTGCGGGCCGGGCGCTCGTACGTCGCCGAGTCGTCGGCCGTCTCGCTGGCGTTCTCCGCGGCGGGCGGGCGCGGGGCGCACGCGGGGATCGGCGAGCGGCTGCGGGTGGCGCGGGACGCCCCGGTGACGGTCCGCCTGGAGGTGACCGGTGCGCCGGGCTGCACGGTCCGCTTCGTCACCGACCAGGGCGTGCTGCACACGGCGGCGCTGCCCGCGTCGGGCACGGGCGGTGCGGAGTGGACGACGGCCCCGGCGTACGCCGCGTACGTCCGCGCGGAGGTCCGCCATCCGGCGGCCGCGCCGGCGACGGGCCTGCCGGGCGCGCTCGCGGCCTTCACGAACCCGGTGTTCCTGGGGTGAGCACCTCGTCCGGTGCCGCGCCGTCCGGTGTCGGCGTCAGTCGTTGACGGCGGTGAGCAGGACGGCCGCGTCCGTCACGGCCTTCAGGCCGTGCCGCTCGTGCGGCATCAGGTACAGGGAGCCCATGGTCAGTTCCTTGTCCCCGGACGGGCCCGTCACCTTCACCACGCCCCGCAGGACCTGGATCGAGGAGGCGGGCGGCGGGGTGTGCTCGTCCAGGGCGGTGCCGGCGGTGAGTGCGATGACGGTCTGGCGCAGCGGCGGGTCGCGCAGGATCAGGTTGGCGCTGCGGCCGTGTTCGTCGGCGTGGGCGGCCTTGAGGTGTTCCTCGGCGATGTCGTTGAGGTCGTACATACGCTCCACCTTGCCGCGTGGGCGCGTTCCACGCATACGGAAGGGCGGCCGCCGTGCCGTCCCACGGTGGCCGCCCTTCCGGCTCAGGTGTTGCCCGGGTGCGCCGTCAGTCGGCGACCACCAGCGAGGGGGTGTCCTTGGTGAGGACCTCGCCCCGGAAGAACGCGGGGCTGCGGCGCTGCATCACGAGCATGATCACCACGCCCAGGAGGAGCAGGCCGACGCCGATCACGAAGACGGAGCCCATGCCGAGGACGGCGGAGCCGGAGCCGTAGGCCGGGTCCCACATGTCGTACAGGGTCTTGCCGAAGACCGCGGTCAGCATGAGGCCGCCGAGGGCCGGCAGGACGCCCTTGAACACGGCGTCCCGGGCGGAGCGGGTGAGCTCCTTGCGGAAGTACCGGACGCAGGCGAAGGCCGTCAGGGCGTAGTAGAAGCAGATCATCAGGCCGAGCGCGTAGATGGTGTCGACCAGGACGTTCTCGCTGACCAGCGTCATCACCGTGTAGAAGACGCCGGTGGCGACGCCGGCGACGACCGTCGCCAGGCCCGGGGTCTTGAAGCGGGGGTGGACCTTGGTGAAGGAGTGGGGCAGGGCCTCGTACGTCGACATCGCGAGGACCGTGCGCGCCACCGGGATGAAGGTGGTCTGGAGGCTCGCGGCGGCGGAGGCGAGGACGGCGACGAAGAGGGTGACGCCGAGGACGCCGCCCATGACGGGGCCGGCGAGGGCGGCGAAGACGTTGTCGGAGGTGTCCGGGTTGGCCAGGCCGAGGCCCTTGTCGCCGGAGCCGGCGACCATCTGCGCGGCGATGCCGGTGGCGAGGTACGAGCCGACCAGCACCACCATGGTGATGAGCGCGGCGCGGCCGGGGGTCCGTGCGCTGCCGGTGGTCTCCTCGTTGGTCGCCATGCAGGCGTCCCAGCCCCAGTAGATGAAGATCGCGAGGGAGAGGCCGGCGGTGAAGGCGGAGAAGGACTCGACCGCGAAGGGGTTCAGCCACGACCAGGAGAAGTCGGCGCCGGTGGTGAACTCCGGGCTGCCCACCTTGGAGAAGGCCATGACGACGAAGACGGCGAGGACCACGAGCTGGAGGCCGACCAGGGCGTACTGCACGCCCTTGGTGGCGGTCATGCCGCGGTAGCTGATGGCGGTCGCGATGGCGATGAGGGTGAGGCAGGTGAGGATGTGGACGGCCTTGTTGTCGTCCAGTGCGGCGACGTCCGGGTTGCCGGCGATCTCACCGGCCAGCAGCCAGAAGTAGGAGGTGGCGACGCCGGCGAGGTTGGAGAGGACGATGATCGTGGCGATCACCAGGCCCCAGCCGCACATCCAGCCGATCCTGGGGCCGAAGGCCTTCACGGTCCAGGTGAAGGAGGTGCCGCAGTCCGGCATCACCTTGTTGAGCTCCCGGTACGCGAAGGCGACGAGGAGCATGGGGAGGAACCCCGCCAGGAAGACGGCGGGCATCCGGAGGCCGACCTCGCCGGCCGTCGAGCCGAGGGTCGAGGTCAGGCAGTAGACGGGGGCAACGGTCGAGATGCCGATGACGGCGCTGCCCACCAGGCCGACGGAGTTCCCGCCGAGCCCCTTGCTCCTGATGTCGTCGGAGTCGCCCATCCCGGCGACGCCCCTTACCGTGTCTCCGGCCTGGGGCCGTGCTTCCACCTGAGTCATGCGAAGGACGTTAGGTGCTGCGGTTTCCACATCCGGAGCACGGAACTCCGCGATCTTTCCCTTGCTTTGCCAGGTGTCGGCCGCTTATTGGTCAAGGATTCAAAGACTTGTCAGCGTCCAGCCGTTCGATTTGGTAGGCACCCGGCCCGCCGTTCGATATGCGGGAACCGCAGCGGTGTCCGTTTTGTCGTTTTTCAAATTTTCCCAAGACTTTTTGGGGCCGCTACCGGGACGCCTCCCGGCGCGCCGCTGACCGTGCTCCGTACGGGTGTCACCCGGGCCAGACGACCGCCTGCAACTCGCTGTAGGCGTGCAGCGCGTAGGAGCCGACGTCCCGCCCCACCCCGCTCTTGCGGAAGCCGCCGAACGGGGCCTCCATGTTGCGCCCGACGGTGTTCACGCCGACGCCGCCGGCCCGCAGCCGGGCCGCCACCCTGAAGGCACGGGCCACATCCGCCGACCAGACGTAGTCGATCAGGCCGTAGTCGGTGTCGCCGGCGAGCGCGATGCCCTCCTCCTCGTCGTCGAACGGCACGACCACCACCACCGGCCCGAAGATCTCCTCCCGGACCACCCGCATGCCGCTCGTGCACTCGGTCAGCAGCGCCGGGGGGACGTAGAAGCCCTTTCCGTGCGCCGGCGCACGGCCGTGCCGCAGGACCCGCGCCCCCTCCTCGCGGCCCAGCTCGACGTACGACTCCACCCGGTCGCGGTGCGCGGCCGAGATCACCGGACCGACGACCGTCCCCGGGTCGGCCGGGTCCCCCACCGTCATCCGGCCCAGGTACGCGGCCAGCCCCTCCACCAGCCGGCCGTACACCCGGCGCTGCGCCAGCACCCGCGTCGGAGCCGTGCAGATCTGGCCGCTGTAGAAGGAGAACGTCGTGCCGATGCCGCCGATCGCCGCGGACAGGTCGGCGTCGTCGAAGACCAGCGCCGCGCCCTTGCCGCCGAGCTCCAGCAGCTGCCGCTTCAGCTCGCGCCCGCAGACCTCGCCGATGCGCTGCCCGACCGCCGTCGAACCGGTGAAGCTGACCATGTCGACGTCCCGAGAGGCCACCGCCGCCGCGCCGGCCTCCGGCCCCGAGCCCGTGACGACATTGACGACGCCCGGCGGCGCCCCGGCCTCCGCGAGGGCACGGGCCATGGCGTACACGGAGAGCGGGTCCTGCGGGGCGGGCTTCACGACCACCGTGTTGCCCATGGCGAGCGCCGGAGCGATCTTGCCGGCCGGGTTGGCCCAGGGGTTGTTGTACGAGGTGATGCAGGTGACCACGCCCACCGGGCGGCGCACCGCCACGGCACCGAAGACACCGGCCCGCCCCATCGGCCCCGCCTCGTTGATCTGCGGCGGGACCGCCTGCTCGACCGGCTCCAGCGCGCCCTTCGCGTACCGCCGGAACCGCGCGATCCCCACCGCGACCTGCATGCCCCGCGCGGTGGCGGGGGTGGCTCCGCTCTCGGCCTGCGCGAGGCGGGCGTGCGCCCGGGCGTCCCGCGCCATGAGGTCGGCGGCCCGGTCCAGCACGGCGGCGCGCTCCTCGGGGCGGGTGCGCGACCAGCTCGCGAAGGCCTCGCGGGCGGCGCGCGCGGCCTCGTGCACCTGGGCCGGGCTCGCCTCCGGGGCGAGGCCGACGACCTCCTCGGTGGCGGGGTCCGTGACCTCGTAGTGCCCGCCGTCCGGATCGACCCACTCTCCCCCTATGTACAGCCGCTCCGGCGTCATCGCGTGGACACCGTCCGGGTGTCCCGGCCGGACCGCAGGACCGTGCCCGGGACCGCGCCGGTGATCCGGTCGTCCCGTACCGTCTCGACGCCGTTGACCCGCACCGACACGATCCCCACGGCTCGCGAGTCCAGGCGCGGGCTGCCGCCCGGCAGGTCGTGGACGAGGGCGGCGGGCCCGGCGTCGATCCGCCCGGGGTCGAAGAGCACCAGGTCGGCGTGGTGGCCCTCGGCGACGCGCCCGCGCCCGCGCAGCCCGAAGAGACGCGCCGGGTCGTCGGTGAGCATCCGCACCGCCCGCTCCAGGCCGACCAGCCGGCGGCCGCGCAGACAGTCCCCGATGAACCGCGTGGTGTAGGGGGCGCCGCACATCCGGTCCAGGTGCGCCCCCGCGTCCGAGCCGCCGAGCAGCACGTCCTCGTGCGCCCAGGTCTCCCGGCGCAGCGCCCAGGAGGCCGGGTCGTTGTCGGGGGGCATGGGCCACAGCACGGTGCGCAGGCCGTCCTGCGCGCAGATCTCGACCAGGCACTGGAAGGGGTCCTGTCCCCGCTCCTGTGCGACGTCCCGCACGATCCTCCCGGTCAGCCCCTCGTTCGCCGGGCTGTACGTGTCACCGATGACGTACCGGCCGAAGTCGGCGAGCCGCCGGAAGACCCCGGCCTCCTCGGAGCGGGCGCGCCGCAGCATCTCCGCCCGGACGGCCGGGTCGCGGAGCAGGGCGGTCCGCTCGGGCACCGGCAGCCCCAGGACCTCTCCCCAGCCGGGGATCAGGTTGAGCGCGCAGAAGGTCCCGAGGGACATGTTCATCGGGGTCAGGATGGGCATCGTCAGCGCCACGACCCGCCCGCCGGCCTTGCGGGCCCGCTCGCTCGCGAGCAGCTGCCGGGGGACGCGGTCGGGGACGGCGGCGTCGATGGTGAGGACGTTCCAGTTGAGCGGCCGCCCGGCGGCGGCGCTCATCTCGACGAGCAGGTCTATCTCGGCGTCCTCGAACCGGTCGAGGCACCCGGCGACGATCGCTTCGATCTGCGTCCCCTCGTGCTCGCCGACCGCCCGGCAGAGGGCGAGGAGCTCGGCGGGCGTGGCGTGCCGGGACGGGACGGGCCGGCCGTCGCCGTCCGCGTGCGTGGACGACCGGGTGGTGGACAGGCCCCAGGCGCCGGCGTCCATGGCGTCGTGCAGCAGCCGTACCATCTCCCGCAGCTGCCCGGGCGCGGGCTGCCCGCCGACGGCGTCCGCGCCCATGACGTACCGGCGCAGGGCGCAGTGCCCCACCATGAACCCCGCGTTCACGGCGATGCGCCCCTCCAGGGCGTCCAGGTACTCCCCGAAGCCGTGCCAGCCCCAGTCGACGCCCTCCTCCAGCGCCCGGAGGGACATGCCCTCGACCTTGGCCATCATGCGGCGCGTGTAGTCGGCGTCCCCGGGCCGGCCGGGGTGGAGCGGCGCGAGGGTGAAGCCGCAGTTGCCGCCGACGACGGTGGTGACGCCGTGGTTCATGGAGGGCGTGGCGTACGGGTCCCAGAAGAGCTGGGCGTCGTAGTGGGTGTGCGGGTCGACGAACCCGGGCGCGAGGACGAGCCCGTCGGCGTCCTCGCTGCCGCGGGCGGCTTCGGTGACGGTGCCGGCGGGCGCGACGACCGCGACGCGGCCGTCCCGGAGCCCGACGTCCGCAGGGCGGGCGGGGGCACCGGTGCCGTCGACGAGGGCGGCGCCCCGGATCAGGTGGTCGAGCATGGCGTCCCTTCCTCCCACGGGCCCTTGCGGCCCTCGGTGTGCGCCCCGGCCGGAGGGGGCCGCGGGCGCCCTCCGGCCGGGGCCGGTACGGGGCGCGCGGCCCGGGATGCCGCGCCCCCGCGTCCCTGCCCCGTCCGTCTCCCGCCCGCCTTCCGCCCGCCTCGCGCCCTTCTCCCGCCCGCCGGGCCGAGCCGGGCCCGCGGCGCTAAGCGGAGGCGCGGAAGCGGGTGGTGCGGTGGACCGGATCCGCGTCGATCTCGGGGATCACGTGCTCCCCGATCAGCCGGATCGTCGTCATCGTGTCCTCGTACGACACCCCGATCGGCAGCCCGAAGGAGAGCTGGTCCGCCCCCGCCTGCTCCCACCGCCTGCACTGCCGCAGCACCTCGTCCGGGTCGCCGCAGATCATCAGCTCCTCCGCGATGAGCAGCTCGATGATCTCCTCGGTGTACTCGGGCAGCAGCTCGGGCCACCGGGGTATGCCCTCGGGCCGCGGGAAGGTGTCGTGGTACCGGAACAGCAGCGACTGGAGGTAGTGCAGCCCGCCCCCGACCGCGATCTCGACGGCCTTCGCGTGCGTCTCCGCGCAGATCGCCGTCGACGTCACCATCACGTTGTCGTTGACGAACGCCCCGACCGGGTCGGCGTCCTTCACCGCCGTCTTGTACGCGTCGACGACCCACTCCATGTCGGAGACCTTCTGCACGCTGAAGCCGAGGACGCCCAGCCCCTTTTTCCCGGCCATGGCGTACGACGACGGCGAGCCGGCCGCGTACCACATGGCGGGGTGGGCCCTGCCGTACGGCTTGGGCAGCACCTTGCGGGGCGGCAGGGACCAGTGCTTCCCCCGGAAGCCCTGGTACTCGTCCTGGAGCCACATCCTGGGGAACTCGGCGATGGTCTCTTCCCAGATCTCCTTGGTGTGGTTCATGTCGGTGATGCCCGGCAGGAAGCCGAGGATCTCGTGGGACCCGGCGCCGCGTCCGGTGCCGAACTCGAAGCGGCCGCGCGAGAGGTGATCGAGCATGGCGGCCTTCTCGGCGACCTTCACCGGGTGGTTGACCGGGGCGAGCGGGTTGAAGATGCCGGACCCGAGGTGGATCCGCTCCGTCGCGTGCGCCAGGTACCCGAGGTACACGTCGTTGGCCGACAGGTGCGAGTACTCCTCCAGGAAGTGGTGCTCGGAGGCCCAGGCGTACTTGAAGCCGGACTTGTCGGCCTGGATGACGTACTCGGTCTCCTCGATCAGCGCCTTGTGTTCCGCCTCGGGATCGGCCCGGGCCCGCTCGGCCGGTACGTATCCCTGTACAAAGAGCCCGAATTCCAAGGGGTTCACCGTCCCTACGGCACGCGACGCCCACGGCGCGCGCTGCCTGCGCGTTATCTGACGCTCCGTCAGCCCTCGACTGTTCCACCGGGCCCCCGCACCGTCAATAGCTGACGGTGCGTCAGGAAAATCGGATGTCCTCCCCGCGCCGGCCCCTCAGCCCAGGTGCGGGGCGACGCCCGCGGCGAACGCCCCCATCTGGTCGGTCAGCTCCTCGCGGCTCCGGGAGCGGAACCGCACCTGCAGCTGGTCCACGCCCATCGCCCCGTACGCGCGCAGCGACTCGGCGAGGGCGTCCGGCGGGCCGCTGAGCGTGCGCCGGCCGACGTCCCAGGCCGCGGTCCCCACGTACAACGCCTCGGTGATGGCCCCGACCGTGAACGGCCCGGTGGCGCCCGCCTCCTCGCGCAGCCGCCGCAGCCGGGAGATCCGCGCGGGGAGCCGGTCGCGCGGGTCGCCCTCGGGCAGCCACCCGTCGCCCCTGAGCGCGGCGCGGCGCACCGCGGCGGGCGACGAGCCGCCGACCCAGACCGGCACCCGCGGCTGCGCCGGACGGGGCCGCTGCCCGAGGTCCCGGAAGGCGTACCGCTCCCCGTGGAACACGGGGAACTCCTCCTCGCCGAGCGCCGCCCGCAGCGCGTCCACGACCTCGTCCAGCACCGCCCCCCGCCGCTCGAAGTCCACGCCGAGCGCGTCGAACTCCTCCCGTACGTGCCCGGCGCCGACGCCCAGGACCAGCCGCCCCCCGCTCAGGTGGTCCAGGGTCGCGTACTGCTTCGCCGTCAGCAGCGGATGGCGCAGCCCGACGACGGCGACGTGGCTGAGCAGCCGCACCCGGCGGGTGACCGCCGCGAGGTGGGCGAGGGTGGCCACGGGGTCGTACCACACGGTGCTCATCGCGCCGGCGAGCCGCCGCGGTATCGCCACGTGGTCGCAGCAGGCGACGTACGCGAAGCCGCACCGGTCCGCGGTCCGGGCGACCTCCGCGAGGTCCTCCGGTCCGGCGGCCGCTTCCCAGGGCTCGGCGAAGAGGGTGCTCAGCGACTGGACCGGCAGCTGGATCCCGTACGCGACCATGCCCCACCTCATATCTGACAGTGTGTCAGTTACTTGCGGCCGGTCCATCGTCGCGCCCGGCACCCCGCCGGACAAGCCCCGCGGCGCCCCGGCCTCAGCCGAGCAGCGCGTACACCGTGGACGCCCGCGCGGCCGGCCCGGCCTCCCCTTCGGCGGTCAGGGTGATCTCGGCGAACGCCATCCGCCTGCCCAGCTTGGTGATCCGCGCGTCCACCAGCACGTCGGCACCGGCCACCATCCGCTGGAAGCTGGTCGACTGCTGCACCGTGGTCATGGGCACGAAGGCGCCGCGTGCCGAGGACACCGCGATCACGGTCGCCGTGTCGGCCGCCGCCATCAGGGCCTGCCCGGACAGGCCGCCCCCTTCCCGGGCGAGCCGCTCGTCCCACGGCAGCCGCAGCACCGCGTGCGCGTCCCCCGTCTCCACGACGCTCAGTCCGAGCTCCAGCACCCAGGGCGCGAAGTTGCCGGCGAGGATCTTCTCCGCCTCGGCGATCTCAAGAGTCATGCCGGGATGCTCCCGCCGCCCCGCCCCCGCGAAACCCCCGGGGCCGGCCGGGGGTCACCCCATGTCGTACCCGAGCGCCGTCGCGACGAGGGCGCGTTCGTTCGGCATGCGACCCAGGGGACAGCTGAACAGCCGGCCACCGACAGCGCCCGCCCGGCCGCCCGCGCGCGTTGCCGAAACGGCAACAGGAATTGCCGGGGACGGGATGAGGGGGTGGAGTGGAGCCATGGAGCAGCAGCCGTCGAAGATCGCCGATGTCCTGGCCGATGTCGGGCCCCGCCTCAAGCGCCTGCGCACCCGGCGCGGCGTCACCCTCACCGCCCTCGCCGAGGCCACCGGCATCTCCAAGAGCACGCTGTCCCGCCTGGAGAGCGGCCAGCGCCGTCCCAGCCTGGAGCTGCTGCTGCCCATCGCGCAGGCGCACCAGGTCCCCCTGGACGAGCTGGTGGGCGCTCCCGAGGTCGGCGACCCGCGCGTCCGGCTCGCGCCCCGGCGCGCGGGCGACAAGGTGATCGTGCCGCTGACCCGGCAGCCGGGGCCGCTCCAGGCGCTGAAGGTGGTCATCCCCGCGGACCGCGGCGAGCCGGAGCCGCGCGTGCACGAGGGGTACGAGTGGATGTACGTCCTCGCCGGGCGGCTGCGGCTGGTGCTGGGCGAGCACGACCTGGTGCTGGGGCCCGGCGAGGCGGCCGAGTTCGACACGCGCGTGCCGCACTGGTTCGGCAGCGCCGGGGACGGTCCCGTCGAGTTCCTGAGCCTCCTGGGCCGCCAGGGGGAGCGGATGCACTTCCGGGCCAGGCCGCGTCCCCGGGAGATTTGACGAAGAAGTGGCGGTTGCGTACCGGTTCCTCCCTTGATGTCGGGCTCCGTCGCGAGGAGACTCGGGAGGGAGGAGGCCCGATCGCATGATCCTTCATCGCCTCGGACGTGACGTCACCGTCCTCAACGACCACCTCCCCGTGCCGGGCATCGGTTTCCTGACGGTCAACGCCTTCGTGCTGCACGCCGCGGAACCCGTCGTCGTCGACACCGGGCTCAGCCTGCCCGACCGGGGCTTCATGGACGCGCTGGGATCGGCGGTCGATGTGCCCGACGTCCGGTGGATCTGGCTGACCCACCCGGACCGCGACCACACGGGGGCGATCTTCGACCTCCTCGCGGCGGCGCCGAAGGCGCGGGTGGTGACCACCTTCCTGGGCGCGGGGATCATGTCGACGTACCGCCCGCTGCCCCTGGACCGGGTGTACCTGCTCAACCCCGGCCAGAGCCTCGACGTCGGCGACCGGACGCTGGTCGGGTTCCGCCCGCCGCTGTTCGACAACCCCGCGACGGTCGGGTTCTACGACACCGGCTCGGGAACCTGCTTCAGCTCCGACTGCTTCGGGGCCCCGCTGCCCAGCCCGGAGATGGCCACGGCGGGCGACGTGGGCGACGTACCGCCGGACGCGCTGCGGGCGGGCCAGATGCTGTGGGCGACGGTCGACAGCCCGTGGGTGCACCTGGTGGACCGGGAGGCGTTCCTCGCCACGGTGGAGCCGCTGCGCACCATGGCGCCCGAGCGGATCCTGAGCACGCACCTGCCGCCCGCCGCGGGCCGCGCACCGGAGTTCCTGGATCTGGTGGCCTCCGCGCCCGGCGCGGACCCGTTCGTCGGGCCCGACCAGCGCGGGCTGGAGGAGATGCTCGCCGGCTTCGAGCCGCCCGGAGGACCCGGGCAGCCCGCCCCCGCGGCCGGGCAGGCCGCCGGTGAGGCGAGGCCCGCCGTCGGCCCCGCGGTGACCTGAGCACCCCTGGCGGTGACCTGAGGACCCTGGCAGGGTGGCCCCCGGGGGGCCTCACGCCCCGGCCCAGAGCCCGTCCTCCGTCAGGCCCAGCAGCTCGATCGCGTTGCCCCGTACGATCCGCTCGACCACGTCCGGGGCCAGGTGGGCCATCTGCGCCTCGCCGACCTCCCGCGACTTCGGCCAGGTCGAGTCGGAGTGCGGGTAGTCCGTCTCGTACAGGACGTTGCCCGCGCCGATGGCGTCGAGGTTCCGCAGCCCGAACGCGTCGTCGAAGAAGCAGCCGTGGACGTGCTCGGCGAACAGTTCCGACGGCGGCCGCGTCACCTTGCCGGCGACGCCGCCCCACGCGCGGTTCTCCTCCCACACGACGTCCGCCCGTTCCAGGATGTACGGGATCCAGCCGATCTGGCCCTCGGCGTACATCACCTTCAGCCCGGGGAAGCGCTCGAACTTCCCGCTCATGAGCCAGTCGACCAGGGAGAAGCAGCAGTTGGCGAAGGTGATGGTGGAGCCGACGGCCGGCGGGGCGTCCGCCGAGGTCGACGGCATCGTCGACGACGAGCCGATGTGCATCGCGATGACCGTGCCGGTCTCGTCGCACGCCGCGAGGAAGGGGTCCCAGGCGTCGGTGTGGACCGACGGCAGCCCGAGGCGCGGCGGGATCTCCGAGAAGGCGACCGCCCGCACGCCCCGCGCGGCGTTGCGCCGCACCTCCGCCGCCGCGAGACCGGCGTCCCACAGGGGGACGAGGGTCAGCGGGATGAGCCGGCCGTGGGCCTCGGGGCCGCACCACTCCTCGACCATCCAGTCGTTGTACGCGCGCACGCCCAGCAGGCCGAGTTCGCGGTCGGCGGCCTCGGTGAAGGTCTGGCCGCAGAAGCGCGGGAAGGTGGGGAAGCAGAGCGCGGACTGGACGTGGTTGACGTCCATGTCGGCGAGGCGGTCGGGGACGCGGTACGAGCCGGGGCGCATCTGCTCGTAGGTGATGACCTCCAGGCGTATCTCGTCGCGGTCGTAGCCGACGGCGGTGTCGAGGCGGGTGAGGGGCCGGTGCAGGTCCTCGTAGACCCACCAGTCCCCCACGGGCCCCTCGTCGCCCGGGCCGCCCATGACCGGGGCGAACTTCCCGCCCAGGAAGGTCATCTCCTTCAGGGGGGCCCGGACCACGCGCGGGCCGGTGTCCCGGTACCTGGCGGGGAGCCGGTCCCGCCAGACGTGCGGGGGCTCCACCGTGTGGTCGTCGACCGAGATGATCCGCGGGAAGGTCGCCTGGGTCTCCATGCGCACCACCGTAGCGCTGAACTGACGGTCCGTCAGCTACACGGTGGGGGGAGCTTGTGCAGAGCGTCACCCCCTGCTGACGCATACGGCGTCGACAAGGCAGACTGTCCGGGGCGAGACCAGCGGTACGGGCAGGGGGAGCTATGGACCGTGAAGACGGGCCGCGAGTGCCGGGGCAGCGGAGCGCGCCGCGTCCGGCCCCCGCCGGCGGCGGCGACCTGCGCTTCGGCGTGCTCGGCCCGGTCCGCGCCTGGTACGACGGCGACCCCCTGCCCTCCGGGTCCCCCCAGCAGCGGGCCCTGCTCGCCGCACTGCTGCTGCGCGACGGGCGCACGGCGACGGCCGCCGAGCTCATCGACGCCATCTGGGGCGACGAACCGCCCTCGCAGGCGCTCGCCGCGGTCCGCACGTACGCCTCGCGCCTGCGCAAGGTGCTGCCGCCGGGGGTGCTGGTCAGCGAGTCCGGCGGGTACGCGATCCGCGGCCGCGCCGACGCCCTGGACCTCAACGTCGCCCAGGAGCTGGCCGCCGAGGCCGAGAAGGCGCGGGCTGCGGGCGAGCGCGGCCAGGCCCGGGTCCTCATCAACAAGTCGCTGGGCCTGTGGAACGGCGAGCCGCTCGCCTCCGTGCCCGGGCCGTACGCCGAGACGCAGCGCGCCCGGCTGGAGGAGTGGCGGCTGTCGCTCCTGGAGACCCGGCTCGACCTGGACCTGGACTGCGGCCACCACGCGGAGGCGGTGTCCGAGCTGACCGCCCTGACCGCCGCGCACCCGCTGCGCGAGCGGCTGCGGGAGCTGCTGATGCTGGCCCTGTACCGCAGCGGCCGGCAGGCCGAGGCGCTGGCGGTGTACGCGGACACGCGCCGGCTCCTCGCCGACGAGCTGGGCGTCGACCCCGCGCCGGAGCTCTCCCGGCTCCAGCAGCGCATCCTCCAGGCCGACGTGGAACTGGCGCGCCCGGTGGAGGAGCCGCCCGCCGCGCCCAAGCCGTCCCGCCCGGCGCAGCTGCCGGCCACGGTCCCGGACTTCACCGGCCGGACCGCGTTCGTGCGGGAGCTGCGCGACCGGCTGGCCACCGCCGAGGGCTCGGTCATGGCGGTGTCGGCACTCGCGGGCATCGGCGGGGTCGGCAAGACGACGCTCGCCGTGCACGTCGCGCACGACGCCCGGCCGCACTTCCCGGACGGCCAGCTGTACGTGGACCTCCAGGGCGCGGGCGCGCGGGCCGCGGAGCCGGAGACCGTGCTCGGCGCCTTCCTGCGGGCCCTCGGTACGGCCGACTCGGCCATCCCCGACTCGCTCGACGAGCGCGCCGCCCTGTACCGCTCGACGCTGGCCGGGCGGCGGGTGCTGGTCCTGCTGGACAACGCGCGGGACGCGGCGCAGGTCCGCCCGCTGCTGCCGGGGACGGCGGGGTGCGCGGCCCTGGTCACCAGCCGCGTGCGGATGGTGGACCTCGCCGGCGCGCACCTGGTCGACCTGGACGTGATGTCGCCGGAGGAGGCGCTCCAGCTCTTCACCAGGATCGTGGGCGCCGAGCGGGTCCGGGCGGAGCGCGAGGCGGCCCTGGACGTGGTCGCCGCGTGCGGTTTCCTGCCCCTGGCGATCCGCATCGCCGCCTCGCGGCTGGCGGCGCGGCGCACCTGGACGGTCTCGGTCCTCGCGGCCAAGCTCGCCGACGAGCGCCGCCGCCTCGATGAGCTCCAGGCGGGCGACCTCGCGGTGAAGGCGACGTTCGAGCTGGGCTACGGGCAGCTGGAGCCGGCGCAGGCCCGCGCGTTCCGCCTGCTGGGCCTCGCCGACGGCCCGGACATCTCCCTCGCGGCCGCGGCGGCCGTCCTGGACCTGCCGCTCCACGACGCCGAGGACCTGCTGGAGTCCCTCGTGGACGCCTCCCTCCTGGAGTCCGCGGCCCCCGGCCGCTACCGCTTCCACGACCTGGTCCGCCTCTACGCGCGGGCGTGCGCGGAGCGGGACGAACAGCCGCCCGGGGAGCGGGACCTGGCGCTCTCCCGGCTGCTCGACTTCTACCTGGCGACGGCGGCGCGGGTGTACGCGATCGAGCGCCCGGGCGACCGCCTGGTCGACCACCTGGAGCCGACGACGTACCGCGGCCTGACCTTCGCGGACCGGCACGCGGCCCAGGACTGGCTGTACGCCGAGGCGGACTGCCTGCTGGCCTGCGCGCGCCGGTCGGCCGGCGGCGACTCCCTGCGGCGGGCGGTGGACCTGCTGTGGGCGGCGCTGGACCTGGCGGAGTCCGGGGCGAACTCCAAGGGGTACGAGACCGTCGCGACGGCCCTGCGGCAGGACTCCCGCAGCTCCGGGGACGGCAGGGCGGAGGCGCGCGCCGCCATCGCCCTGGCCTACGTCCACCACGTCTCCGGGCGGTTCGACCAGGCGGACCAGGAGGCGCGCGAGGCGATGGCGCTGGCCCTGGAGGCCGACGACCCGCTGCCGCGCTGCTGGGCGGCGAACACCCGCGGGGTCATCGCGCTCTACCAGAACCACCACGCCGCCGGCGAGAACCACCTCGCCGAGGCCATCCGGGACTTCCGGGCGTGCGAGGACCGGGCGGGCGAGGCCAGCGCCCTGTGCAACCTCTCCCGCATCCACCTGGCCATGGGCCGCACCGCGAGCGCGGTCACCCTCGCCCAGGAGGGCACGGCCATGTACGACGGGATGGGCCATGCCCTCAAGGGGGCGAACGGCCGCTACGCCCTGGGCCTGGCGCTGACGCAGAGCGGCCGGCTGGCCGCGGCGGCGGACCGGCTCGGGGAGGCGCTGGAGGTCTTCCGGGACAGCCGCCAGCGCCTGTGGGAGGGCATGACGCTGTTCCGCCTGGCCGAGGTCGACATCGCCGCGGGACGGCACGCGCAGGCCGCGGCCAACGCGGAGATGGCGCTGACGGTGCTGCGCGGCATCGGTGGCGAGTGGCGGCGCGGGAACGTCCTGACGGTGCTCGGCCGGGCGCTGGCGGGCATCGGCCAGAGCGGCCGTGCCCAGGTGTGCTGGCAGGAGGCCCTCGGCATCTACGAGGAGCTGGACTCGCCCGAGGCGGGCGAGGTGCGGGCGCTGCTGAAGCCGGTGCGGGCCGCCTGAGAGCCGTCCTCGGGACCGGGCCGCACGAACGCGGAAAGGTCCGGAAAGCCGGGCCCCCGGGCCGTGGGCTGGGCGTTCATCGTTCGTTTATGGCCGCGGGCCATGCTCTTTTCCACGGACCCGTCGCGTCGGGGGGCAGGCGGGCCACCGGTGAGGCCGTCGCTCCCAGGCACTAGGGTGAACGGCCCTGTAGAGGCCCGTCCGGCCGTCCTCGGGGGAACAGCCGGGCGGGCCTCGCCGAACACCGGACCGAGTGACTTCAACGGGAGATGATCATGAGCGACGCCAGCACCACCGAGCCCGTCGTCAAGCCGACGAACATCCACGCCACCGGCACGAAGCCGACCGCCGCGGCGGAGCAGATCGAGACCAAGAACATCCACGCGACCGGGTCGCCGGCGGACCGGATCATCACCAAGAACATCCACGCCACGACCGAGCCCGCGGACGAGGGCGCCGTGTCGACCGAGAACATCCATGCCACCACGGAGCCGGCGAACTAGCGTCTCTCGTCCGATCCGGACGGAGGACCTGGTCCCACCTGGACCTTCACCCACGGGGTGCGGCCGCGGCGGCGCGGAGGGGGAGCCGCTGCGGCCGCGGCATGTCCGCCCGGCCCGTACGGGGTTCCGCCCCGGCGGGCCTCATCCGCGTGCCCGGGCGCGGAGTTCGCCCTTCACCACCTTGCCGCTCGCGTTGCGCGGGAGCTCCGTCAGGAACGCGACCCGGCGCGGCACCTTGTAGTTGGCCATCTCCCGCCGCGCCCAGGCGATCAGGTCGTCCGCCGTCAGCGTCGACCCCGGGCGGCGGACCGCGAAGGCCATGGCCACTTCGCCCAGCCGCGGGTCCGGGACGCCGATGACGGCGACGTCCAGCAGATCGGGGTGGACGCCGAGGAGCTGTTCGATCTCGGCGGGGTAGGCGTTGAAGCCGCCGACGATGAACATGTCCTTGATCCGGTCGGTGATGCGCAGGTTGCCCGCCTCGTCCAGGACCCCCACGTCGCCGGTGTGGAGCCAGCCGTCCGCGTCGATGACCTCCGCCGTGCCGTCCGGGTCCTCGAAGTAGCCGCTCATCACGTTGGGGCCGCGCACCAGGACCTCGCCCGCCTCGATGCGCACCTCGGTGCCCGGGATGGGGCGGCCCGAGGTCGCGGCGATCGTCGCGTCGGGGTCGCCCCGGCGGCACATCGTGACGATGCCGCTCGCCTCGGACAGGCCGTACGCCGTCAGGACCGTGGGGACGCCCAGCTCGCCGCGCAGCCGCTCCACGAGCCGCAGCGGCACCACCGCCGCGCCCGTGACCACCAGCCGCAGGGTCGACAGGTCGTAGGACGACCGCGCCGGGTGGTCCAGTACGGACTGCAGGAGCGTGGGCGGGCCGGGCAGCACGGAGATGCGCTCCGCCGTGACGTTCGCCAGGACCGTGCCGGCGCTGAAGACCGGCTGCGGCACCATCACCGCGCCCCGCATCAGGCAGGCGAGGATCCCCGCCTTGTAGCCGAAGGTGTGGAAGAAGGGGTTCACGATCAGGTAGCGGTCGCCCTCCCGCAGGCCGGCGAGGTCCGCCCAGGCCCCGTAGCAGCGCAGGGACTGGGCATGGCTGATCACGGCGCCCTTGGGCCGGCCCGTCGTGCCGGACGTGAACACGATGTCCGACGGGCCGGACGGGTCGACCGCGTCCGCGCGGGCGCGGACCCGGGCCGCCGGGACACCGTCCCCGCCCGCCAGGAACTCCTTCCAGGTGCGGAAGTCCTCCGGCGCGCTGTCCGCCAGCACCACCACCTGCTCCAGCGCCGGCAGCACGCGCCCGGTGCGGCGCAGGGACGCCACGTACGAGGTGCCCAGGAACGTGCCGGTGACGAACAGCAGCTTCGCCCGGCTGCGTTCCAGGACGTACGCGGCCTCGGCGCCCTTGAAGCGGGTGTTGAGCGGCACGAGCACCGCGCCGGCGGTGACCGCGCCGAGGGCGGAGACGATCCAGTCCAGGGTGTTGGGCGCCCAGACCGCGACCCGGTCGCCGGGGGCCACGCCCGCGGCGGCGCACGCGGCGGCGGCGCGCTCGATCCGGTCGCCGAGCTCCGCGTACGTCACGCGCGTACGGCCCTCGACGACGGCCTCGCGGGGGCCGTACCGCCGGGCCGCCCACCGGACCAGTCCCGGGATGGAGCACCCGTCCAGGTCGCCGTGCATGCCGCACCTCCGCCGCCCGCCCCGTAGCTGACTATCCGTCAGATTAGCGGTACCCTCGCGGACATGACAGGTGGACGACTCAAGGACGCCGCTGCCATCGCCGGGATCGGGCAGACCCGATTCGCCCGGCACCTGCCCGAGTCGGAGAAGGCCCTGGCCTGCCGGGCCGTCCTCGCCGCCCTCGCCGACGCCGGCATCGCGCCCGCGGAGGTCGACGCCTTCGCCTCGTACACGATGGAGGAGACCGACGAGGTCGAGCTCGCCAAGGCCATCGGCGCGGGCGACGTGACCTTCTTCGCCAAGGCGGGGTACGGGGGCGGCGGCTCCTGCGCCACCGTCGCGCACCTCGCCGCCGCCGTCGCCACCGGCCAGGCGCACGTCGGCGTGGCCTGGCGGTCCCGCAAGCGCGGCTCGGGCCCCCGCCCCTGGACGAACACCCGCGCCCAGCTGCCGACCCCCGCCCAGTGGACCCGCCCCTGGGGACTGCTGCGGCCCGCCGACGAGATCGGCATGCTCGCCCGCCGCTACATGCACGAGTACGGCGCCACCCGCGACCACTTCTTCAACGTGGCCCTCGCCTGCCGCAACCGCGCCAACCAGAACCCCGGCGCGGTGATGTACGACCGGCCGCTGACCCGCGAGATGTACATGACCTCCCGCTGGATCAGCGAGCCGCTCTGCCTCTTCGACAACTGCCTGGAGACGGACGGCGCCCTCGCCTGCGTCGTCGTCCCCGCCGAGCGCGCCCGGGACTGCCGCCGCCCGCCGGTGTACATCCACGCCGTCGCCCAGGGCCTGCCCGCCCAGCACCACGGCATGGTCAACTACTGGAACGACGACCCGCTCACCGGGCCGGCCTGGACCGCGGCCCGCCACCTGTGGAAGCAGGCCGACTTCGGCCCGCAGGACGTCGACGTCGCCCAGATCTACGACGCGTTCACCCCGCTCATCCCCCTCTCCCTGGAGGGCTACGGCTTCTGCGGCCGCGGCGAGGGCGGCGCCTTCACCGAGGGCGGAGCGCTGGAGACCGGCGGGCGGCTGCCCCTCAACACCGCGGGCGGCGGGCTCAGCGAGGCGTACGTCCACGGCTTCAACCTCATCACCGAAGGGGTCAGGCAACTGCGCGGCACGAGCACCGCCCAGGTACCGGGCGCCCGGACGTGCCTGGTCACCGCGGGTGAAGGCGTCCCCACGTCCGCCCTGCTGCTGAGGAGCTGAGCCGATGCTCACACCCGTCCCCGACGACGACGGCGCCCCCTTCTGGGAGTTCGCGGCCCGCGGCGAGCTGCGGGTGCAGACCTGCACCGGCTGCGCCGAGCCGCGCTTCCCGCCCCGCCCCTGCTGCCCGCACTGCCAGTCGTTCGCCGGCGAGTGGCGCCCGGCGAGCGGCCGCGGCCGCATCTGGTCGTTCGTCGTCCCGCACCCGCCGCTGCTGCCCGCGTACGCCGCCCACGCCCCCCGCTACAACGTCGTCGTCGTCGAGCTCGCGGACGCCCCCCGCATCCGGCTCGTGGGCAACGTCGTCGCCGGCCCCGGCGCCCCCATCGACTCCGTCGACCCGGCGCGGCTGCGCATCGGCGCCCCGGTCCGCGCGGTCTTCGGCGACGACGGCCTGCCGCGCTGGGTGCTGGAGCGGCCGTGACCGTCACCGTGGAGCGCGGCGGCGACGGCGTCGCCGTGGTCACCCTCGACCGGCCCGGGAAGCTCAACGCCCTCGACCTCGCCATGGCCGCGGAGCTCGCCGCCGTCTGGCGCGGGCTGCGGTACGACGGCGGCGTTCGCGCCGCGGTGCTCACCGGCGCGGGCGGGCGGGCCTTCTGCACCGGCATCGACCGCGCGGCGGACGTGCCCCAGCCACCCTCCCCGTACAGCATCGACGACCCGCTCCTCACCGTCGGGCCGAAGGCGAACGACCTGTGGAAGCCGGTGATCGCCGCCGTGGAGGGGCTGGCCTGCGGCGGGGCGTTCTACCTCCTCGGCGAGTGCGAGTTCGTCGTCGCCGCCCGCGACGCGGCCTTCTTCGACCCGCACACGACGTACGGGATGGTCTCCGCCTACGAGGCGATCACGATGGCCCAGCGGATGCCGTTCGGGGAGGTCGCCCGGATGTCCCTGATGGGTACGGCCGAACGGGTCGGCGCGCAGCGGGCCTACGAGACCGGCCTGGTCTCGGAGCTGACGGAGCCGGGCGGCGCGCTGGCCGCCGCCCGGGAGGCCGCGGCCGTGATCGCCGGGTACCCCGCCGGCGCCGTCGAGGGCACGGTCCGGGCGGTGTGGGCGGCCCGGGAGGCGTCCAGGTCCCAGGCCCTCGCCCAGGCACCGCACCTGATCGCGCTCGGCAACCTGCCGCCCGGGCGCCAGGCGCGGCTGTTCGCGGAGCGCCGCCGGGGCGGCCACCGCCTGCGCTGACCGGCGTCCGCGTCCTGTGGCGGGGCTCCCGGGCCCGGCGTAGCGTCGGGACCGAGGGCCGGACAGAGAATCCGGACCGCAGGGAGGCCGACGATGGTCCGCAATGTCATCGGCAGCATCCTCGCTCTCGCCGGAGCGATCGCCGCCGTCTGGAGTCCGTTCCATGCGTGGCACGACGGACGCCTGGGACGCCACTACCGCATCGCCGATCTCTTCGGAGGCATCACCGCCGGCCAGGCGGAGCTGTGGACGTCGGTCCTGCTGCCGCTCGCGTTCGCCGCGCTGGTGACGCTCCTCGGCCTGGCCCTGCGCTCCCGGCTGCTGGTGGCCCTCGCCGGGGTGATCGTGCTGGGCTTCACCGTCCTGTGGATGGTCCGCCAGTCCCAGGTCTCGGACGGGCTGACCTTCGACGGCGCCGACGGCTCAGGACTCGGCTGGGGCCTGGCGCTGGCGCTGGCCGGCGGGGTGCTCCTGCTGCTGGGCGCCGCCGTGATGAGCGGGCGCCCGCGCCGTCCGCGCCACGGGCCCCGGGAGGCGGAGGCGTACGCGGGCGGCCCGTACGACGACCACGAGGGCGGCCGGTACGGCGCCTCCCACGGCGGGCGGGACGAGTACGACGGCGACTACGGGCGCCCGCCCGACCCCTACGGGCGCCCCGACGACTACGGCGACCACGGCCAGCAGGGCCCGCCTCCGGGCCCGGGCCAGGGTCCTCCGCCCCGCTTCTGAACCGGACGGCCCCGGCTGCCGGGCGGTCCCGGCTGTCTACCGGGCGGCGCCGGCGCCGCGCCCGGTGGCCGTGCCCTTGACCGCGTCGAGCGCGTACACGCAGCGGTCCTTGCTGCACGCGTAGACCACGCCCGCGCGGGCCACCAGCGAGCCGGTGATCTCCCCGCCGGTCGTCAGCTTCCAGCGGAGCTGGCCACCGCTCGCGTCCAGCGTGTACAGCACGTGGTCGGCGGACCCGAAGTGCAGCCGGCCGTCGGCGACGACGGGCGCGCCGATGATGCTGCCGCCCGCCGGGAAGCGCCACTTCGGGGTGCCGGTGACCGCGTCCAGCGTGTAGACCGCGCTGCCGCTGCCGACGTGCACGTTGCCGTCGGCGACCAGCACCGGCTCGGTGGACTGCCGGGACTCGGTGGCGATGCGCCAGCGGTCCTTGCCGGTCGTCGCGTCGAGCGCGTACACCGTGCCGAGGTAGTCGGCGAGGTACACCCCGCCGCCGGTGACGGCCGGGCCGGGGGCGAAGGCGGGCGGTGACAGGAAGACCGCCGGGGCCTCGAAGTGCCAGCGCACGTGCCCGGACATGATGTCGACGGACAGCACCCGGGTGCCTGCCGCGACGTAGACGTACCCGTCCTCGGCCGGGGTGAGGCGCACCGGCACCCCGCCGCAGGAGGCGGCGTCGCCGATCGGGTACGACCAGCGCTCGGTGCCGGTCCGGGCGTCCAGGGCCCGCAGCCGGGCGTCCTGCCAGACGTACACGGTGTCGCCGTGGACCACGGGGCCGCCCTCCGGCGACTCGAAGTCCGTCTGGGCGCCGGTGATCTCCCAGAGTCTGGCGCCGTTGGATGCCTCCCACCCCTGGACGCCGCCGCCGCGGGTGGCGGTGACGACGGTGCCGCGGTCCACCGCGAGGGCGTACACCCAGGCGTCGGTCTGCAGGCGCCAGCGCTCGCTGCCGTCCAGCGCGTCGAGCGCGTACAGCGACGGCCCGTCCGAGGCGTGGATGCGGCCCCCGGCGACCGCCATGGACCAGGCGACGTCCCGCGTCTTGAAGCGGCGACGTCCGCTGGCCACGTCGAGGGCGTGCACCTCGAAGGAGGTGACGTAGAGCAGGTCGCCCTCGACGACGGGCGTGCCCCACACGTCGTTCGACATGCGGAAGCGCCACGGGCGCCAGTGCCCCGGTCCGTCGCTCTCCGCCGCGGGCGCGGGTCCGGGCGGCGCGGGCGCCGGGGCCGGCGGGCCGGCCGGGGCGGGCTCGGAGCCGTTCGGCCCGCCCGCGGGCGGGCGCACCCAGCCGGTGGTGGCCGGCCCGGCGGGGTCCGTCGCCACGAGCGCGGCGCGGGTGTCGGCGACCCGGGGGCCGGGGCCGATGGGCACCCGGGCGCCGGGCAGGCGGACGGGGGAGCCACCCGCGGCGGGGCCGGGCGGCGCCATCGGGGCGGTGCGGGGGTCGTCGCCCGCGCTGCCGCCGCGCCAGGCGGCGTCCCAGTCGCGGCCGGGGGCGGGGGCTCCGTTCGGCGGACCGGCGGGCGGGGCCGGGGGCGCGGGCGGTGCCGCGGGAGGCGGCGGGGGGCTCGGGCGGCCGCCGCGGCGGGTCTCGATCATCGCGGTGGCCCGCGAGGGCAGCCACGCCGACGCGGTGCCGCTGTCGTCGCTCCCGGAGAACAGGTGCGGCGCGAGCTGGGCCTGGAGATCGGCGGGGGTGGGCCGCAGCCCGGCCTCGATCTGCATGCAGGACTCGATCAGCGGCCGCAGCTCGTCCGGCAGCCCCTCCAGGTCCGGGCCCTCGCGCAGCAGCATGAAGACGGTCTCCACCGGATTGGCACCGTGGTACGGCGCGTGTCCGGTGGCCGCGAAGACCAGCGTGGAGCCCAGTGAGAAGACGTCGCTCGCGCCGGTCACGCTGCGCGAGTCCTTCGCCTGCTCGGGTGACATGTACGCGGGCGTCCCGACGGCGACGTTGGTCATCGTCAGCCGGGTGTTGGAGACGCCGGACGCGATGCCGAAGTCGATCACGCGCGGCCCGTCCTCCACGACCAGGACGTTCGAGGGCTTGAGGTCGCGGTGGACGAGGCCCGCGCCGTGGATGGACTGGAGGGCCTCGGCGATGCCGGCGGCCAGCCACCGCACGGCCTGGGCGGGCAGCGGCCCGCACTCGTTCACTATCTCCTCGAGGGAGGGTGCCGGGACGTAGGCGGTGGCCAGCCACGGCACCGCCGCCCGCGGGTCGGCGTCCACCACGGCGGCCGTGTAGAAGCCGGACACCGCCCGTGCGGCCTCCACCTCGCGCGTGAAGCGGACGCGGAACAGCTGGTCCTCGGCGAGCTCGGTCCGTACCGTCTTGATCGCCACGCGCCGGCCGGATGCCGAGCGTGCGAGATAGACGAGGCCCATGCCACCGGCACCGAGCCGGCCCAGCACCTCGAAGGGGCCGATCCGCCTCGGGTCGTGCTGCGTGAGCTGCTCCACTTGCCTGCCACCTCCCCGTAGGGGCCATGAAAGTACGGCCCCAGTCGCCCCCTGATTGTTCCTGTCCGGAGCGGTGGTTGCGAACCCGGGGGCGGATCGGGGTGTCTCACCCCGATCCGGACACGGCGGTGAGGACGGCTCAGGCGGCCTTCGGCTCGGCCAGCACGGCGAAGACGGCGCCCTGGTTGTCCGCCAGGACGGCGATCCTGCCGTAGGGGGTGTCGAACGGCGGCTCGGTGACGCGGCCGCCCAGCCGCTGCGCGACGGCCACGGTGTCGTCGCAGTCCTCGACCGCGAAGTAGACCAGGAAGTGGGCGGGCATCTCGGCCGGGAAGGCGTCGGTGATCACGCTGCGGCCGCCGATGGCGTTGTCGTCGCTCGCCTGCGTACCGGCGGGCGACCAGACGCGGAAGTCGATCGAGGCGTCGTCCAGGTCGCGCACCTGGAAGCCGAAGACGGTCTCGTAGAAGGCGTCGACGGGGTCCTTCTGCCGGGTGTAGACCTCGGTCCAGCAGAAGGAGTCCGGCTCGCCCTGCTTCTCGAAGCCGTTGTGCTCGCCGGCCTCCCACAGGCCGAAGACCGCGCCGCCGGGGTCGACGGCGAGTGCCATGGTCCCGTACGGGCCGATCGGCATGGGGTCCATCACCATCCGCCCGCCCGCCTCCGCGATCCGCCGGCTGGTGGCGGCGGCGTCGGGGGTGGCGAAGTAGACCCCCCACACGGTGGGCATGCGGCCGTCCCGCTTGGGCGCGAGGCCGGCGACGCGCCGTCCCTCGCTGAAGGCGTTGGTGTAGTTGCCGTGGGCCTCGTCACCGCTGTCGAACGTCCAGCCGAAGAGCTCGCCGTAGAAGCGCCTGCCCGCCGCGAGGTCGGGGAGCAGCACGTCCACCCAGCACGGCGTGCCCTCTGTGAATGCGGCCATGGAGCTGTTCCCTTTCCTCGTACGGGTGGTGTGGTACCCGTCACAGTCAAGTTAACGGCGCGGGCCGCGCGGCGCAGGGAAAGAAACCGAACGCGTGTTCGTCGGGGTGGTCCGCCGAAGTTTTCCACAGGCTGTTGATCATCCCACTGGCCGGAAACGATCGGTGTGGTGCCGGGCCCGCGGGCGGGTACACGCCTGGTACGGGCCCCGGAGAGCCGCCGGGGGCCGCGCACCCCATTTGCAGTCGGCCGAATCGCGCGCAGATCCCCCCTCGGTAAGCTGACGACATGACAGGACAAGTACGCACCGTCGACGGCCGTGTGGCCGGCCGACGCGGACAGGCGACGCGGCAGAAGCTGCTCGACTGCCTCAGCGAGATGCTCAGCTCCTCGCCGTACCGGGACGTCAAAGTCATCGACGTGGCCCGGAAAGCGGGCACGTCACCCGCGACCTTCTATCAGTACTTCCCCGACGTCGAAGGCGCCGTCCTGGAGATCGCCGAGGAAATGGCGAAGGAGGGCGCGGCGTTGACCGACCTCGTCTCCGGACGGGCGTGGGTCGGCAAGGCGGGGTGGCAGACAGCGGAGGAACTCGTCGAGGGCTTCCTCGACTTCTGGCGCAGGAACGACGCCATCCTGCGGGTGGTGGACCTGGGGGCCGCGGAGGGCGACAAGCGGTTCTACAAGATCCGCATGAAGATCCTGAACTCGGTCACCAACTCCCTCACCGACTCCGTGAAGGAGCTCCAGTCGAAGGGCCGGGTCGACAAGGACGTCAACCCGGCGGCGATGGCCGGCGCCCTGGTCGCGATGCTCGCGGCGGTCGCCTCGCACCAGAAGGGCTTCTCGGCCTGGGGCGTGAAGCAGGCCGAACTGAGGCCGCACCTGGCCCTGTTGGTCCACCTCGGCATCACGGGCAAGAAGCCGACGAAGTAGCACCCCCCGCACGTCCTGTCGCGCCGGCGGCGGTCCCCGGACCGCCGCCGGCATTCCGTTTCCCCGCGGGACCGCTCACCCCCTGCGCGTCACCCGGAAGAGACGGATCTCGCGCTCGATCCTCGCCTGGTAGGTCGCGTACGGCGGCCAGAACCGCACCGCCGCGGACCACGCCGCCGCCCGCTCCTCCCCCGTGAGCAGCCGGGCCCGCACCGGCACCGTGGCGCCGCGCCAGCTGACCTCGGCGTCCGGGTGGGCGAGCAGATTGGCGGTCCAGGCGGGGTGGCCGGGCCGGCCGAAGTTCGATCCCACCAGCAGCCAGCTCGCGGCCCCGGGTCCCTCCGGCAGGCAGGCCAGCGGGACACGGCGCTCCCGGCCCGAGCGGGCGCCGCGGCAGATGAGCACCAGCCCCGGCAGCATCCGGGCGCTGAGCAGCACTTTCCCACCGGTCAGGCGGTGGACCGCGCGGTCCAGGGCGGGGATGACGTGCGGCGCCAGCCGCGCGAAGGTCCGGGTCGAGGAGACCTTCCGGACGAGCCGTACGCCCGCCCCCGTCATGCCGCCGCCCCCGCCGCGAGGAACAGCCCGGCCGTCCGCGCCGCGTGCGAGCGCAGCGCGTGCACGGGCCCGAGGAGCAGCTCGTCGGCGGTCGCGCGCTTGAAGTACAGGTGGGCCTCGTGCTCCCAGGTGAAACCGATGCCGCCGTGCAGCTGGATGGCCTCACCGGCCACGGTGCGCAGCGCCTCCAGGCACTGGGCGAGGGCCAGTCCCCCGGCGGCGGGGTCCCAGGCGGCGTAGTACGCCGCGGAGCGGGCCGCCTGCACGTGGACGTACAGGTCCGCCAGCCGGTGCCGGACCGCCTGGAACGATCCGATGGGCCGCCCGAACTGCTCGCGGACGCGGACGTGGTCCACCGTGCGCTCCAGGGCCCGGGCCGCCGCGCCCACGGCCTCCGCGGCGAGCACGGCGGCGGCGCGGCAGCCGGTGGCGGCGAGCGCCCCGAGCACCTCGCCGTCCGCCGTGTCCCCGCCGTCCCGGCCCAGCAACTCCGCCGGCGCGTCCCGCAGTTCCAGCCGGGCGAGGGGTCTCGTCACGTCCAGCGACGTGAGGCGTACGCGCCGGAGGCCGGCCACCTCCGGCCGCACGAGGAACAGCAGCGTGCGCGAGCGCGGGTAGCCGCCCGCGTGCGCGGCGACCAGCAGCAGGGCGGCGCTGTGCCCGTCGAGGACCTGGCCGACCTCGCCGTACAGCGTCCACGTGCCGTCCGCCGCCCGGCGCGCCTGCACGCCGCCGGCGCGCCCGCCCCCGGCCCAGGCGCCGTCCGCGCCGGTGCCGGTCAGGCCGAGGGCGCGGGCGAGGGGGGCGGCGGCGAGGGTGGCGGTGAGCGAGCCGCCGGCGATCCGCGGCAGCAGGGCGGTGCGCTGCGCGCCGGTGCCGAGCCGGGCGATCAGCGGGGCGGCCAGCACGGCCGTGGCGAGGAGCGGCGAGGGCGCCAGGGCGCGGCCGGTCTCCTCGCAGGCGAGAGCGAGTTCGGTGAGGCCGCAGCCGGCGCCGCCGTACGCCTCGGGGAGCGCGAGTCCGGGCAGGCCGAGCCGCTGCGCGAGCAGTGCCCAGAGGGCGGGGTCGTGTCCGGTGGCGGTGCCGGCGGCGGCGCGGACCTCGTCCGTCCCGCAGTGCTTGGCGAGCAGGTCGCGCAGCGTGCGGCGCATCTCGTCCTGTTCGGCGGTGAAGGCGGCGTCCATGGGCCACTCCTTAACTGACGGAGCGTCATATTAGGCCGGGCCGCCCCCGGTGCCCAGGGCCCAGGTCTGATGTACCGTCAGATCCATGCGCCGTTCCGTCGCCATAGCCGGTGTCGCCCTCGCGGACTGCGGCCGTGTCGACACGGCCACCCCCTACACGCTCCACGCCCAGGCCGCCCGGCGGGCGCTCGCCGACGCGGGGCTCGACCGGTCCGTCGTCGACGGGCTCGCTTCCGCCGGGCTCGGCACGCTCGCCCCGATCGAGGTCGCCGAGTACCTGGGGCTGCGGCCCCGGTGGGTGGACTCCACCGCCGTGGGCGGCGCGACCTGGGAGGTCATGACGGCGCACGCGGTGGACGCGATCGCCGCGGGCCGCGCGAACGCCGTCCTCCTCGTCTACGGCTCGACCGCCCGCGCCGACATCAGGGCCGGGCGCCGCACCTCGGACCTGTCGTACGGCACCCGCGGCCCGCTCCAGTTCGAGGCCCCGTACGGGCACACCCTGATCGCCAAGTACGCGATGGCCGCGCGCCGCCACATGCACGCGTACGGCACCACCCTGGAGCAGCTCGCCGCGGTCGCCGTCCAGGCGCGGGCGAACGCCGCGCACAACCCGGAGGCGATGTTCCGTGACCCGGTCACGGTCGAGGACGTGCTCTCCGGGCCGATGATCGCCGACCCCTTCACCAAGCTCCACTGCTGCATCCGCAGCGACGGCGGCTGCGCGGTGCTGCTGGCGGCCGAGGAGTACGGGCCCGACCTCGCGAAACCGCCGGTGTGGATCCTCGGCACCGGCGAGTACGCCTCGCACACCACCATGTCCGAGTGGGAGGACTTCACGGTCTCCCCGGCGGCGGTGAGCGGCCGCCTCGCCTTCGAGCGGGCCGGGCTGACCCCCGCCGACATGGACTTCGCGCAGGTCTACGACGCCTTCACGTACATGACCCTGGTGACGCTGGAGGACCTGGGTTTCTGCGCGAAGGGTGAGGGCGGGCCGTACGTCGAGCAGGGCACCCTGCCCGTCAACACCGACGGAGGCGGCCTCTCCGCCTGCCACCCCGGCATGCGGGGCCTGTTCCTCCTGGTCGAGGCCGCCCGCCAGCTCCGCGCCGAGGCCCCCGGCCGCCAGGTCCCGGACGCCCGGCTCGGCGTGGTGTCGGGCACGGGCGGCTGGTTCTGCTCGTCGGGGACGGTGGTGCTGGGGCGGGAGCGGTGAGGGGGGGCATTCGGTGCGGCGCACTGCCGCCGGCCTCCGTCCGCCGGCTCACGCTGCGGTACGGCAGCTTCATCCCGAACCGTTTCCCGCACCGTGTGGTCGCGACGTCCGCTCCGGCCGCCCGGATGATGTCCCCATGAGCACCTTCCACGACACCCTGCGCTCGCTGCGCGTCTGGGACACGGACCTGCCCGCCTTCGACCCCGCGTCCGCGCCCGGCGCACCGCTGGAGCTGTTCCGCTCGTGGCTCGTGGCCGCGGCGGAAGCCGGGCAGGCGGAGCCGCACACCATGGCGCTGGCGACCGTCGACGCCGACGGTCGGCCCGACGTGCGGACGGTGATGCTGCACGACGCGGACGAGCGCGGCTGGCACTTCGCGTCCCACGCCACCAGCGCCAAGGGCCGCCAGCTCGCCGCCGCCCCGCAGGCCGCGCTGCACTTCTACTGGCCCGTGCAGGGCCGGCAGGTGCGGCTCCGGGGCCGCGTCACGACGGCCGCCCCCGAAGAGGCGTACGCCGATCTGCACGCCCGCACCACGGGTGCGCTGGCCGCCGCGCTGGTGGGACGCCAGAGCGAGGTACTGGACTCCCTCGGCTCCCTGGCGGCCGCGAGCGACGCCGCCTGGGCGCGGGCGGAGGCGGAGCCGGACGCGGAGTCGAAGACCTGGACGCTGTACGTGCTCGACCCGCGGGAGGTCGAGTTCTTCCAGGGCGACGGGCGCCGCCGCCACATCCGCCTCCGCTACCGGCGCAGCGCCGGCGCGTGCACCACGGGCGGCTGGGCGCGGGAGCTGCTCTGGCCGTAGGACCTGCGCGCCACGGCGCGGCCACCTGCTAGGTTGAACGCGTTCAATTGAACGCGTTCAACAAGCTGGGGGCGTCATGGCGGCCACGCAGGACAGACGTACGGACATCCACCGGGTACAGCGCGCCCTCGCCGCGGGCGCGGCGGTGGCCGCCCTGCTGGTGGTCGCCTGGAGCCTGCCGACGTACTTCGCCCCGCTCCACGTCCTGACCGCCGTCCCGGTCGCCGTCCCCCTCTTCCTCCTGCGCCGCCCGGCCGCCTTCACCCGCGCCTGCGTCCTCGTGGGCTCCGCCCTGCTGGCCTGGGGCGTGCTGGGCGTCTTCCTGGGCCTGTTCCTGTTCTGGCCCGCGGGGATCCTCCTGCTGCTGGCCGCCTGGGCCGACCCCCGCAGACGCCCGCTCACCGCGCGGATCGCGGGCGGCGCCGGCGCCCTCGTCCTGGCGGCGGCCCTCACGGCCTCCGCCGTCCACACGTGGCACGCCCACATCGGCCCCGCCCTCGCCGAACCCCACGCCTTCCGCGCGGAGACCGACCCCGGCCGGCTCCGCGACGGCATCGGCGACGCCGACGACCGCCTCCGGGAGGCCGGGGCGACGAGCGTGACCGGCGTCCGGTCGGACGACGGCTCGTACTGGGAGGTCCGCTTCCCCGACGACCTCCCGGAGGAGCGGCGCGCCCGCCTGAAGGCCGAGATCGCCCGCATCCCCGGCATCGGCCACGTCGACCTGTGCCCGGTCGGCGAGTGCGGCTGAGACACGGCGAGAACCCGTCCTCCGGCCGGCCCCGGAGCAACCGCGGGCCGGTTTTCCGCGTCGACACCTATGACCGTAACGATCAAGGGGGACGGGCATGGCCGTGACACTGGCCGAGGAAATAGCGCTGCTCTCGCTGGACGACGAGTCGGGAGCCGCGAAGGAGCGGTCGTCGGCCGGCTGGGCCGTCGCGGGCGGCATCCTGCTGGAGCTCGTCCTGGCCGAGCGCCTCACGGTGGCCGACGGGCGGCTCACCGTGGCCGACGCGACGCCGACCGGCACCGCGCTGCTCGACGGCCGGCTGGCCAAGCTCGACGAGTGGACGCGGCGCAACGGCCGCCGCAAGGTGGTGGACTGGCTGACCAAGGACCAGTCGACGGCGGTACGGGCCACGGTGGAGAGCCTGTGCGAGCGCGGCCTCGTCACCGAGGAGCGCCACCGGGCGCTCGGGCTCTTCCCGGTACGCCGCTACCCGGAGGCCGACGGCTCGGTGGAGCGCGAACTGCGCGAGCGCCTCGCGTCGGTGGTCCTGGAGGGCACCGAGCCGGACGACCGCACGTCCGGGCTGATCGCCTTGCTGCACGCCGCCAAGCTGCACCGCCTGGCCTTCCCCGAGCTGCCGCGCAAGCAGGTCCGGACCCGCATGGCGGAGATCGGCGAGGGCCAGTGGGCGGGCGACGGCGTCCGCGAGGCGATCCGCAACATGCAGGCCGCACTGGCGGCCATCACCGCGGTGACGGCCGCCACCGTGGTGATGTGACTCAGGCGCCCGCCGCCCCCGCGACGAAAGCGGCCCAGGCGGCGGGCCCCACCGCGAAGGCGGGCCCGTCGGCGAGCTTGGAGTCCCGGACGTGCACGGCATGCGGGCAGGCGGCGACCTCGACGCAGTCGCCTTCCTCGTCGGGGCTGTAGCTGGACTTGTGCCAGTCGTAGGCGACCTCGATGCAGGCGCCGCCCTCATTGTTGCTGTGACTGCTCTTGAACCAGACGAGGTCGGGGGTCATAGCTGCGCCGCAATCCTCTCGATCATTTCCACGGATTCCCAGGGTGTAAGAGCCTGGGCCCGCAGTGCGCCGAAGAGGTCGTTGAGCCGGTTCACCTCTTCCGGTTTTGAGATCAAGGTAGCTCCACCCTGCCCCTCCGTGTACCCCAGATTCCGTCCTTCTCGGGTACTCACCAGGTGCAGCAAACCGTTGAGCCCTGCGTGCACGGACCGCCGAGTCGGCATTACCTGCACGGTCAGGTGGTTCCTGGTGCGGACGGATTCCAGGACATGGACCAGTTGCTCCTTGAGTACCGACTCCCCGCCGATCGGCCGCTGCAGGACCGACTCCTCCACCACGTAACTGACGATCGGCCTCGGCCTGCGGTCCAAAACCCCCTGCCGCTCCAGCCTCGCCTGCACATGCCGGTCGATCTCGTCCGGCTCGTACATCGGCACCCGCGTCTCGTACAACGCTCGCGCATAGGCCGGAGTCTGCAACAGGCCGGGCATCAGCATGTTTTCGTACGCGCTGATGCTCGCCGCGTCCGCCTCCGTGCGCTTCCAGTTGAGGAACTTCGGCGAGTACTTCTCCTCCTCCATCAGCTCCACGCACGACCGCAGCACGCCCTGCGCGCCCAGCGCCGCGTCCGCGTCGACCAGGAACGCCGTCGTCGGGATGCGTTCCGCCCGCTCGTACGCGCCGACCAGCGACTCCGACATGAGCAGCCGGTCAGCCAGGTCCTTCTGCGTCAGGTCCGCCATGGCGCGGAACTTCTTCACCAGCTCGCCCACGTGCCGCCGCGCCGGCGAGGGCTCCCCACTCGACCCCACAACCGCCACCGTCCTTCCCACACCGCCCCGAAGTGGATCGTGTCCCCCTGGTCACGCTACGCAACCACCCCGATCCTCGTAGCCATGACGAGCAACAAACTCCCCGATTGGGTCCCGGTCTCCGGGCTGCAACTCCACCTCGCGGGTGTCCACTTCGACGCCATCCGGGTGCGCGGAGTACGCGGTGAGGCCGTGCTGCACCACCTGGCCGAGGCGACCGGCGGGCGGCCGGGGCCCGTCGTGCGGGAGGTCGCGCGCGGGCGGTGGACGTACTTCCTCGTGCCGCCGGGCAGCAGCAGGGAGCACACCTGGCCGCCGGGGGCCACGTGCTTCGGGCCGGCCGTGCGGGACCAGTACGTGGGAATCCCGGCGCCGGACGGCAACACGTACCCGCTGTCGTGGCGCTGCGGCGCGCCGGTGGAGGGCGAGTTCGTGGACGTGCAGCTGCTGCACGAGGTGGTGACGGCGCAGTTGTGCGTGGTGCCCGAGGCGTGAGCGATCGTCGCACTCCGCGCGGCCGGTCCCAGGACGCGGCACCCACGGTGGTCCGGCTGTCGGACCCGCGCCGTACGCTTCAGCCATGTCCGTCAACATCGCGTTCAGCTTCACCGTCACCGACCTCCAGGACGAGCAGCAGGCCCGGGAGGTCGTACGCTCCCTCGACGAGGTCATGCGGGACGAGCGGATCCAGGACCAGGTGAACCTCGGGGTCGCATGGGACGACGGGGTGGCGTTCGTCTCCGGCGAGACCGACTTCCCGCTGAGCATCACCCGCTTCCACCTCTGGCAGCCCGCGTTCGAGAGCTCCATGAAGTACGCGGTGGACGAGGCCGCGCCCGCGGCGAAGCTCACCCTGGACTGGGAGTACCCGGACCTGGAGCGCTGACCGCGCTTCCGGGAGCGGCGGCGCCCGCGGGGCGGAACACGGGCACCGCGAGGCCGCCCTCGCCCTCCGTGCGGAAGGCGACCACCAGGTCCATGCCGATCCGCAGGGCGTCCCCGGCGCCGTCCACGACCTCGGTCATCATGCGCGGGCCCTCGGCGAGGTCGACCACGGCCGCGGTGTAGGGCGTACGGCCGGAGAACGGCGCGAGGTCGTTGCGGTGGACGACGGACCAGGTGTAGAGCGTGGCGCGGCCGCTCGCCCGCTCCCAGGTGACGTCCTCGCTCCAGCAGCGCGGGCAGAACTCGCGCGGGTAGTGGTGCGCGCGGCCGCAGGCGCCGCACCGTCTGATCAGGAGCAGGCCCTCGGCGGCGGCTTCCCAGTAGGGGCGGGTGAAGGCGTCGGCGTCCGGTGCGGCGCTCATGCCCCGCACCGTCCGTTCGCGGCTCCGCGGGGGCGGGTCCGCCGGCCCGCCGGCCCCCACGGCACCGCGCCACCGCGCCGTACGGTCTGCGTCGTCCGCATGCCGGACCCCCTCCGCATTGACTGACGGTACGTCAGTTCAGCGCGTCGGGGGTCCGGGCGCAAGAGGCCCGGGCGGTGGGCCGCCGCGGTCAGGCCCGCGGGTTCAGGACGAGCGCGGCCGTGTTGTTGCCGGTGTCCGGGTCGAACGACAGCGCCCCGTCGCCGTACGACGGCATCAGCCGCACCGCACCGGTGGCGCGGGGTACGACGGTGTCGATCCGCAGCTGGAAGCGGAACGTCGCGGTCTGCTTCTCCGCCACCCACATCGGCAGGTTGCACACGTAGCGCGGGGCGCCGGTCGTGCCGTCGTACCACTCGCCCTGCAGCGTGCGGGCCTCGCAGTCCGCGGGGACGCCCGTGACGGTGGCACCCTCGGGGACGACGAGGTCGACCCGGGCGACGGGGTCGCCGGCGCCGAGGTTCGCCACCCAGGCCGGGCCGCGGTTGCGGAAGGTCAGGTCCGCCGTGACGGTCGCGCCCGCCGCGCCGCTCACGCGGGCTCCGCGGACCGCGAAGTCCGCCGTGTTGGCCGCCTCGATCTCGACGAGCGCTCCGTTGTCCTCCGGCGTCAGGTCCTCGGCGCCGGCCCCGGGCGCGACGCCCATGTCCACGCGCTCGTAGAGGGCGTGCCGCGCCACCACGGCGTTCAGCGGCTGCGGCAGCGCGAAGGTGCCGCCGGGCTCCACCACGGTGTCGAAGGCGCACTCCAGCTTGGTCACGGGCCGGACCGGCCCGTCCTCGCCGGCCGGGCCGGCGGTGCACTGCGGGGCGACGGCGCCCACGTCGAGGCCGCGGGTCACGTACAGGGTGACGTGGACGCCGCGCGCCGGCTCGTTGCCGCGGTTGACGACGGAGAACGGCACGGGGACGGTGCTCCCCGGCCGGACCCCCTCCACGCGGGCGGGCTGGTCGAGGACGAGGTCGGGGCCCGAGCCGACCGTGATCGTGGTCTCGTACCCCTCGGGGGCGGTGAGTTCGCCGCCCGGCATCGTCGTGGCGGCCTTGGCGGTGTAGGTGATGCGGCCGGTGGCGCCGACGCCCGCGCCGGCCGCCGCGCGGACCTGGAGCGGCACCTGCTCGGTGTAGCTCGACGGCACCTTCGGGACGGTGCACACGGCGGTGGTGCCGGCCGGTGCGCAGTTCTCCGGCCAGGTCACCTCGGCCACGCCGGCCAGCCCGGAGACGTCGACGGTGAGGCGGCCGTCGGTCACGGTGAAGGTGTCGTTGTCGTGGTAGAGCCCCAGGGCGAGGGTGCTCGCCGGGGGCTGCGGGCCGCTGTCGGCCGCCTTCGGGACGGTGGAGCGGTACGGGGCCTGGATCCACAGCTGATCGCTGTCGGCGGCGGCCGGGGTGGCCGCGGCCAGCGTGACCAGTCCCGCCGTGGCCACGCACGCGGCGCCGAAGCGCACGGCGCCGCGGGACCGGCGGTTGACGGAAGGCGTTCTCATGGGTCTCCCCCTCATGGCGTTCTCTCGGGACCCGCCGGCCGGAGCGGTCCCCGGACCGGTTTCCCGGGTCGACGAGATCGACCACCGGGGGCCGGTGAAAGTTGCACGGCCGACGCACACCTGTTCCTGACAAACCGTCAGTTCGGTAACCTGACTGAGCGTCAGTTGTGTGTCTCCGACGAGCAGGGGCGGCGGAACGATGCTTGGATCGACCCACGGCACCCTCACCACCGATCTCCGCGCCCGCGTGGTGGCCTGCGGACAGGCCGCCGGGCCGGCCGTCCACGGAACCGCCGCGCGCGCAGGAGACCTGGACGTCAGCGGCCGGCCCCTCCACGCACCCGTTCCCGACCTGGACCGGCTGTTCCGGCCCGGGTCCCTGGCCGTCGTCGGGGCCTCGGACACCGAGGGGCGGCCCGGCACCGGCATCACCAGGCAGCTGCTCCACTGGGCCGGGCGGGTCGGCGCCCGGCTGTACCCCGTCCACCCCGGCCGGTCGTCCGTCTTCGGCCTCGACTGCGTGCCGTCGGTCGCCCGGCTGCCCGAGCCCGTCGACCTGGCCGTGCTGCTGGTCGCCGACCCCCTGCCGGTGATCGAGGAGCTCGGCGCCGCGAAAGTGAGGTTCGCCGTCGTCTTCGCCTCCGGGTACGCCGAGACCGGCGCGGCGGGGGCCGCCGCCCAGGCCCGGCTCGCCGCCGCCGCCGAGCGGTCCGGGCTGCGGCTGCTGGGGCCGAACACCAACCTCAACGCCTTCGAGGAGTTCCGCGAGGACCTCCCCGGCCCGGCGATCGCGCTCATCACCCAGTCCGGCCACCAGGGCCGCCCGCTCCACGCCCTCCAGCAGCTCGGCATCCGCGTCTCCCACTGGGCGCCCACCGGGAACGAGGCCGACCTGGAGGCCGCCGACTTCCTGTCGTACTTCGCCGAGCGGCCCGAGGTCGGGGCCGTCGCCTGCTACCTGGAAGGGCTGAAGGACGGACGCTCCTTCCTGCTGGCCGCCGACCGCGCGGCGCGGCGCGGGGTGCCGGTCGTCGCCGTGAAGGTCGGGCGCACCGGCACCGGGTCGCGGACCGCCGCGTCCCACACCGGCAAGCTCACCGGCGCGGACCAGGTGGTGGACGCGGCGATGCGCCAGTTCGGCGTGGTCCGGGTGGACGCCCTCGACGAACTCCAGGACACCGCCGCCCTGCTGGCGAGGGCGCGCCGGCCGGCCGCCGACGGCGTGGTGGTCTACTCGATCTCGGGCGGCACGGGCGCGCACGTGGCCGACCTCGCGACGGCCGCCGGGCTGACGCTGCCGACACTGTCCCGGGCCCGGCAGGACGAGCTGCACCAGTGGATACCGGACCACCTGAGCGTCGCGAACCCCGTCGACAGCGGCGGACACCCGGTCGGCGACCGGCGCGGCCGGCTGATCATCGACGCGATCCTGGCCGACCCGGACGTCGGGGTGCTCATCTGCCCCATCACCGGCCCCTTCCCGCCGATGAGCGACCGGCTGGCGCAGGACCTGGTGGACGCGGCGGAGACCACCGACAAGCCGGTGTGCGTGGTGTGGGGCTCGCCGGTCGGCACCGAGCCCGCCTACCGCGAGACGCTGCTCGGCTCCTCGCGCGTGGCGACCTTCCGTACGGTCGGCAACTGCCTCACCGCCGTCAAGGCGTACCTGGACCACCACCGGTTCACGCGGGCGTACCGCTCGCCCTTCGACGAGGCGCCGCGCACCCCGTCCCCCTCGTACCGCAAGGCGCAGGCCCTGGTGCGCCCGGGCCACCGCCTGAGCGAGCACGCGGCGAAGCAGCTGCTGCGCGCGTACGGCATCCGCGTACCGCGCGAGCAGCTCGTGACCAGCGCGGCGGCGGCGGTCCGGGCGGCCGGCCAGGTCGGCTACCCGGTCGTGATGAAGGCGTCGGCCCCGCAGCTCGCCCACAAGACGGAACTGGGCCTGGTCAAGATCGGGCTGACCTCCGCCAGCCAGGTCCGCGACGCGTACCGCGAGCTCATCGACATCGCCCGCTTCGAGGACGTCGCCCTGGACGGCGTACTGGTGTGCCAGATGGTCGAGCGGGGCGTCGAGATGGTGGTGGGCATGACGCACGACGCGCTCTTCGGTCCGACGGTGACGGTGGGCCTGGGCGGCGTGCTGGTGGAGGTGCTGCGGGACACCGCCGTGCGCGTGCCGCCCTTCGGCGAGGACCAGGCGCGGGCGATGCTCGGTGAACTGCGCGGGCGGGCCCTCCTCGACGGCGTGCGCGGAGCGCCTCCCCGGGACGTTGACGCGCTGGTCGAGGTGGTGCTGCGGGTGCAGCGGATGGCGCTGGAGTTGGGCGACGACCTGGCGGAGCTGGACATCAACCCGCTGATGGTGCTGGGGCGCGGCCAGGGCGCGGTGGCGCTGGACGCGCTGGCGGTGTGCCGGTGACCGGGCAGGTCCTGCACGCCACCGGCGACGGCGTCACGTGGATCACCCTCGACCGCCCGGAGGCGATGAACGCGCTCACGCCCGGCCAGCGGGACCGGCTCATCGCGCTGCTCGCCGACGCCTCCGCCGACCCGGCCGTCCGGGCCGTCGTCCTGACCGCCACCGGCAGGGGCTTCTGCGCGGGCGCCGATCTGCGCGGTGCCGGACCGGCGGGCCGGGAGCGGGTCGCCGGGGACGTGGCGCGGACCATCCGGCTCGGGGCGCAGCGCCTCGTCGCCGCCGTGCTCGACTGCGAGAAGCCGGTGATCGCGGCGGTCAACGGCACGGCCGCCGGGCTGGGGGCGCACCTCGCGTTCGCGTGCGACCTGGTCCTGGCGGCCGCGTCGGCCCGGTTCGTCGAGGTGTTCGTGCGGCGGGGCCTGGTCCCGGACGGCGGCGGCGCGTACCTCCTGACCCGTCTGGTGGGGCCGCAGCGCGCGAAGGAGCTGATGTTCTTCGGCGACGCGCTGGCCGCGGCGGACGCGGCGCGCCTCGGCCTGGTCAACCGGGTGGTGCCGGACGGCGAGCTGGAGGAGACGGCCCGCGCCTGGGCGGAGCGCCTGGCGCACGGGCCGACGCGGACCCTCGCGCTCACCAAGCAGCTGGTCAACGCGTCGCTCGACAGCGACCGCGCGACCGCGTTCGCCGCCGAGGCGGCCGCCCAGGAGATCACCATGACGACGTACGACGCGAACGAGGGCGTGGCGGGCTTCGTGGAGCGCCGCACGCCCCGCTTCAGGGGTGAGTGACGTGATGGGACACGCCGGGATGGCGGCCGCGGCCGTCCGCTACCTGAGGTCCGCCGGGGCGCCCGCCACCGGGGCGCCGCCGCCGCGGCTGCGGGCGGTGCGCGAGGACGCGCGCCTGCCCGTCGACCAGGCCGTGTTCCGGCGCGTGCTGGGCCACTTCGCGACCGGCGTCACGGTCGTCACGGCGTACGACGAGGAGGGCGGCGGTCCCGCGGGGTTCGCCTGCCAGTCCTTCGCCTCTCTCTCGCTCGACCCGCCGCTCGTCGCCTTCATGGTGTCCCGCACGTCGACGACCTGGCCGCGCATCGCCCGCGCGGGCGCCTTCTGCGTGAACGTCCTGGGCGCGGACCAGGCGGACCTGTGCGGGGCGTTCGCGGTGAGCGGCGCGACGGGCGCCGACAAGTTCGCGGGCGTCCCGTACGACCCGGCCCCGGCGACGGGCTCCCCCCGCCTCGCCGCCGTCCCCGCGTGGACCGACTGCACGATCCACGCGGTCCACACCGGCGGCGACCACCTGATCGTGGTGGGCCGCGTGGCGGCCCTGGGCGCCCGCGACGACGGCGAGCCCCTCCTCTTCCACCGGGGCCGCTTCGGCCGGTTCACGACCTGACCGCGGCCGCCTCAGAGCGCCGGCGCCGGCACCCTCCGGCGGCGGATCACCAGGGACATCAGGGCCGCCGCCGCGCACAGCGCGCCCGAGGCGTACCAGACCACGTCGTACGAGCCGAAGACGTCACGGGCCACGCCGCCCGCGAAGGCCACCACCGCGGCGCCCACCTGGTGGGAGGCGAGGACCCAGCCGAAGACGATGGCGCTGTCCTCGCCGTAGTGCTCGCGGCACAGGGCGATCGTCGGCGGGACGGTGGCCACCCAGTCCAGGCCGTAGAAGACGATGAAGAACACCATGGGCGGCTGCACGGACGGGGCGAGCAGCATCGGCAGGAAGAGCAGCGAGACGCCGCGCAGCGCGTAGTACACGGCCAGCAGGCGCCGGGCCTCGAAGCGGTCGGTGAACCAGCCGGAGGCGATCGTGCCGACCACGTCGAAGACACCGATCACGGCGAGGAGCGAGGCGGCGGCCGTGATGGGCATGCCGTGGTCGTGCGCCGCCGGGACGAAGTGGGTCTTCACCAGGCCGTTGGTCGAGGCGCCGCAGATGGCGAAGGTGCCGGCGAGCAGCCAGAAGGGGCCGGTGCGGGCCGCCGACGCGAGGACGGTGACCGCGCGGCGCGCCGCGCCCCGCACCGGTGCGGGCTTCGGTACGGCCTCGGCGGCGCCGTACGGCGCGAGCCCGACGTCCGCCGGGTGGTCGCGCAGCAGCAGCCAGACGAAGGGCACGACGGCGAGCGCGGAGAGGGCGACGGTGACCGCGGCGGGGCGCCAGCCGTGGTCCTCGACCAGCCAGGACAGCAGCGGCAGGAAGACGAGCTGCCCGGAGGCGCCGGCGGCGGTCAGGACACCGGTGACCAGCCCGCGGCGGGCCAGGAACCACCGGTTCGTCACCGTCGCGGCGAAGGCGAGCGCCATCGAGCCGCTGCCGAGTCCCACGAGGACGCCCCAGAACAGCACGAGCTGCCACGCCGCGGTCATCCACACCGTGGCCAGCGAGCCGGCCGCGATGACGGTCAGCGCGAGGGCGACGACCCGGCGGATGCCGAAGCGGTCCATCAGGGCGGCCGCGAAGGGCGCCGTCAGGCCGTACAGCGCGAGGTTGACCGAGACGGCGAAGCCGATCGTGCCGCGCGACCAGTCGAACTCCCGGTGCAGCGGCTCGATGAGCAGGCCGGGCAGGGAGGCGAAGGCGGCCGCGCCGACGATCGTCACGAAGGTGACGGCCGCGACGGACCACGCGCGGTGGATGCGGGGACGGCGGACGGGAGCCCCGGCAGCGGGGGTGCCGGACACGTCGGAAGCGGGAGTCGTCTGGGCCACGTCACCACCCTGTCGTGACGGTGACCGCTCAACCACTGGCCGGGATGACAGCTTTCGCTAGGATCGGGCCATGGACAACGGGACGGGGAAGGACGTCGCTGCGGCACAGGCCGCCGCCGGCCGGCCCCACCGCGTGGTGATCCTGGCCCTCGCCGGCCTGCTGCCCTTCGAACTCGGCATCCCGCACCGCATCTTCGGCCGGGCCGCCTCCCCGGAGGGCCACCCGCTGTACGAGATCGTCACCTGCGGCGTCGCCCCGGGCCCCGTGCGCACCGACGCCGACTTCGACATCCACGTCGCCCACGGCCCCGAGGCGCTCGCCGGCGCCGACACCGTCGTCGTCCCCGCCTCGTACGAACTGGGCCCGGTGTACGAGGAGGGCCGGCTCACCGACGAGCTGGCGGCCGCGCTCGCCCACATCCGCCCCGGCACCCGGATGGTCTCCATCTGCACCGGCGGGTACGTGCTGGCCGCCGCCGGCTGGCTCGACGGGCGGCCCGCCACCACCCACTGGGCGTCCGCGGCGCACTTCCAGCGGCTCTTCCCCGCCGTCGCGGTCGACCCCGGCGTCCTGTTCGTCGACGACGGCGACGTCCTCACCTCCGCCGGAGTGGCCGCGGGGGTGGACCTGTGCCTGCACATCGTGCGCCGCGACCACGGCGCGGCCGTCGCCAACGAGGTGGCGCGCCGCACCGTCGTACCGCCGCACCGCGACGGCGGCCAGGCCCAGTACATCCAGCGCCCCGTCCCCGAGCCGGCGCAGCGCGCGACGACGACCGCCGCCCGCGCCTGGGCGCTGGCCCGCCTCCACGAGCCGCTGCGGCTGCGCGACCTCGCGCGGCAGGAGTCGATGAGCGTACGGACCTTCACGCGCCGCTTCCGCGAGGAGGTCGGTGTCAGCCCCGGCCAGTGGCTCACCCAGCAGCGCGTCGAACGCGCCCGCCACCTGCTGGAGTCCACCGAGCTGTCCATGGACCGGGTCGCCGCGGAGGCCGGCTTCGGCACCGCCCAGTCGATGCGCCAGCACCTACAGGCTGCGCTCGGGGTCCCGCCGACCGTCTACCGGCGCACCTTCCGCGCCGACCGCGTCCCCGGCGGCACCGTGGGCGGCGTCCCGCCCGCCTGACGTCAGCCGCCGCTCGCCCAGCGCGCCGATCACGGTGAGCACCAGGGTGAGCCCGACCCCGGCGAGGATCGCGGCCGACGGCGACACCACCCGCAGCAGTCCGCCAGCGAGCGTCCCGCTCGCCGCGTACCCGGCGCCGATGGCCGCGTACATCACCGCGTACCCGGCCGCCAGGGCGCTCGGCGGCAGCACCTCCCGCAGCCGCAGGTTCCGGGTGAGCATCGCCCCCGCCTGGAGCACGCCCGCCACGACCAGGCCCGCCGCGACGGCCGCCAGCCACGGCAGCAGCGCGACGAGCGCCACGCAGCCGGACACGCCGAGCAGCAGCACCACGCTCTGCGCCGGCAACCGCCCGGGCCAGGCGCGCAGCCCGTACACGAACGCCCCGGCCGCCGACCCGAGGGAGAATCCGGCCAGCAGCGGCCCCGCCCAGCCCAGCCCGATGGAGCGCTGCTCCAGCAGCGCGGGCAGGACGAGTTCGGCGAGCGCGAGCAGCGTCAGGCTCGCCGCGCCGGTGACGTACACCGGCCACGCCCGGGCCAGCAGCCGCCGCATGGGCACGCCGTTCCGGTCGCCGTCGTCGGCGGCCCACCCGGTGGGCAGCGCCCACAGCCCGGCGACCGCCGCGCCCATCAGCCCGCCCGCGAGCAGCAGCGGTACGTACGGCGCGGCCCCGAGCGCCAGCCAGGTCGTCAGGGCGGGCGCGACGGCCCAGACGGCGGAGGTGAGGACGGACTCCAGGCTCATCGCCTGGCCGGCCGCGCCCGCCGGGACCATGCCGGTCAGCAGGGCTCGCATCCCGCCGGACACGGCGCCCGGCGCCCCGCCCGCGACGAACGCCAGCACGCCCAGCACCAGGGGCGGTGCCTGGGGTGCCAGGCCGAGCCCCGTGAACGCCACCCCGCCGCCCACGAGCCCCGCCGCCAGCTGCGACCGCGCCCGCTCGGGGCGCAGCCGGGTGCCGAAGACCGGCGCGCCGAGTATCTCGCCGACGACGTACACGGCGGCGAGGACGGCGCCGAGGCTGTAGCCGCCCGGCCGCTCGCGGACGAAGAACACCAGGGCGAGCGGCGCCATGGCCACCGGCAGCCGGGCGGCGATGGTGACGGCGCCCCAGGCCAGGACGGGCCGGGTGAGCACGGAACGGTAGGGCATGGCCCCGACCGTAACCAGGAACCGGGCGCGCCCCACCTCGATTCCACCGGTCAGCCCCGCGTGTCCCCGGCCGGCCGCGGACGCGTCGTCAGCACGCCGCGCGCCACCCGGCCGTGGCGGGCGTCGTCCGCCGCCCTGGCGAAGTCCTCGACCGGATAGACGGCGGTGACCAGTTCGTCGAGCAGCAGCCTGCCCTCCTCGTACAGCCGGGCGTAGCGAGGGATGTCGTGCTGCGGGCGTGAACTGCCGTACCGGCACCCCAGGATGGACTTGTCGAGGAACAGCGAGGCGGGCGGGAAGGCGGCCTCGGCACTGGGTGCGGTCATGCCGAGCAGGACCGCCTGGCCGTGCCGGTCGAGCAGGTCGACGGCCGCGCGCACCAGGGCGGTGCGGCCCACGCATTCGAAGACGTGATCGGCACCGGAGGGCAGGACGTCGCGTACGGCGCCGGTGTCCGTGAGGAAGTGCGTGGCGCCGAACCGCCGGGCGGCCTGCTCCTTGGCGGGGTTGGCGTCCACGGCGACGATCACGGAGGCGGCGGCGAGCCGTGCGCCCTGCAGGACGTTGAGGCCGATGCCGCCGGCGCCGATGACGACGACGGTGTCGCCGTACCGGACGCGGGCGCGGTGCAGTACGGCCCCGACGCCCGTGAGGACGCCGCAGCCGATGAGGGCGGCCGAGGTGAGGGGGAGGGACGGCGGGATCCGCACGGCCTGGACGGCGCGGACGACGGTGCGTTCGGCGAAGACGGAGGTCGACGCGAACTGGTGCACGGGCCGCCCGTCGCCGCGCGCGAACGGTGTGCCCGGCCGTCCGATCGCGCTGCGGCACATGGTCGGCCGCCCCCGGTCGCAGTCGGCGCAGGCGCCGCAGCCGGCGAGCGTCGACAGGGCGACGTGGTCCCCGGGCGCCACGTGCGTCACCCCGGCCCCGACGGCCTCGACGACACCCGCGCCCTCGTGCCCCAGCACCACGGGCACCGGGAAGGGGATCGTGCCGTCGATCACCGACAGGTCGCTGTGGCACAGCCCGGCCGCCGCGACCGCCACCAGGACCTCGCCCGGCCCCGGGTCCCGGACGACCAGGTCGTCGACGACCCGGGCCCGTTCGCCGTCGAACACGACACCCTTCATCCCTGCTCCCTCGGCAGGCCGAGCACGCGCTCGGCGATGATGCCGCGCTGGATCTCGTCCGAACCGCCGTAGATGGTGTCGGCCCGGCTGAACAGGAACGAGCGCTGCAGGTCGTCCAGTTCGTACGCGCCCGGCGACCAGGCACCCGGGCCCGTCGCGGCGGCCGCGCCCCGCACCTGCAGGGCCAGCTCGCCGAGCCGCCGGTGCCACTGCCCCCACAGCAGCTTCGCCACGCTCGGCGCCCCCGCGTCGGCGGCGCCCCCCAGCGTGCGCAGGGCGTGCCACCGCATGGTGCGCAGCTGTGCCCACTGCCGTACGAGGCGGTCCCGGAGCACGGGGTCGGCGGCGGCGCCGCTGTCGACGGCCAGCCGCACCACGCGGCGCAGTTCCGCCTCGAACCCGATCTGCTGGGCGAGGGTCGACACCCCGCGCTCCACCGCGAGCAGGCTAAGGGCGACGCGCCAGCCGTTGCCCTCGCCCCCGACGAGGTCACGGGCGCGGGCGACCGCCCCGTCGAAGAGCACCTCGTTGAACTCGCTGGTCCCGGTCATCTGGCGGATGGGCCGCACCTCGATCCGGCCGGGCTGGTCCATCGGCACCAGCAGGAACGACAGGCCGTGGTGGCGGCGCGTGCCCTCCCCCGTCCTGGCCAGGACGAAGCACCAGTCGGCCTGGTGGGCCAGCGAGGTCCAGATCTTCCGTCCGCTGATCCGGTAGCCGGCGCCGTCGCGCACCGCGCGGGTGCGCAGGGCGGCGAGGTCGGAGCCCGCGTCCGGCTCGCTGTAGCCCTGGCACCACACCTCCTCGCCGCGCGCGATGCCGGGCAGGAACCGGGCCTGCTGGTTCTCGTCGCCGTGGGCGAGCAGGGTCGGGGCGAGGAGCTTCTCGCCGATGTGCCCGATCCTGCCGGGCGCGCCCGCGCGGGCGTACTCCTCGGCCCACACGACCTGCTGGGTGAGGGTGGCGCACCGGTTGCCGTACGCCGCCGTGCCCCAGCCGAGGCCGATCCAGCCGCCCGCGCCGAGCGTCCGCTCCCACGCCCGCCCGCCGTCGTCGGCGGTCCGGTGCCGCGCGGGCCACTCCCGCGCGAGCCACTCGCGGGCCTCGGCCCGGAAGGACTCGTCCTCCGCCCCGAACGCGAAGTCCACGGCCGCCGCCCCCTTACGCGTTCGGCCGGGCCGAGGAGGCGGCCGCCCTGGCCATCTCCTCCAGCCGTGCCAGCAGGGGCATCGGGTCGGTGCCGACGGTCCCCGGCAGGAAGTCGGCGATCCGCTCCGGCGTCCAGGGCGTCTCCGCGTAGGCGGCGCGCAGCTCCCGGGGCTGGGCCCACACCGCGATCTTGGGTCCGGCGACCGTGTACACCTGACCGGTCACCTCGTCGTCGCGCGCCCGGTCGGAGAGCAGGTAGACGACGAGCGCGGCGACGTCCTCGGGTTCGCCGATCTCCTTGAGCTCCATGGGGACGCCCGCGGACATGCGCGTCCGGGCGACGGGAGCGACGGCGTTGGCGGTGACGCCGTACTTGTGCAGCCCGAGGGCGGCGCTGCGCACCAGCGAGATGATGCCGCCCTTGGCGGCGGAGTAGTTGGCCTGGGCGACGGAGCCCTGGTGGTTGCCGCTGGTGAAGCCGATGAGCGTGCCGCCGCCCCGGGCGCGCATGACGGCGGAGGCGGCGCGGAAGACGGTGAACGTGCCCTTGAGGTGGGTGGCGACGACCGCGTCCCACTCCTCCTCGGACATGTTGAACAGCATCCGCTCGCGCAGGATGCCGGCGACGCACACCACCCCGTCGATGCGCCCGTACGCGGTGAGGGCGGTGTCCACGACGCGCTGCCCGCCGGCCATGGTGGAGATGTCGTCGGCGACGGCGACCGCGTCCCCGCCGGCCGCGGCGATCTCCTCGACGACGGCGGCCGCGACCTCCGACGTGGGCTGCGCGCCCGCCACGGACACGCCGTGGTCGTTGACGACGACCCGGGCGCCCTCTGCGGCGCAGGCGAGGGCGACGGCACGGCCGATGCCCCGCCCGGCACCGGTCACGGCGACGACCTTGCCCGCCAAGAAGTTCCCCATGCCGTCCCCTTCCCGCGCCAGCCGTATCTGACGGATCGTTAGATTCTATGGTCCGACGGACGGACGAGCACAAGCCCCGGGGAGGCCCCATGTCACTGCCGGCCGTCTTCCACGACATCGCCGAGCGCGTCAACAACTGGGGCCGCTGGGGCGCCGAGGACGAACGGGGCACCCTGAACCTGATCACCGACGAGGTCGTCCGCGGGGCGGTCGCCTCCGTGCGCACCGGGCTGCGGGTGCCGCTCGCGCTGGACCTGCGCCACGACGGCGTGCAGACCGGGCTCGTCCCGGGCCGGGTGAACCCACTGCACGCCATGGTCCAGGTCAACCAGGAGCTGTTCGGGCCGGGCACGGTCGCCACCAGCGACGACATCGTCACCATGGGCCTGCAGGCGGCCACCCACTGGGACGCCCTGACCCATGTGTCGCACTCCGGCCGCATCTACAACGGCCGCCCCGCCGCCTCCATCACCCCGCACGGCCGCAGCGCGTACTGCGGCATCGACAAGGCCCGGCACGTGGTCTCGCGCGGAGTGCTGCTGGACGTGGCCCGCGCCCGGGGGGTGGAGCGGCTGGCCGGGGGCCATGCGGTGACGCCGGAAGACCTGGACGCGGCCGCGGAGTTCGGCGGCGTGGAGGTGCGCGCGGGCGATGTCGTGCTCGTCCGGACGGGTCAGGTGCGGGTGTACCTCGCGGGCGACCGGCACGGGTACGGGTACCCGTCACCGGGCCTGTCGGTCCGGACGCCCGAGTGGTTCCACGCGCACGACGTGGCGGCCGTCGCGAACGACACGCTCACCTTCGAGATCTTCCCGCCCGAGGTCGAGGGGCTGTGGTTGCCGGTCCACGCCCTGCACCTGGTCGAGATGGGCCTGCTCCAGGGCCAGAACTGGAACCTCGAAAAGTTGTCCACAGCCTGTGCGCGGAGCGGGCGGTACACCTTCCTGCTGGCCGCGATGCCCGAGCCCTTCGTGGGCGGGACGGGGACGCCGGTCGCACCGGTCGCCGTCCTGTGACCCGCGCACGACCGGCGCGGAGGCCGGCGCAGGGCGGGGTGGATGAAGGTGGCGGCGCGCACTCATGCGCGCCCCGAGCACGGCACGGCGGGCCGCCACCGCCGCGACCCGCACTCGCCGAGGGCGTCAAGCCCTCGGCGTCCCCTCGCCACGAATCGCTGCTCCAAGGGTGATCAACCGGCCACGGCACGTCAACACCCCGTCAGGGGGGCGGTTCGATCACAGGCGGTGGGTGACGGCGCACGACGGCTCGTACGCCCCGGGCTCGCGCGCCGCCCTCGTCATGACGGGTGCGCCGCGGTCCACCTCGCACCAGATGCTCTTGCCGGCGCCCTCGCGCTGCCAGCCCCACCGGTCGGCGAGCCCGTCGACGAGCTCCAGGCCCCGCCCGTTGGTGTCGTCACCATCCGCGTGCCGGGGCTGCGGCGCGCGGGCGCTGCGGTCGGCGACCTCCACCCGCACCGTCCCCGCCTCGGCGGCGCCCGCCCCGAAGAGCATCCGCAGCACGGCCGGACAGCCCGTGTGCACCACGGCGTTGGTGACGAGCTCCGAGATGAGCAGCACCAGCGTCTCGGCCAGGGGTTCGTCCTCCCCTATCCCGGAGCCGGCGAGACGCGACCGAGCCCATCTACGGGCACGCCCCACCTCCGCGGGGTCGGGGCCGATTTCCAACTGAACTTGAAGCACCTGCACCGCTCACACCATCCGAACCGGCGGACACATCGCCTCGCGCCTCACAGCGACCACAGCCGAAACAGTCGTCACTGAACGTGATTTCCCTGTGGGACAGCATGGTTGACGTACAGTCACCGCAACAAGCGCTTCGGGCATATTCCAGCGCAAGGGAGTACGCCTGGGGCATACTGTGCGACGCACGCTGCGGGGAGTCGAACAGGGGCGCGCTTCAGCACGGGAACACCCCGGTCCGGTCAGCACTCGCATCCCACGGAGAGTACCGGAGCGGGATGCCCGCGACGGGCCGTGACGGGTGCGCCCAAGGACACAACCCGGTATCGACGCGCCGTCACTCGCTGTGAGCGGCGGCGTCCGGCCGGAGCCCGGCCGCGCACACCTCCTCCGCCGCCCGCGCCGTCATCCCGCGCTCCGCCCGCACCCACGCGCGCTTGAGGTGCAGGTGGACATCGGCCTCCCAGGTGAAGCCCATGCCCCCGTACACCTGGAGGCAGTCCCGCGCACCGCGCACCGCGGCCTCGTCGGCCAGCAGCTTGGCGGCGGCGACGTCCACCGGATCACCGGTGACAGCCGCGGCGTACACCGCGGCACGGGCCACCTCCACCCGCACCAGCATGTCGGCACACAGGTGCTTGACCGCCTGGAAGGCCCCGATGGGCGACCCGAACTGCTCCCGGTCGCACGCGTACCGCGCCGCCAGCTCCGTCGTCCGCCCCGCGCTGCCGAGCTGCTCGGCGGCCGTGAGCAGCACGGCGGTCACGGCCACCGCGTCCGTCGCGTCCGCCCAGCCCGTCCCGGCCGTCGCGTGAGCCGTGCCCGTCGCCTGAGCCGTGCCCGTCGTACGGGCCCGGCCCGCCGGGAGGCGGTGGAGCGGCGTCAGAGGGTCCACCGAGCGGACCGGTTCGGCGCCCGTGGCGTCGCCCTCGACGACGTCGGCGGCGTCCAGCCACTCCACCAGCTCCCCGGTCACGGCCGAGACGACCGCCTCCCCCCGCCCGGCGCCCGGGATCCGCCCCGCCGCCAGGTGCGTCGCCACCAGCGGCCCCGGCAGCAGCACCCGCCCCGCCTCCTCGAAGGCCAGCACCGCCTCCGGCAGCCCGAGCCCGGCCCCGCCGTCCGCCTCCGGCAGCCGCAGCGCGAAGAAGCCGGCCCGCCCCAGCTCCCGCCACAGACCGCGGTCGAGCGTCCCCGAATCCACCGCCGCCCGCAGCGCGTCCCTCCCGAACCGCTTCGCCAGCACCTCGCGCACACCGCGCCGCAGGGTCCTCTGGTCGTCCGTCAGCCGGAAGCGCACGGCACCGGTCACCTGCCCTTCGGGAGGCCGAGGATCCGCTCGGCGACGATGTTCCGCTGGATCTGCGAGGTCCCGGCGGCGATGGTGTACGAGAGCGAGGAGAGCCGGTCCGCCGTCCACGCGCCGTCCAGGTCCAGGCTGCCGGGCCCCAGCACCTCGGCCGCCGCCTCGTACAGCTCCTGCCGGGCGTGCGAGTAGCGCAGCTTGAACACCGAGCCGCCGGTGCCGGGCACCGCGCCGGCCGCCTCCGCCTCGCTGACGTTCCACTGCGTCAGCCGCCACAGGGCACGGAACTCGGCGGCCAGCCGTCCGAGCCGGCGCCGCAGTGCGTCATCGGCCCAGCGGCCGTTCCCGCGCGCCTCGCGGGCCAGCTCGCCGAGCACCCGGCGGCAGGCGACGACCTCGCCCGCGAAGGCGGTGCCCCGCTCGTACGAGAGCGTGACCATCGTGACCCGCCAGCCGTCGTTCTCCTCCCCCACCCGGTGGGCCACCGGCACCCGCACCTCGTCCAGGAAGACCTCCGCGAACTCCGCCGGCCCGGCGAGCGTGCGCAGCGGCCGCACCGTCACCCCGGGGGCGTCCATGGGCAGGGCGAGCCAGCTGATGCCCCGGTGCCGGGGGGCGTCCGGGTCCGTCCGCACCAGCAGCTCGCACCAGTCGGCGACCTCCGCGTGCGAGGTCCAGATCTTGCTGCCGGTGACCACGTACGCGTCGCCGTCCCGCCGCGCGCGCGTGCACAGGGACGCCAGGTCCGAGCCCGCGCCGGGCTCGCTGAACCCCTGGCACCACACCTCGTCGCCCCGCAGGATCGGGCCGAGCCACCGCTCGCGCTGCGCGGCCGTGCCCTCCGCCGCGATCGTGGGCCCGGCGTGCAGCAGGCCGACGAAGTTGGCGCCCACGTACGGCGCTCCGGCGAGCTCGGTCTCCTCCAGGAAGATCAGCCGCAGGGTCGGGGAGGCCCCCCAGTGGACGTCCGCGTACCCGGCGTCGTACAGCATGCGCTGCCAGCCGGTGTCGTACGCCCGCCGGGCCGGCCAGTCGTCGGGGGCGGGCTTCGGCGGCAGGGCCGGCAGGGCGCCGACGAGCCAGCGCCGCAGCCGGCGCCGGAAGTCCTCCTCGGCCTCGCCGTACGCCAGGTCCATCAGTCGAGGTCCAGGCCCAGCATGCGGATCGCGTTGCCGCGCATCAGCTTGTGGACGGTCTCGTCGTCCAGGCCCGCCACGTGGTCGAGGGCCACCTCCTTGGTGTGCGGGAAGGTGGAGTCGACGTGCGGGTAGTCGGTCTCGAAGGTGGCGTTGTCCCGGCCCACGACGTCGAGGGACGCGATGCCGTGCTTGTCGCGGAAGAAGCAGCAGAAGACCTGCCGGTAGTAGTACGTGGACGGGGGCTCGGGCACCAGGTCGCGCACCCCGCCCCAGGCGCGGTGCTCCGCCCACACGTCGTCGGCCCGCTCCAGGGCGTAGGGGATCCAGCCCATCTGGCCCTCGCTGTAGGCGAGCTTCAGCCGCGGGAACCTCACCAGGACGCCGCTGAAGAGGAAGTCCGTCATCGACGCCATGGCGTTGTTGAAGCTGAGCGACGCCTGCACGGCGGGCGGGGCGTCCGGGGAGGCCGCCGGCATCTGCGAGGACGACCCGATGTGCATGTTGACGACCGTGCCGGTCTCCTCGCACACCGCGAAGAAGGGGTCCCAGTAGCCGGAGTGGATGGAGGGCAGTCCCAGGTACGGGGGGATCTCGGAGAAGGTCACCGCCCGCACGCCGCGGGCGGCGTTGCGCCGGACCTCCGCGACGGCGAGGCCGATGTCCCAGAGGGGGATGAGGCAGAGCGGGATCAGCCGGCCGCCGCTGTCGCCGCACCACTCCTCCACCATCCAGTCGTTGTACGCGCGGACGCAGGCCAGGGCCACCTCCTTGTCCTTGGCCTCGGCGAAGGTCTGGCCGCAGAACCGGGGGAAGGTGGGGAAGCACAGGGACGCCTCGACGTGGTTGAGGTCCATGTCCTCCAGCCGCGCCTTCGGGTCCCAGCAGCCGCGCCGCATCTCCTCGCGGGTGATCCCTTCGAGGGTCATCTCGTCGCGGTCGAAGCCGGCGGCGGCGATGTTGCGCTTGTACGGGAACTGGAGGTCCTCGTAGATCCACCAGTCCGCGGGCGGGCCGTCCGGGTCCATCGTGATCCGGTACGCCCCGCCGACGTAGGCGAGCTCGCCGATGCCGGCCGTCAGCGGCTTCGGGCCGCGGTCGCGGTACTTCGCCGGCAGCCAGGTCTCGAAGAGGTGGGGCGGCTCGATCACGTGGTCGTCGACGCTGATGATCCGGGGCAGGTCCGGCATGACGCCTCCCGTTTCTGATGGGCCGTCAGATATGAGCCTAACCCCGGCCCCCTGGACCGACAAGGCGCGCCGCCCTACGCTCACCGCACCGATCTGACATTCCGTCAGCCGAGGAGGGCGCCGTGCCGCCGGACACCCCGCACACCCTGGACGCCTCCACGACCCTGTGGGAGCTCGTCGAACGCCGGGCGCGGCTCACCCCCGGCCGGCCCGTCCTCCTCCAGGGCGGACGCACCCTCACCTTCGCCGGGCTGCGCGACCGCGCCGAGCGGACCGCGGCCGGGCTGTGGCGGATGGGCGTCCGGCCCGGGACGGTCGTCGGCTGGCAGCTGCCCACCCGGATCGAGACGGTGGTGCTGTGCGTGGCGCTGGCCCGCCTCGGCGCGGTGCAGACCCCGCTGATCCCCTTCTACCGGGACCGCGAGGTGGGCTTCGCCCTGCGCGCGTCCGGGGCCGCCTTCTTCGCCGTGCCCGGGCCGGGCCCGTGGCGCGGCTTCGACCACGGCGCGATGGCCTGGCGGATCGGCGCGCGCGGTGTCTTCGAGGCGTATCGGAGCCTCCCGGACGACGACCCGGCCGTCCTGCCCGCCCCGCCCGCCTCGGGCACCGACGTCCGCTGGGTGTACTGGACCTCGGGCACCACCTCCGACCCCAAGGGCGTCCTGCACACCGACCGCTCGCTCCTCGCGGGCGGCGCGTGCCTCGCCCACGCGCTGCGCCTGTCCGGGGACGACGTCGGCTCGATCGCCTTTCCCTTCGCGCACGTCGGCGGGCTGGACTACCTGGTGATGCTGCTGCTGTACGGCTTCCCCGCCGTGCTCTTCGAGACGTTCGCCCTGCCCGGCGCGCTGGCCGAGTACCGCGGGCACGGCGTGACCACGGCCGGCGGGTCCACCGCCTTCTACTCGATATTCCTCGCCGCGCAGCGCGCCCTGCCGCCGGGCCGGAAGCTGATCCCCACGCTGCGGCTGCTCGCGGGCGGCGGCGCGCCCAGGCCGCCGGAGCTGTACCACGCGGTCGTCCGGGAGATGGGGTGCCGGCTCGCCCACGGGTACGGCATGACCGAGGCCCCGATGATCACCATGGGGTCGCCGGACGACACCGACGAGAACCTGGCCACCACCGAGGGCAGGCCCCCGGCCGGGATGGAGATACGCATCGTCGACGGGGAGGTCCGGCTCCGCGGCGAGGCGGTGTGCCGCGGCTACCTCGACCCCGCGCAGACCGCCGCGGCGTTCGACGCCGACGGGTTCCTGCGCACCGGTGACCTCGGGCACCTCACCGGCTCGGGGCACCTGGTGCTCACCGGGCGCCGCAAGGACGTCATCATCCGCAAGGGCGAGAACATCTCCGCCCGGGAGATCGAGGACCTGCTCCACCGGCACCCGGCGGTCCGGGACGTGGCGGTGATCGGGCTGCCGGACGCCGCGCGCGGCGAACTGGTGTGCGCGGTCGTGGAGCAGCCCGACGGCGCCGCCGGGCTCACGCTGGAGGACGTCACCGCCCATCTGCGCGCCCAGGGTCTCTCCGTGCACAAACTGCCCGAACGGCTCGAAGTGGTGGACGCGCTGCCCCGCAACGACACCCTGCGCAAGGTGCTCAAGTACCGGCTGCGGGAGCGGTTCTCCTGAACCGCCCCCGGCCGCTGTCAGCCGTGCGGATGGTTCTCGGTCATGCAGTAGCGGGCGAAGGCGGTGACCGCCTCCTCCTCGTCGACGCATCCGCTGCGGTCCACGTCCAGCGACTCCGCCGCGAGCGCCGCGGTGTGGGAATCGACGCCCAGCGCCCGCAGGGCCCGCTCCAGCTCCGCCACCTCCGTACGGCCGTCGCCGTCCCGGTCGGCGACCGCGAGCACGGCACGGACGAAGGGGCGGGCGATCTCGGCGAACCGGTCGGGGTTGTCGCGCAGCCGCTTGACGGCGCCGCCGACGAACTCGCCCCGGGTCACCCGCTGGTCGCCGTCCACGTCGGCGATGCCGGCCAGGCCCTGCCAGAAGGCCTCGGCGCCGCCCGACAGGGCCTGGCCCTTGTCTGAGCGGAACGGCGTGCCGAACGCCTCCAGCAGCCTGGAGGCCGCGGTGGTGAAGTCCTCGCGGGAGATATACCCGTTGCCGTCCTGGTCGAAGGCGTCGAACCGGGCGGCGATCCGGCGCTCGTACAAGTCCTCTGCGTCCATGACCGGGAGGGTACGTCGCGCGGGGTGCGCCGTCACGCGGAGAGCGGTTCCGCCCCGTCGGCGGTGGCCGACTCCAGGTCGGCGTACACGGCGAACAGCCGCCGTACGCCGAGGGCGGCGAGGACCCGGTTGACGTGCGAGCCCTCCCCCGTGGCGGCGCCCTGGGCGGGGAGTATCAGGCGCAGCCTGCCGCGGCAGGAGTGCAGCAGACGGCGGGCGGCGATGAGCACGCCGACGCCGCTGGAGTCGCAGAACCGCACCCGGGACAGGTCCAGGACCACGTCGTGGCGGCCGGCGGCGACGGCGTCGTGGACGTGCCGCCGCACGACGGGCGAGGTGACCAGGTCCAGTTCCCCGCTGATGCGCAGCACGGACCAGGCGCCGTGCTCGGCTGCGTCCACCGTGAGCGTCGTCACGCGCGCACCTTTCGTCAGGGAACCGCCAGGTTCGCCGAACCCGAGGCGTCGAATGCTTTCGCGGGCTGCTGCCCCACCGCCCCGCCATGAAACACCATTCCCGCGGTGTGGGGTTTTCCTCCCCAAAGAGAGGTACGCGGCCGGTGCGCCCACTACATTCGAGAGGGTCGGGTCGGCGGACTCCGGAGGCTCCGTATGGCGAAGGACACACCACCGCGCTGGGACCGCAGGATGCAGCAGCGCCTCGCGCGCGGCGAGGCCGCGGCGCTCGGTGAGCTGTACGACCGGTTCGCCTCGCTCGTGCACAGCACCGCGCACCGCGTGCTGGACGACGAGGAGGCCGCCGACCAGGTCACGCGCGAGGTGTTCGGCTACGTGTGGGAGAACCCCGACGCGTACGACCCGCGCCGCGAGGGCTCCCTGCGGTCCTGGGTAGCCCGGCTCACCCGCAGCCAGGCCGTGCACCGGCTGCGCCAGGCGGAGGCGGCGGCGTTCACCGAGCGCGGCGGGGGCACGCAGGAGGAGCTGGAGCAGAAGGTCCGGCGCGCGGCGGCGGCCGCCCGCGCGGACTACATCGTCCAGTCGATGCCGACGCCGCTGCGGCAGGCGCTGGAACTGGCGTACTTCCAGCGCCGCGACTACCGCCAGACCGCGGTGGACCTCGGGGTGACGGAGGACGAGGCGCGGCGCCGGCTGCGGCTGGGCCTGCAGCTGCTGTCCACCGCGAACACCCGGCCGGCGGACGGGCGGACGCCGTGACCGGGCCCCTGGACGGCGGCGGCGGCCGGGACGGCGGGGAGGACGAGGTGCGGGGCGCCCGCCGCATACCGGCGCCGCGGCGGGCCGTCGACGACTTCGACCCGATGCCGCCCGCGCCCGCTCCGGAACCGGAACCGGCGTCCGGACCGGCGTCCGGTCCGGCATCCGAACCGCGGCCGGGCGCCGCGGCGGCCCGGACGCCGCCGGTCCTGCCGCACACGGTCCTGAAGTCCCTGCTGGGCGCGTGGGCGCTCTCGGCGTGCTCGGCCGAGGAGACCGCGGCCGTCGAGGATCACCTGACCGAGTGCGCCCCGTGCGCGGACGAGGCGCTGCGGCTGCGCGACGCGGTGGCGCTGCTGCACCACGAGCGCGATCTGGACCTCGATCCGCTGCTGCGGTCGCGGGTGCTGGAGAACTGCCTGGGCCGCCGCCCGGCCCGTATCCCGGTGCCGGACTGGGCCGGGCCGTACGACGCGGAGACCGCGCGGCTGGACGCGCTGCTGCGGGACATCGCGGACGCGGAGTGGCACGCCCCGGTGCGGCTGAAGTGGTTCGACGGCGAGGGGGCGGTCAGCCGCCGGACCACCGTGGCCGGGGTGATCGGCCACCTCCTCGCGGTGGACGGCCTGGTCGCGTCGGCGCTCGGGCTGGGCGACCCGCTGGCCGCCGGGGACGCGGGCGCACCGCCGGGACCGGCCGCGCCGGTCGTCCCGACGGACCGTACGGAGGCGTACTGGCGCGCCGCGCACCACCCGCCGACGCGGACGATCCGCGAGCCGTGGCGCGAGCAGAGCCACACCCTGATCCGCACGGTCTCGTTCGCGGGCCGCGGGGTGGCGGAACTGTCCGTGTCGTACGGCGACTTCGCCCTGCCGCTGCGGGACTCGCTGCTGGACCGGGCCTTCGAGTGCTGGGTGCACGCCGAGGACATCGCGAACGCCGTGGACTACCCGTACGAGGCGCCCAGCGGCGCGCATCTGCACGGCATGATCGACCTCGCGGCCCGCCAGTTGCCGGCCGCGCTCGCCGACCGCCGGCGCGCGGGGCTCGCGGCCCCGCCCCGGCACCTGGTCGCGGCGGGCTCGCCGGGCCGCTCGCTGCACCTGGAGGTCGAGGGCTCGGGCGGCGGCCACTGGTACATCGCCCTGGACTCCCCGGCGGCGGTCGGCACCCCCGACGAGACCGTCGCGCAGGTGGCCCTGGACGCGGAGGAGTTCTGCCAGCTGGTGGCGGGCCACGTGCCCCCGGAGGAGGCTGCCGCGGGCCAGGACGGCGACCGGGAGGCCATCAAGGACGTCCTCTTCGCCGCCGCCTCGCTGAGCCGCATGTAGCGGCGGCGGCGCCGGAGCGGGTTCGCGCCGGGCCGGGGTTCGCGCCGGGCCGGGGTGGCGGCCGCTCGGGTGCGCGCGCCGCCTCAGCCGAAGACGACGGTGCGGCGGCCGTTCAGCAGGATGCGGCGTTCCGCGTGCCACTTGACCGCGCGGGCCAGCGCCTGGCACTCGACGTCCCGGCCGATCGCCACGAGCTGCTCGGGGGTGACCCGGTGGCCGACCCGCTCGACCTCCTGCTCGATGATCGGGCCCTCGTCGAGGTCGGCCGTGACGTAGTGGGCCGTCGCGCCGATCAGCTTCACACCGCGCGCGTGCGCCTGGTGGTAGGGCTTGGCGCCCTTGAAGCTCGGCAGGAAGGAGTGGTGGATGTTGATCACGCGGCCGCTGAGCTGCTTGCACAGGTCGTCCGAGAGGACCTGCATGTACCGGGCGAGCACCACCAGCTCGACGTTCTCGCCGCGCACCAGCTCCAGCAGCTCGGCCTCCGCCTGCGCCTTGGTGTCCTTGGTGACCGGGATGTGGTGGAACGGGACGTCGTACGAGGCGGCGAGCTCCGCGAAGTCCGTGTGGTTGGAGACCACGCCCACGATGTCGATGGGCAGCGCCCCGATCCGCGTGCGGAACAGCAGGTCGTTGAGGCAGTGCCCGAACTTCGACACCATCAGCACCACCCGCATGCGCTCGTCCGCGCGGTGGATCTGCCACTCCATGCCGAAGGAGTCCCCGACCGCCGCGAAGCTGGCCCGCAGCTTCTCCACCGTCACCGGCGCCTCGGCCGAGAAGTGGACCCGCATGAAGAACAGGCCCGTGTCCCCGTCCCCGAACTGCTGACTGTCCTCGATGTTGCATCCCGTGATGAAGAGGTAGCTCGACACGGCGTGCACAATGCCCTTTTTGTCCGGGCACGAGAGGGTGAGGACATACTGGTCAGTCATCCTCGCAGGATGCCACATTCGGGCGACACCCCGGCCCGAGGGTCCGTCAGGCGGACCGGGTCATGATCCGCAGCACGTCCAGCGACCGCGGCGGCTCGTCCGGGTCCTCCCCGTCGTTCGCCGCCAGCCGCACGTGCGCGTCCCGCGCCGCCCGCACCGCCTCCGGCCAGCCGTGGTGCGCCATGTAGTCCGTGACCGGGGCGTCCGGTCCCACCTGATGCATGATCCGCAGCACCCGCAGCACGGCGACGTCCACCAGCGCGGCCTCGGCCGAGTCCCGGAATATCGTCCCGACGTACTTCTCGGCGGACCAGTTGTCCAGCCACGTGTCCTCGACCAGCCGGTACACGGCGTCGGTGACGTCCCCGTACCCCTCCCGGCCGGCCAGCCAGCACTCCTGGTGGAACACCGGGTCCGAAAGCATGTGCAGCGCCGAGCGCACATTGCTGCGCCAGCGCCACCAGGGCATGTCATTGAGCGGCATGCCGCCCATGGTGGAGGAGCGACGGCCGCGACGGGAAGAGTTCACGGAACTGGACACGTTTCGATCGTACGTTCCCCTCCGGTACGGGTGGACCGCACCCCGCAATTCACCTCCTCGTCACCCAGCGTTGAACCTTCCTCACAACCGCGTTACCCATGAGGCGGAAGTGTGCGTGAACATGACCGGTAGCGGTAGCGGTAACGGCAGGCCCAGCACGCGACGTTTCCCCAGGACCCTCCCCTCCCGGGCCACGACGGCACTTGTCTCGGCCTGTCTCCTCGCCGGCTGCGGAGCCCTCCCTGGAGCCACGGGGGGCTCCAGGGAGCCCGTCACGGTGATGACCTGGGCGCCGGAAGGCACCCGCGCCACCAACATGCCCGGAATGCCCGCCATGGCGGAGGCGTACGCCCGCTGGGTCAACGCCCGCGGCGGCATCGACGGCCACGAGCTGCGCGTCCTCACCTGCAACGAGCGCAACGATCCCGGGGGCGCCGCCGACTGCGCCCGCCGCGCCGCCGAGCAGAAGGTGGTCGCGGTCGTCGGCTCGTACAGCCAGAACGGGAGGGCCTTCATGGCCCCGCTGGAGGCGGCCGGCATCCCCTACATCGGCGGGTACGGCCTCACCGACGACGAGTTCACCAGCTTCCTCTCCTACCCCGTCAACGGCGGCCAGCCCGCGCTGCTCGCGGGCAACGGCATGCAGCTCGCCGACGCCTGCGAGCGGGTCTCGCTCGTCCGGCCCGACTCCGTCAACGGCGACAGCCTCCCCCACCTCCTCAACTCCGGCCTCGCGCACCGCAGTCACGGCACCGCGGCCGACATCCCGGCCGCCGAGGACGCCGGCGAGTACACGGCCACGGCCCGGCAGTCCCGCAACCGGGCGGGCGACGCGGGCGGCTGCGTCACCGCCGCCCTCGGCGAGCGCACCGCGAACTTCTTCGACTCCTTCCGCCGCCTGCCGCCCGACGGGCGCTCGGTGAAGGTTTCCTCGGTCCTCGGCAGCGTCGACCAGCCGCTCGTGGACCGCACCGGCGGCGCCAGCAGCCCCTTCGAAGGGGCCTACATCACCGGGTGGTACCCGGAGGCGGACGATCCCCGCTGGGACGCGATGAAGCAGGTCATCCGCGAGCACGCCTTCGACGACGACCGGATCGACCCGGCCGACGCGGGGGTCCAGACCACCTGGATCGCCTACACCGTGCTGCGCCGGGTGATCGAGGCGCTCGGCACCGACGACATCACCGCGAGCGCGATCGCCCACGCCCTCGACCGCGGCGTCAAGGTCGACACCGGCGGCCTCACACCCCCGCTGCGCTGGCGCTACGAGGACATGCTCGGCACGCCCGGCTTCCCGCGCATAGTGAACCGGGACGTCACCTTCCAGGTCGTGCGCCAGGGACGCCTCGTCGCCCAGAAGGACGGCTTCGTCGACACCGGTCCGACGCTCAGCAGCCTGTCCACCGCCTGAGGCACGCCGACGGCCCGGCCGCCGGCCCGGAGCCGGATCGAGCTCGGAGCTGGGTCGGACTCAGAGCTGGGTCGGCTGCCGCAGCGTCAGACCGTAGCTGGTGGCGATCTTGTTCCAGAGGGCGGACGCCTGCTGCTTGGCGGCCGTCGCCTCCCCGCTGGCCCGGTTGGCCTGGGCGGTGTGGCTGGTGGTGCGCGCCTGGCCGCCCTTGCAGCCCTTCTTGCTGTCGACCTGCTTGGCCCAGATCGCGTAGTGGTCGTCGGCGGACGCGGACGCCTGCCACGCCTTCGTGAGGGACGCGGTCAGCGTGGTGTGGTCCGGCAGCTTGTCGACCTGCATGGCCTGCAGCTTGGTCACCAGCCCGCGGCGCTGCTTGGCGGCGTCGAGCAGATCGGTGGCCGCCTGGTCCAGGCTCTTGCACCGCTTGATGTTCTCGACGGAGCGGATCACCGCGGCCCGGCTGTCGTTGCTCTCGGCGAGCAGCTTGTCGAGCGCCTCCGCCTGCGTCCGGACCGGGTCGGCGGCGGTCGGTGCCCCGCTGCCGCCGGGCGCCGGTGAGCTCGCCGCGGCGACATCCGTGGTGTCCTTCTTGGCGTCGGGGTTGTCCCCGCCGCCGCTGAGCAGCGCCCCGGCGCCGAGGCCGACGACGGTGCAGCCCACGATGACCGCGGTGATGAGCGTCACCTTCGCCGACCGCCGCGGCGCGGGCCGCTGCGGCTCGTCGTACTGCTGCTCGTACGACTGGTGCTGTTGGTGCTGTTGGTGCTGTTGGTGCTGTGGGTACTGCTGCTGCGGCGCGTCGTAGCGCGGCATGTGCTGTGTGGCGCCCGCGTCGCTGCGGAAGAGGCTGTCGAACTCCGCGGGCGGCTGGCGCTCGTCCGGGGTGCCGGGCCGGATGCCGTACGGCGCACCGGTCGGCTGCGGCGGCACGGGCGGCAGGTACTGGGTGGCCTCGGCGTCACCCCCGGCGGGCGGCGCCACCGGGCCGGGGTGCCCCGCGACCGGCGGTATGTACTGCGTGGCGTCGGCGTCCGCCCCCGCCGGAGCGGACGCCGCCCCGGCGGGCATCTCCGGCGGCAGCGGCTGGGCGACGGTCCCGTACTGCTGGTGCTGCGACGGCTGGTGCTGCTGCGGCTGCTGGTGCGCCTGGTGCTGCTGTCCGAGCGGCGGCTGCGCGTGCGGCTGCTGGTGCTGCTGCGGGTACTGCGCGGTGGCCGGGTACTGCGGGTAGGCCCCCGGCTGCTGCGGCTGCCCGTGGTCGCCCGGCTGCGCCTGCCCGCCGCCGTCCGGAGGACCCCATGGGCCGCCCCACGGCCGGCCGCCGGCCGGACCGGCACCCGCGGGTCCCGCGCCCTGGCCGCCCGCGCCCCAGGTCTCGCCGCCCTCGGCGGGCAGCACGACACCTTCGTGCGCGGGCCGCGCCGCCGGAAGGTGCGGCTCCTGACCCTGTCCGCTCTGCGTCACCGGGACTCCTACGTGTGTACCTACGGAATCGTCGGTTCACGCTACCGGGTGACTCCCGGCCCGCGCACACGTGTGTGGCAGCAGTAACAAGAACCTCCTTCAGGACGCTGTTGAGGGGCGGACCGAACACAAGACCCTAGGCGGCCTGGACGTCCAGACGGGCGCCGAACTCCCGCACCGACGGCTCGTTCGCGTACGGCTCCAGGCGGCCCTGGAGGTCGTCCAGGTACTCCGCGCCCCGCGTCGAGCGCAGGGTGCCCAGCAACTCCACCGCGCGCGTGCCCGTGTGGCAGGCCAGCTCCACCTCGCGCTGCTGCGCCTGGGCCGTGGCCAGCAGCACCAGCCCGATCGCGCGCCGCCGCGCCCGCGTCTCCGGGTGGCCGTCCAGCGCCTCGCGCGCCGCCCGAGCCAACAACTCGGGCTCTCCCAGGTCGCGGTGACAGTGCGCCAGTTCGTCGGCGAGGTACGCGTGGTCGAAGTGGGCGATCCACGCCGGGTCGTCGCCCGCGTCCGGGTCGGCCCGGTCCATCGCGGCGACCGCGCGGCCCGCCACCTCCCGGCACAGGCGCGCGTCGCCGAGCAGCGCGTACCCGCGCGCCTCGGCCGCCAGGAACATCGCCTCGGCCCGCGGTGTCACGTGCCCCCGCGCGCCCTCCTGCGCGGCCCGCGCCAGTTGCGCGATCTCCCGCGGGTTGCCGAGCTGGGCCGCCAAGTGGCTCATGGACGCGGCCAGGACGTACCCGCCGTACCCGCGGTCCCCGGCCGCCTGGGCGAGCCGCAGCGCCTGGATGTAGTACCGCTGCGCCAGCCCCGGCTGCCCGGTGTCCACGGCCATGTACCCGGCCAGCTCGGTCAGCCGGGCCACCGCCGCGAAGAGCCGGCGCCCGACGGCGTCCCGGTACGAGCCCGACAGCAGCCCGGACACCACACTGTTGAGGTAGTGCACGACGACGGGCCGCACGTGCCCGCTGCCGAACCGGTGGTCCAGGTCCACGAGCGCGTCCGTCATCGCCCGTACGGCGTCGACGTCCGACGCCCCGACCCGGGCCCCGGCCTGCCGCGCCACCTGCGGGTCGGCACCCGTGATCAGCCAGTCGCGGCTCGGCTCGACCAGCGCCGAGGCGGCGACCGTCGTGCCGGAGAGGAAGTCGCGCCGGCCCACGTCGCTGCGCCACAGTTCGCAGACCTGCTCGATGGCGCCGAGCACCGTCGGCGCGAACTGCAGGCCCACGCCCGAGGCGAGGTTCTTGCCGTTGGCCATGCCGATCTCGTCGATCGTGACCGTACGCCCCAGCTTGCGGCCCAGCGCCTCGGCGATGATGCCGGGTGCCCGTCCCCGCGGCTGCTGGCCGCGCAGCCAGCGCGCCACGGAGGTCTTGTCGTAGCGCAGGTCGAGTCCGCGCTCCTGCCCGACCATGTTGACGCGGCGGGCGAGCCCGGCGTTGGAACACCCCGCTTCCTGGATGAGAGCCTGCAGCCGTTCGTTCGGCTGTCGGGCGACGAGCGGCCTCGCTGCCATGACTACCCCCTGTTGCCGCGGTGATCAGTCGCCTGATCACTGCCCGGCGAATATGCGGAGAATGCGAAAAGTTGACGTCGGATCGCTGACATGTGCCGAAACATCGCGCCATGACGTGCAATGACGGGAGACTGCCATATTCATGGCATGTCGCCCACCCGACTGTGGCTACCCGCGGACTGCTCCCCGCCCTCCCGCGCGCCCCCGCCCGTGCATCCATGCGCCCCGGATGCCGAATCGATGCTCCTCCGCCTCTCTGTCCGCCCCCCGTAACCCGTCGTGGGGCCGGTAGTTGAGCTGTCCGTGGAAGAGACCATCGGAGTCACGGAAGCCGCACAGATCCCCAAGCAGCGAGGTGAGCAGCTGCTGGACAGCGCCGTGCGGTATGCGGAAGAGCGGCACTGGGACGTGTTCCCCGGCACCTGGCTGGAGCCGGTGGACGGTGCGGAGCGGTGCTCCTGCGGCGACGCCGCGTGCCCGGCGCCCGGCGCGCACCCGGCGAGGCCGGACTGGGCGACCCAGGCCACCGGCAGCGCCGTCGCGGCCCGCCGCATGTGGGGAAAGCAGCCCAGGGCCTCGATCCTGCTGCCCACGGGACGCACCTTCGACGCGCTGGACGTCCCCGAGTCGGCGGGGTTCCTGGCGTTGGCGCGGATGGAGCGGATGGACCTCACCCTCGGCCCGGTCACCTGCACCCCGGCCCGCCGGATGCAGTTCTTCGTCCTGCCGGGCGGCGCCGCCAAGGTGGCCGACCTGGTGCGGAAGCTGGGCTGGTCCCCGGCCTCCCTCGATCTGGTGGCGCTGGGCGAGGGCCAGTACGTGGCGGCGCCGCCGACCCGGGTGGGCGGGCACGGCGCGGTGCAGTGGGCCCGCCGTCCCACACCGGCGAACCGCTGGCTGCCGGACGCGGAGGAGCTGATCAGTCCGCTGGCGTACGCGTGCGGACGCGAGGCGGCCGCCGCCCGGGAGGCCGCCGCCGCACGGGCCCGGAAGGGCTGACCCCTCGTTCCCTGCGGGCGCACCGGCGCGTCCGTAGGCTGGCTCCCGTACGACCGTACGACCGTGCCCCGTCGGCCGATCGGCGGGGACGGAACGGGGACCAGGGGAGACAGTGAGCATGCCGGACCATGTGCAGGGAGCCGCGCCGGCCGTTCGGGTCGAGGGGCTGTGGAAGCGGTTCGGCGAACAGGTCGCCGTCGCCGGGATCGACCTGTTGCTGCCGGCGGGCCGGTTCATCGGGCTCGTCGGGCCGAACGGCGCGGGCAAGACCACGACGCTGTCGATGGTGACGGGGCTGCTGCGGCCCGATCAGGGCCGGGTCGAGGTCGTCGGCCACGACGTGTGGCGCGATCCGGCCGAGGTGAAGGCCCGGATCGGCGTGCTGCCCGAGGGGCTGCGGCTGTTCGAGCGCCTGTCGGGCCGCGAACTCCTCGCGTACACCGGGCGGTTGCGGGGGCTGCCGGGCGACGAGGTGGACAAGCGGGCGGCACAGCTGCTGGACGTCCTGGACCTGGCGGGGGCGCAGCACAAGCTGGTCGTGGACTACTCGACCGGTATGCGCAAGAAGATCGGGCTGGCGGCGGCGCTGCTGCACAACCCGGAAGTGCTGTTCCTGGACGAGCCGTTCGAGGGCGTCGACCCGGTGTCGGCGCAGACGATCCGCGGGGTGCTGGAGCGGTACACCTCGTCGGGGGCGACGGTGGTGTTCTCCAGCCATGTGATGGAGCTGGTGGAGTCGTTGTGCGACTGGGTCGCGGTGATGGCGGCGGGCCGGATCCGGGCGCAGGGCACGCTGGCGGAGGTGCGCGGCGGTGCCCCGTCGCTCCAGACGGCGTTCCTGGAGCTGGTGGGCGCGCAGGGCCGGGACGCCGGTGAGTCGCTGGACTGGCTGGGCGGTGGCCGGTGATCGCGGTCTTCGTACGGCTGAAACTGTCGCTGCTGCGCAACGGGCTGCGGCAGTCGGCGGGGCGGGCGGCCGCGTACATCACGTCCGTGGTGCTGACCGTGCTGTGTGCGGTGGGGCTGCTGTTCGGCCTGGTGCTGCTGCGCGGCGCGGAGCGGGCGGACTCGGTGGTGGTGCTGCTCACGGCGGTACTGGCGCTGGGGTGGGCGGTGATGCCGCTGTTCTTCCCGAGCGGGGACGAGACGCTGGATCCGACGCGGCTGGTGATGCTGCCGCTGCGCCCGGGGCCGCTGGTGCGGGCGTTGCTGGTGTCGTCGCTGGTGGGCATCGGACCGCTGTTCACGCTGTGCCTGGGGATCGGTGCGGCGGTGGCCCTGGCGCGCGGGGCGGCGGCGGTGGTCGTGGCGGTGCTCGCCGTGCCGCTGGTGCTGCTGGTGTGCGTGGCGCTGGCACGGGCGGTCGCGGCGGCGAACATCCGGCTGCTGACGTCGCGCAAGGGGCGGGATCTGGCCGTGCTGAGCGGTCTGGTGATCGCGGTGGGCATCCAGGTCGTCAACTTCGGTGTGCAGCGCCTCAGCCGGACGGGTGGTCTGTCGGCGCTGGATCCGGTGGCGGACGTGGTGCGGTGGATCCCTCCAGCGTCGGCGGTCGGCGCGGTGGACGCGGCCGGCGAGGGTGCGTACGGCGAGGCGGCGGCCGGGCTGCTGCTGTCGGCGGCGGCCCTGGGCGGCCTGTTGTACGGGTGGCGGCGCAGCCTGGTGAAGCTGATGACGGCGCCGGACGGTTCGACGCTGGCGGCGGCCTCCCGCCCGTCGCGGCGGGAGACGGCGGCGTCCTCCGGCCCGGCGGGGCGGCTGTGGCCGCAGGGGCGGGCGGGCACGGTGATGCAGCGCAGTCTGCGCTACGTGCTGCGGGACCCCAAGACCAAGGCGGCGTGGGTGACGTCGCTGGCGGTCGGCCTGATCGTGCCGCTGTTCAACGCACTGCAGGGCACGGGCTCGGTCTACTTCGCGTGCTTCGCGGCCGGGATGCTCGGCATCCTGATGTACAACCAGTTCGGGCAGGACACCTCCGCCTTCTGGATGGTGGCGATGACGATCTCCGCGCCCCGCGACGCCTACGAGGAGCTGCGGGCGCGGGCCGGGGCGCTGCTGGTGATCACGCTGCCGTACGTGGTGCTGGTGTCGGCGGCGACGGCGGCGCTGCTGGGCGACTGGGAGGCGCTGCCGGACGCGCTGGGGCTGTCGTTCGCGGTGCTGGGCGCGATGCTCGGCACGGGGGCGGTGGCGTCGGCGTACTTCCCGTACTCGATCCCGCAGGACAGCGGCTACAAGAACGTGGCCCCGGGGCAGGCGGGGCTGGCGTGGATGTCCCTCGGCGGCGGACTGCTGTCGGCGGCGGTGCTGAGCTCCCCGCTGATCGCGCTGACGGTCGCCCTGCACCTGGCCGGCGCCACGTACTGGCTGTGGCTGCTCCTTCCGCTCGGCACGCTGTGGGGCGCGCTGCTCACCTGGGCGGGGCTGCGGATCGCGGCACCGCGGACGGCGGCGCGGCTGCCGGAGATCCTGTCGGCGGTCAGCAAGGGCTGACCGCCGTCAGGGCGTCATGACGCTGTCGAGGAACGGCTCCACGGCGGCGCGCCAGCCGTCCGGCCGGTCGTAGTGGACGAGATGGCCGGCGTCGGCCACTTCGGCGTACTGGCCGCGCGGCAGGACCCGGACCATTTCCTGGGCCTCCGCGCGGCCCAGTTCGCCGTCCAGGCCGCGGACCACGAGCGTGGGGCAGCGGACCTGGGCGAGGAAGTCCCAGTGGGCGTCGTGGACCCAGGTCTCGCGGGAGACGAGCATCTGGCGGCGGGAGAAGACGGGGTACCAGCCGTCGGCCCGCTCGGCCATCACCTCGGCGAAGAACTCGCCGCGGGCGGGGCTGGGGCGCTCCAGCCGGGGGTCGTCCTCGCCGAACCACTTGCGGACGTCGGCGAGCGTGGCGAACGGGACGGGCCAGGAGCGGAACCACTGCTCCCACTCGCGCTGGGACGCGGCGCCCAGCGCGGAGGCGCGCATGTCGCAGATGACGAGGGCGCGGACGAGGTCGGGACGCTCGGCGGCGAGCTGCCAGGCCGTCAGGGCGCCCATGGAATGGCCGATCAGGACGGCGGGCGCGAGGCCGAGCTGCTCGACCGCGGCGGCCGCGTCCGCGACGTACGCCTCGCGGGTGAAGGGGCCCTCGGCGGGCTTGTCGCTGCGGCCGTGCCCGCGCTGGTCGAGCGCGATCGCACGGTGCCGCTCGGCGAGCCAGCGGGCGGTGGGGGCCCAGTGGGAGGCGCGGCCCATCAGGCCGTGGAGAAGCAGGATCCCGGGGGCCGCCCGCGCGGGCTCGGCGCCCTGCTCCTTGGGCGGGTCGGCGAACTCCCAGGCCGCGAGGCGTAAGCCGTCGGCTGCGGTCAGGTCGATGCGGCGCACCATGTGTCCTGGCACCCCCTTCTGTCTCGTGCCGATGCCCAGACTATCGAACCCATATTCGAAAACCGGGTTCTGGCGTCCAACACCGCTCGTTCGAGTGACCCTGCTCAAGGATTGACGGGCGTGACCGAGGGGAGATCTTCATCGGGAGGCGGGCCGCTCGGGGAAATCGGTCCGAGGGGGTTGACCCTGAGAGCTCGGGGCTCCGGGTCAGAACAGGGGAGGTGAGGCCCCGGCGCCGTACGGCGCCGGGGCTCTCCATGTGCGTACGCGCAGGGTGCACCGGCCTGCTCCTCCCCACGACCCGGCCCTCCCGCCGCCCCGGGCGCGCAGCCCCGGCTCACGCCCTCAGGTCATATGCCTGAGCCAAGACTGGCACGCGCGGGCGCCCGGGCGCTCCCTTCCGTCCGGAATTCGCCCCCGGACGAGCGCCCCGCCGGACCGGTGAGCGAGCGAGCGGGCGCCGTGCGGGGGCCGGCCCGGCCGGCGGTGGGGGCTGCTACGGACCGCGGCTCTCGCGGAGCGAACCGTGCACCGCGCCCCGGGGCGCGGACCGCGCCCCGGGCACGGGCGCAAGGGCCGCGGCCGGTGCGCGCGAGGGGTGGCGTCAGCGCTTGGCGACGAACACGTGGGACGCGACGTCCGCGCCCAGTTCCGCGGCCTCGCCGCTGCTGCCGACCAGCACGCCGCCGGGCGACTCGGTCACGCTCACCACCGAGCCGGGCTGCACGCCCGCGCGGCGCAGCGTGTACATCAGCTGGGCGTCCGTCTGGATCGGTTCGCCGATCCGGCGCACCACCACCGTCTTGCCCTCCGTGCCCGCGTCGAGCTCGGCCAGCGACACCATGCCCTCGTCGAGGAACGCCCCGGCGTCCGCCTTCTCGCCCAGCTCCTCCAGCCCGGGGATCGGGTTGCCGTAGGGCGACTCGGTGGGGTGGCGCAGCAGCTCCAGGACGCGGCGCTCCACCGCCTCGCTCATCACGTGCTCCCAGCGGCAGGCCTCGGCGTGGACCTGCTCCCACTCCAGGCCGATCACATCGACGAGGAGGCATTCGGCCAGCCGGTGCTTGCGCATCACGCGCGTGGCCAGGCGGCGGCCCTCCTCGGTGAGCTCCAGGTGGCGGTCACCCGCCACCTGCACCAGGCCGTCGCGCTCCATGCGGGCGACGGTCTGGCTGACCGTCGGGCCGCTCTGGTCGAGCCGCTCGGCGATGCGGGCGCGCATGGGCACCACACCCTCCTCTTCCAGCTCGAGGATGGTGCGGAGATACATCTCCGTGGTGTCGATCAGTCCGGACATTCATGCCCCTCGATTCGTGCGCTGGCCCTGCCTCAATTCTTGCGCATCCGGCTGACAACCGTGCCGCGTCGGGCCGCAGCCGGTGCCGGGGGCGTATTGACAGAGCAATGGTCCAGACCGCAACGTGATCCGCGACACGTGAGCGGCACGAGGAGAAGGAGCCCGGGAGCATGGGCGAGAGCGAGCTGGCCGGCCGGTTCTTCGACGCCGCCGTCGGCCTCCTGCGGAAGGTGCGCGACGAGGAGGCGGAGAACATCGCCGCCGCCGGGAACACGATCGCCGACACCGTCGCCGCGGGCGGCCGGCTGTTCGCCTTCGGGGCCGGCCATTCGTCGCTGGCCGCCCAGGACGTGGTCTACCGGGCCGGCGGGCTCGCGCTGGTCAACCTCCTCGCCGTGCCCGGCGTCGTCGGCGTCGACGTCATGCCCGCGACCCTCGGCTCCGCTCTGGAGCGGGTCGACGGCCTGGCGGGCGCGGTGCTCGACTCCTCGCCGGCGCGATCCGGCGACGTCCTGATCGTCGTCTCGCTGTCCGGCCGCAACGCGCTGCCCGTGGAGATGGCGATGAACGCCCGGGCCCTCGGCCTGAAGGTCATCGGCGTGACGTCGGTGGCGTACGCGCGGGAGACGAAGTCCCGGCACGCGTCGGGCACGTTCCTGAAGGACCACTGCGACGTCGTCCTGGACTCCAAGATCGCGGTGGGGGACGCGGAGCTCACCCACGACGGCGTGGCGGCGCCGTTCGCCCCGGCGTCCACGGTGGTCACCAGCGCGCTCATGCAGGCGACGATGGCCGCCGCGACCGAGGCCCTGGTGGCGCGCGGCATCGAGCCCCCGCTGCTGCGCTCGGGAAACGTGGACGGCGGGCACGAGTGGAACGGCCGGGTCATGACCGAGTACGCGGACCGGATCTTCTTCCGCCACTGAGACCCCGCGCCTCCCCGGCGCCGCTCCCGGCCGGGGCGGCCGCCCTCAGCCGCCCGCCGCCCCCGCCAGGTCCACCGAGGCCGCCACCCGGGCCGCCACGCTCTCCGCGTACGTCGCGTCCTGGCGCTCGAAGGCGGGGCGGGCCGAGGAGCGCAGGAACGTGAGCACCCCGAGGGTGCGGCCCCGGCTGCGCAGGACCGCGCACAGCGCGTGCGCCGCGTCCGCCGGCCACTGGCGCTCCGCCGCCCAGGCCCCCGAGGAGGCGCTCGCCCGCACGGAGCCCGCGCGGTCCACCGCCTGGAGGGCCGGATGGCCCGGGCCGTACCGCGCGGGGAGGCATCCGCCCACCCGGGTGACGGGGCCGGGCCCGCCGGAGGGCGACGCCGCCGCGCGCACCAGCCGGTCGTCGTCCCCCACCAGGTCGAGCACCACGTGGTCGGCGAAGCCGGCGAGCGCGAAGTCCAGGAGGACGGCCGCCGCCTCCATCGGGTCCTCGCACTCCGCCGCCGCGCAGCCCGCGCGGTGCAGCTGGCTGGCGCGGAACCGCATCCGGTCGGCCTGCTGCCCGGCGAGCTTCTCCTCCGTCACGTCCTGGAACAGCCAGCCCACGCCCAGCGGGACCGGCTCCTCCGCGAGCGGCGAGGCCAGCCGTACGAACCCGCTGCGCCAGCAGCGCCTGCGCTCGCCCTCCGGTGTCCGCACGGTCACCCACAGCTCGACCGGCGCCCGCGGCGGGCCCTGCACCAGGACGTGCTGGAGCGCCCCCTCCAGCTCCTCCACGCCCTGCACGAGCGGTTCGCCGAGCGGCCGCCCCAGCAGGGTCGTGCGCCCGGACCCGAAGGCCCGCGCGGCGTGGGCGTTCACCAGGGCGGGCCGCAGGTCGACGTCGACCAGTACGACGCCCCACGGCGCGTCCTCGAACAGCGCCTCGCTCAGCGCGATGGAGCGCTCCAGGTCGATCTGCGCGTGCACCTCGCTGAACGCGCAGTACACCCCGGCCGGCCGCCCGTCGGCGCCCCGCACGCCCGCCGACTGCGTCCGCACGAGCACCCGCCCGCCGTCCTTGCGCAGCAGCGCGAACTCGTGCACCTGCCGCCCGGCCGCCCGCATCGCTCCCATCAGCCGCGCCTGCACGTCGTCGGCGTCCTCGGCCCGCGCGGCCCACCCGCCGAACCCGCGCCGCCCGACGGCCTCCTCCGGGGCCCAGCCGAGGATCCGCTCCGCCTCCCGGTTCCAGTGGGTCACCACCCCGTCGGCGTCGAACGCACACAGCGCCGCGTCCATCCCGTCCAGCAACGCGGCGAGCAGATCCGAACCGCGTTCGCTCGCGGTCTCGCTCCTGGACGCACTCATCCCGGCACCCCCTGCAGGACGTGTACTCACGTGTGTTCACGTACCGGTCATTCAACTGGAACGTGACCCAGGACACAGCCGGTTCCGGAAAATGCGTTGTGCCGCCGCGGGGCCGCTTCCTAATCTGTGGCCACACAGGAAAGGAGGTGATCCGGAAGTGGTTTCTTTTCGGATGCGTGAGGTGACTGCGGGCTGACGCCTGCCGTCGCACTCTGTGCAAAGGCGGCAGGCCTCCTGCCGCAATCCCAGCAGTCACCGGCCCGCGGGCTCGTCGGCACATCCGGCCGACCTCTCCGTCAGGAGAGACCAGAGCCCGCGGGCTTCTGCGTGTCTTAAGAGGCTCGTTCGGGCCCGGTTCCGCAACCGGACGGGCGCGGGGCGGGCGTGCGGCGGGCCCGCGCCCGAGTACCCGACCGGGGCCGGCCTGAGTACCCGGCACGGTGCCGCCGCCGCGGTCCGGCCCGCAGCATGGGGCGATGACCGCGTCCGAGACGACCCCCGCCCCCTCGACCCGGCCCGTGCGCGTCTTCGCCGGGGCCGGGCTGCTGCTCCTCCCCGTGGCCCTCGTCGCCTGGGGCGTGATCGTGCTGCAGCAGGCCTACTCCGGTGACGGCGCGAGCGGCCCCCTGGGCGAACCGGCCCTGTGGTCCCTGGGCTTCTCCGGTCTGCTGGGGCTCTGGGCGCTGTCCCTCCCCCGCGACGCCGTGGGCCACGCGGTGCGCCGCGGAGCCGTGTGCGTCCAGTACGCGCTGGCCCTGGCCTGCCCGCTCCTGGCCGCCGTCGACTTCGGCTGACCGTGGGCGCCCCCGCGCGTCACGCCCCGCGCGGGCTCAGGGCGACAGGCGCTCGGTGCGCCAGGCGCCGCCCTCCCCGACGTACCGGAGCCGGTCGTGCAGCCGGTTCTCGTGGCCCTGCCAGAACTCGACCGCCTCCGGGACGACCCGGAACCCGCCCCAGTGCGGCGGCACCGGGACCTGCTCGCCCTCCGGGTAGCGCGCCGCGAGCTCCTCGTACCGGGCCAGCAGCTCCGCCCGCGAGGCGATCACCGACGACTGCTCGCTGGCCCAGGCGCCCAGCTGCGAGCCGTGCGGCCGGCTGCGGAAGTACGCCGCGGTCTCGTCGCGCCCGACCCGCTCCGCGACGCCCGTGACGATGACCTGGCGTGCCACCGGGTGCCACGGGAAGAGCAGTGAGACGTACGGGTTGGTCTCCAGCTCCATGCCCTTGCGGGAGCCGTAATTGGTGAAGAAGACGAATCCCCGCGCGTCGTAGTGCTTCAGCAGCACCGTGCGCGAGGAGGGCCGGCCGTCGGGGGAGGCCGTCGAGACGACCATGGCGTTCGGCTCGTGGATCACGCCGCCGGCCGCGACTTCCTTGAACCAGCGCGCGAACTGCTCCATCGGCTCGGCCGCGAGGTCCGCCTTGCGGAACAACGGCGTGCGGTACTGCTCGCGCATGTCGGCGGGATCGAGAGCTGCTGGGTCGAGAGCGTCTGTCACGAGGGCCATCCTGCCGTAGCACCCCAGTTTTCCCGGCACGGAGTGCCACTAACCCTCCCTGACCGGTTCGGCGCAGTGTGCCGGATGTCACGCTTCCCCGCATCGGGGGAACCCGACAGACTCATGCGCTGGGTCACTGTTCCCTCCCGACGACGGTGGCGGGATGACCACCGGCCGTACGGGGCATCACCGCACCACCCGAAGTACCGGAACGACACCGGAAGACACCCGAGCTGTCGCACGCACACCTCACGAGGAGCCGCCTGATGTCCGACTTCGTACCCGGACTCGAAGGAGTCGTCGCGTTCGAGACGGAGATCGCCGAACCGGACAAGGAAGGCGGCGCGCTGCGGTACCGCGGCGTCGACATCGAGGATCTGGTCGGTCACGTCTCCTTCGGCAACGTGTGGGGCCTGCTGGTCGACGGCGCGTTCAACCCCGGGCTGCCGCCCGCCGAGCCGTTCCCGATCCCGGTCCACTCCGGTGACATCCGCGTCGACGTGCAGTCCGCGCTGGCCATGCTCGCCCCGGTGTGGGGCCTGCGGCCGCTGCTCGACATCGACATCGAGCAGGCCCGCGACGACCTGGCCCGCGCCGCGGTCATGGCGCTGTCGTACGTCGCCCAGTCGGCGCGCGGCCAGGGCCTGCCGATGGTGCCGCAGAGCGAGATCGACAAGGCCCAGTCCGTCGTCGAGCGGTTCATGATCCGCTGGCGCGGCGAGCCGGACCCCAAGCACGTCAAGGCCGTCGACGCGTACTGGACGTCCGCCGCCGAGCACGGCATGAACGCCTCCACCTTCACCGCCCGCGTCATCGCCTCCACCGGCGCCGACGTGGCCGCCGCGCTGTCCGGCGCGGTCGGCGCCATGTCGGGCCCGCTGCACGGCGGCGCGCCGTCCCGCGTGCTGGGCATGATCGAGGAGATCGAGCGCACCGGTGACGCCACGGCGTACGTCAAGCAGGCCCTGGACAAGGGCGAGCGCCTGATGGGCTTCGGCCACCGCGTCTACCGCGCCGAGGACCCGCGCGCCCGCGTCCTGCGCCGCACCGCCAAGGAGCTCGGCGCGCCGCGCTTCGAGGTGGCCGAGGCCCTGGAGAAGGCCGCCCTGGAGGAGCTGCACGCCCGCCGCCCGGACCGCGTCCTGGCGACGAACGTCGAGTTCTGGGCGGCGATCGTGCTGGACTTCGCGGAGGTCCCGGCGCACATGTTCACCTCGATGTTCACCTGCGCCCGCACGGCCGGCTGGAGCGCCCACATCCTGGAGCAGAAGCGCACCGGCCGCCTGGTCCGCCCGTCGGCCCGCTACGTGGGTCCCGGCTCGCGCAGCCCGCGCGAGATCGCCGGCTACGAGGACATCGCCGGCTGACCCCGGTCCCGCCGGACACCGGATGCGGCGCCGCACCCCGCGGGTGCGGCGCCGTTCCCGTGGCGCGTACCCGCCCGGGGCGGACGGCTCAGCCCAGCGCCTCGTCCAGCAGCGCCGCCCACTGCGCCACCACCCGGTCGCGCCGGGTGCGGTCGTCGGTGAGCAGGTTCGCCAGGCCCAGGCCGCGGGCCATGTCCAGCAGGCCCTGGACGGTTTCGCGGACGCCCGGGCGGGACTCGTCCGCGCCGAGCAGCTCGACCGCGATGCGGTGGGTCTCGCGGCCGACGCGGGCCTCCAGCTCGGTCACCCGGGGCCGCAGCTGCTCCTCGTCCGACGCGGCCACCCACAGGTGCAGCGCCGCCCGGAACAGCGGGCCCGTGTAGAGGTCGACCAGGGCCGCGACGACCGCCGCGCGGCTCTGCACGGGCAGGGCGCGCAGGGCCTGCGAGCGCTCCTCGGCGACGTACTCGACCGCGGCCGTGAACAGGTCCTCCCGGGTCGGGAAATGGTGCTGCGCGGCGCCGCGCGAGACCCCGGCGCGCTCGGCGACGACGGAGACGGTCGAGCCCGCCCAGCCGCGTTCCGCGAGGCAGGCCACGGCCGCCTCCAGGAGCCGCTGCCGGGTGGCCCGGCTGCGGTCCTGCTTCGGCGCCTTCGCGGCCGTCGAGGTCACAACACCCATGCAGCGTCCCGTCGCTCCAGAAAGGCCGTCATCCCCTCGCGGGCCTCCGCCGAGGCGAAGAGCGAGGCCGAGCGCTGGACGAGGTCCTCCGCGTCGCGCTCGAAGGTCTCCAGCACCCTAGCCGTGACCAGCCGCTTGGCCTCCGCCAGCCCCTGCGGCGACGCCTTGCGCAGCCCGTCCAGCACGGGCGCCAGGGCGGTGTCGACGTCGTCGCCGACCACCGTCACCAGCCCGATCCGGGCCGCCTCCGCCGCGTCGAACCGCTCACCGGTCAGGTAGTAGCGGCCCGCCCCGCGCGCGTCCAGGCGCGGCAGCAGGGTCAGCGAGATGACCGAGGGGGCCACGCCGATCCGGGCCTCGGTCAGCGCGAAGTCCGCGCCCTCCTGCGCCGCCACGATGTCGCACGCCCCGACCAGGCCCAGGCCGCCGGCCCTGACCTGCCCGGTCACCCGCGCCACCACCGGCTTGGGCAGCTCCACGATGGCCCGCAGCAGCGCCACGAAGGTGTACGGGCTGGGCGGCGCCTTCAGGTCCGCCCCCGCGCTGAACGTCGGCCCGGTGTGCGTGAGCACCACGGCCCGCACCGCCGGGTCCTTGCCGCAGCCGTCCAGCGCCTCGGCCAGCTCCCCGACGAGCCGCGCCGACAGGGCGTTGCGGTTGTCGGGGGAGTCCAGCGTCAGGGTGGTGATACCGCGCTCGTGCGCGGTGGTGACGAGGCCGGTCATGCGCCCTCCCGCTCCCTCAGTTCCCGCCGGAGGATCTTCCCCGAGGCCGCCCTGGGCACACCGCCGATGAACTCCACGCGCCGGATCTTCTTGTACGGGGCGACCTTCCCGGCCACGAAGGCCATGATGTCCTCGCCGCTCAGACCGGTCGCGTCGGGCTGCCGTACGACGTACGCCTTGGGGACCTCGTTGCCGTCCTCGTCGTACACGCCGATCACCGCCGCGTCGGCGATGCCGTCGTGGGTCAGCAGCACGGCCTCCAGTTCGGCGGGGGCCACCTGGAACCCCTTGTACTTGATCAGTTCCTTGACCCGGTCGACGACGAACAGCCACCCGTCGGCGTCGGCGTACCCGATGTCCCCGGTGTGCAGCCAGCCGTCCGGGTCGATCATCGCGGCGGTCTCCGACGGTCGCCCCAGGTAGCCCTTCATCATCTGCGGCCCCCGGATGAGGATCTCCCCCTCCTCCCCCACGCCGAGGTCCTTGCCGGGCTGGTCGAGGGAGACGATCCGCATGTCGGTGCCCGGCAGCAGCTTGCCGACGGTGCCCGCCGGGGGGTCCTCGGCGGACAGCGGCACCACGTGCGTGCCGGGCGACAGCTCCGTCATGCCGTACGCCTGCCGCACCGGCGGCAGGCCGAGCCGCGCCGAGCACGCCCGGGCGAGTTCCGCGTCGAGCGGGGCGGCGGCGCTGACGATGTACTCCAGGGACGACAGGTCGTAGCGGGCGACCGCCGGGTGCTTGGCGAGGGCCAGCACGATCGGCGGGGCGACGAACAGGCCGTTGATGCGGTGCTTCTCGATCGCCCCGAGGAACTGGTCGAGTTCGAAGCGCGGCAGCACCACCACGGTTGCCCCCAGCCGCAGTGGGACGTTCATCAGCGCGGTGAGTCCGTAGATGTGGAAGAACGGCAGCACGGCGAGGATCCGGTCGCCCGGTCCCATCCGGATCAGCGGTTCGAGCTGGGCCAGGTTGGTGGCGATGGAGCGGTGCGTGAGCATGACGCCCTTGGGGACGCCGGTGGTGCCGGAGGAGTACGGCAGGGCCGCGACGTCCTCGTCCGGGTCGACGGCGACGGCCGGCTCGGGCGCGGTCGAACCGAGCATGTCGAGGATCGAGCGGTGGCCGTCGGCCTGGTCGCAGACGAAGATCTCCCGCACCCCGCCGACCAGTTCGGCGGCCCGCCGCGCCACCTCCAGCAGCGGCGAGACGGTGACGATCCAGCGGGCGGAGGAGTCGCGCAGCTGCGTGGCGAACTCCTCCGCGGTGACCAGCGGGTGGACGGTGGTGACGGCCGCGCCGGCGCGCGTCGCCGCGTAGAAGACGGCCGGGTAGACCACGGTGTTCGGGCTGTGGAGCGCCAGCACGTCCCCCTTGCGCAGCCCCGCAGCGGCGAGCGCGCCGGCGATGCGGCGGTGGTACGTGTCGAGCTGGCTGTAGGTGACGGTCAGCTCGCCCGCCCCGTCCACGAGGGCGACGGCGTCGCCGTACACGTCGGCCGCACGGCCCAGTACGGCGTCGTGGATGGGCAGGGAGAGGGCCGGGACGTCCGCGTACTCGCTGTGGAACACCATTGACGGCTCCTGTCGGTACGGCGGTACCGAGTACGGGCGTACTCAGTACGACTTGGGCAGACCGAGCGATTGGTGGGACACGTAGTTCAGAATCATTTCCCGGCTGACCGGAGCGATGCGTGCCACCCGCGAGGCGGTGATGAGCGAGGCGAGGCCGAACTCGCGCGTGAGGCCGTTGCCGCCGAGGGTGTGGACGGACTGGTCGACGGCCTTCACGCACGCCTCGGCGGCGGCGTACTTGGCCATGTTGGCGGCCTCGCCCGCGCCGGTGTCGTCGCCCGCGTCGTACAGGTGGGCGGCCTTCTGCATCATCAGGCGGGCCAGCTCCAGCTCGATGTGCGCCTGGGCGAGCGGGTGGGCGATGGCCTGGTGGGCGCCGATCGGGGCCTGCCACACCTGGCGGTCCTTCGCGTACGCGACGGCCCGTCCGAGCGCGTACCGGCCCATGCCGACGGCGAAGGCGGCGGTCATGATGCGTTCGGGGTTGAGCCCGGCGAACAGCTGCAGCAGTCCCGCGTCCTCCTCGCCCACGAGGGCGTCGGCGGGGAGCCGTACGTCGTCCAGCGTGAGCTCGAACTGCTTCTCGTGGGCGTGCAGTTCCATCTCGATCGGGCGCCGCCCGAAGCCCGGCGCGTCGCGTGGGACGATGAACAGGCACGGCTTGAGCCTGCCGGTGCGGGCGTCCTCCGTGCGGCCCACCACGAGGGTGGCGTCGGCGATGTCGACACCGGAGACGAAGACCTTCCGGCCGGTCAGGGACCAGCCGTCGCCGGCCCGGCGGGCGGTGGTGGTGATGCGGTGGGAGTTGGAGCCGGCGTCGGGCTCGGTGATGCCGAATGCCATGGTGCGGGTGCCGTCGGCCAGGCCCGGCAGCCAGCGGTCCCGCTGCGCGGCGGTGCCGAACCGGGCGATGACCGTGCCGCAGATCGCCGGGGAGACCACCATCATCAGCAGCGGGCAGCCGGCCGCGCCCAGCTCCTCCAGCACGATGGACAGTTCGGCCATGCCGCCGCCCCCGCCGCCGTACTCCTCGGGGAGGTTCACGCCGAGGTAGCCGAGCTTGCCGGCCTCGGCCCACAGGGCGTCGCGGGAGGCGGGGTCGTGGGGGCGGCCGTGGCGCCGGCCGAGGGCGGCGACGGCGGCGCGCAGGGCGGACTGCTCTTCGCTCTCGATGACGGTGCTCATTCCTCTGTCTCCTCTTCCACGACGGCGAGCAGGGCGCCGACCTCGACCTGGTGGCCGGGGGCGGCGTGGAGCGCGGTGAGCGTGCCGGGGGCGGGAGCGGTGACCTTGTGCTCCATCTTCATCGCCTCCAGCCAGACGAGCGGCTGCCCGGCGGCGACCCGGTCGCCGGGCGCCACGTCCGCGACGCGGACGACGGTGCCGGGCATGGGCGCGAGCAGCGAGCCGGGCGCGGTGCGCTCGGCGGGGTCGGTGAACCGGGGGTGCTCGGCCAGCCGGTGCGCGGTGCCCGGCGCCGTCACGTGCACGGTGCCGTCGCCGTACGCGGCGACCTCGTAGGCGCGTACGACGCCGTCGCCGGCGAGGCGGACGCGCCCGGGCGTCACGTCGAGCACCTGCAGGTGCGGGTGGGACTCGACGGTCCACCCGCCGTCGCGGGTGGACCGGTAGCGGACCTCGTGCGTGCCGTACCGGGCGCTCTGCGGCTGCGAGGGCACGTTGCGGAAGCCGCCGAAGCGGCCGCCGCGGCGTGCGGCGGCGGCGAGCGCGGCGGCGACGGCCGCCTCGGGCTCGCCGGGCGCGGGCGCGGTCAGCCCGTCGAGGTGGCGCTCGTAGAAGCCGGTGTCGAGCCGCCCGGCCGTGAAGTCGGGGTGCCGCAGCGATCGTACGAGCAGGTCCCGGTTGGTGACGGGCCCGTGCACCCGGGCCCGAGCGAGGGCGTGCGCCAGCTTCCGTACGGCTTCGTCCCGGGTGGGCGCGTGGGCGATCACCTTGGCGAGCATGGCGTCGTAGTGGACGCCGATCGTGTCGCCGGCGGCGTACCCGGCGTCGACGCGGAGCCCGGCGGGCAGCTCCAGGGCGTGCAGGACCCCCGTCTGGGGCGACCAGTCGCGGGCCGGGTCCTCCGCGTAGAGGCGGGCCTCCACGGCGTGGCCGGAGGCGGCCGGCGGCTCCGGGGGCAGCGCGGCGCCCTCGGCGACCCGGATCTGCAGGGCCACCAGGTCCAGGCCGAAGACCGCCTCGGTGACGGGGTGTTCGACCTGGAGGCGGGTGTTCATCTCCAGGAAGTACGCCCGGTCGCCGGCGACCAGGAACTCGACGGTGCCGGCGCCGACGTATCCCACCGCCGTGGCGGCGGCCACGGCCGCGGTGTGCAGCGTCTCGCGCAGGGCCGGGCTCAGGCCGGGGGCCGGGGCCTCCTCGATGACCTTCTGGTGGCGCCGCTGGAGCGAGCAGTCCCGGGTGCCCAGCGCCCACACCGTGCCGTGCGCGTCGGCGAGGACCTGCACCTCGACGTGGCGGCCCCGTTCGACGTACGGCTCCGCGAACACCTCGCCGTCTCCGAACGCCGAGCGCGCCTCGGCCGTCGCCGCCGCCAGCTCGCCGGGCAGCGCGGCCAGGTCCCGGACGACCCGCATGCCCCGCCCGCCGCCGCCCGCCGCCGCCTTCAGCAGCAGGGGCAGGTCGGACGCGGTGGCGGTGGCGGGGTCGACGGGGTCCAGCAGCGGGACGCCCGCCGCCGCCATCAGCTCCTTGGCCCGCGTCTTGGACGCCATCGTCTCGATCGCCTTGGGCGGCGGCCCGATCCAGGTGAGTCCGGCGTCGGTGACGGCCCGTGCGAAGTCGGCGTTCTCGGACAGGAAGCCGTACCCGGGGTGCACCGCGTCCGCGCCGGCGGCGAGCGCGGCCCGCACGATCAGGTCGCCGCGCAGGTACGTGTCGGCGGGCGCGGTGCCCGGCAGCCGTACGGCCGCGTCGGCCTCGCGGACGTGCAGGGCGCGCGCGTCGGGGTCGGAGTGCACGGCCACCGTGTCGATGCCGAGGAGGCGGCAGGTGCGGAAGACCCGGCAGGCGATCTCGGCCCGGTTGGCGACGAGGACAGCAGAGATCATGGAGTGCTCCTCACATCCGGAAGACGCCGAAGCCGCCGCGTGCGCCTTCGACCGGGGCGGTGTGGATCGCCGACAGGCACAGGCCGAGGACGGTGCGGGTGTCGCGCGGGTCGATGACGCCGTCGTCGTACAGCCGTCCCGACAGGAACACCGGCAGCGACTCGGCCTCGATCTGCCCCTCGACCATGGCGCGCAGTGCGGCGTCGCCCTCCTCGTCGTACGGCCGGCCCTTGGCGGCGGCCGAGGCGCGGGCGACGATCGACAGGACGCCGGCGAGCTGCTGCGGGCCCATGACGGCGGACTTGGCGCTCGGCCAGGCGAACAGGAAGCGCGGGTCGTAGGCCCGGCCGCACATGCCGTAGTGCCCGGCGCCGTACGACGCTCCCATGAGGACCGACAGGTGCGGGACCTTCGAGTTGGACACCGCGTTGATCATCATCGCGCCGTGCTTGATGATGCCGCCCTGCTCGTACTCCCTGCCGACCATGTAGCCGGTGGTGTTGTGCAGGAACAGCAGCGGGATGTCCCGCTGGTCGGCGAGCTGGATGAACTGCGCGGCCTTCTGCGACTCGGCGGAGAACAGCACCCCTTGCGCGTTGGCGAGGATGCCGACCGGGTAGCCGTGCAGGCTCGCCCAGCCGGTGGTGAGCGAGGGTCCGTACAGCGGCTTGAACTCGTCGAAGTCGGAGCCGTCGACGATCCGGGCGATGACCTCGCGCGGGTCGAAGGGGGTCCGCAGGTCGCCGGGGACGATCCCGAGGAGCTCCTCCGGGTCGTACTTCGGGGGCTCGGCGGGGCCGGGATCGGGGTGCGCCTTGCGGTGGTTGAGGCGGGCGACGATCCGGCGGGCGCGGCGGATCGCGTCGGGCTCGTCGAGAGCGTAGTGGTCGGCGAGCCCGGACACGCGCGCGTGCATCTCGGCGCCGCCGAGGGACTCGTCGTCGCTCTCCTCGCCGGTGGCCATCCTGACCAGCGGCGGTCCGCCGAGGAAGACCTTCGACCGCTCCTTGATCATCACGGTGTGGTCGGACATGCCGGGGACGTACGCCCCGCCCGCCGTGGAGTTGCCGAAGACCACGGCGATCGTGGGGATCCCGGCGGCGGACAGCCGGGTGAGGTCGCGGAACAGCGCCCCGCCGGGGATGAAGATCTCCTTCTGCGAGGGGAGGTCGGCGCCACCGGACTCGACCAGGCTGATGCAGGGCAGCCGGTTGGCGTACGCGATCTCGTTGGCGCGCAGGGCCTTCTTCAGCGTCCAGGGGTTGGAGGCGCCGCCGCGCACGGTGGGGTCGTTGGCGGTGATCAGGCACTCGACGCCCTCGACGACGCCGATGCCGGTGACGAGCGACGCGCCGACCGGGTAGTCGCTGCCCCAGGCGGCGAGCGGCGACAGCTCCAGGAACGGCGCGTCGGGGTCGAGGAGCAGCTCGATGCGCTCGCGGGCGAGGAGCTTGCCGCGCCCGCGGTGGCGGTCGGTGTACTTCTCGCCGCCGCCCGCCAGGGCCTTGGCGTGTTCGGCGTCGAGGGCGGCGAGCTTGGCGAGCATGGCCTCGCGGTGGGCCGCGTAGTCGGCGCCGGCGGTGTCGAGGGCCGAGGCGAGCACGGTCACAGCAGGACCTCCGGGATGTCGAGGTGGCGGGCGCGCAGCCATTCGCCGAGGGCCTTGGCCTGGGGGTCGAAGCGGGCCTGGGCCGCGACGCCCTCGCCGAGCAGGCCGGTCACCACGAAGTTCAGCGCGCGCAGGTTCGGCAGGACGTGCCGGGCGACCGGCAGGTCCCGGGTCTCGGGCAGCAGCTCGCGCAGCCGCTCGGCGGTCAGTTCGCGGGCGAGCCAGCGCCACGCCTCCTCGGAGCGGGCCCACACGCCCACGTTGGCGTCGCCGCCCTTGTCGCCGCTGCGGGCCCCGGCGACCAGGCCGAGCGGGGCGCGCCGGACGGGCCCCTCGGGCAGCGGCTCGGGCAGCGGCGGCTGCGGGACGGGTGCGGGGGCGCGGGTGCGGGCGGCGGGCGGGATCACCTCGCGCCGGCCGTCCGGGAGTACGGCGGTGTGCGCGACGGTGCCGGGGTCGACGTACACGGCCTCGAACACCCCGTAGGGCGTGCCCTTTCCGGGCGGGGCGGTCACGTGGAAGCCCGGGTAACTGCCGAGGGCCAGTTCGACGGCCGCGCCGCTGACGGCCCGGCCCACCGCGTCGGGGTCGGTGTCCCGGACCACCAGCCGCAGCAGGGCGCTGGCCGTCTCCTCGGTGGCGGCGTCCGGCCGGTCGGTGCGGGCGAGCTCCCACCGCACGTCGGTGGTCCCGGCGAAGGAGCCCTCCAGCTGCTCGCGCACCAGCCGCGCCTTGGCCTCGATGTCCAGTCCGGTCAGCACGAACACGACCTCGTTGCGCCAGCCGCCGAGCCGGTTCACCCCGGCCTTCAGCGTGGGGGGCGGCGGCTCGCCCCGGACGCCGGAGATCCGCACCCGGTCGGGGCCGTCCGCCGCCAGAGCCACCGTGTCGAGCCGGGCCGTCACGTCCGGCCCCGGGTACCGCGCGCCCGCCGTCTCGTACAGCAGTTGCGCGGTGACCGTGCCGGTGTCGACGACGCCGCCGGTGCCGGGGTGCTTGGTGATGACGCACGAGCCGTCCTCGTGCAGTTCGGCGAGGGGGAAGCCGGGCCTGCGGACGTCGTGGCGGGTGAAGAAGGCGTAGTTGCCGCCGGTCGCCTGCGTCCCGCACTCCAGGACGTGCCCGGCGACCACTGCGCCCGCCAGCCGGTCGTACTCCTCGGGGCCCCACCCGAACCACCACGCCGCCGGGCCGCTGACGAGCGCCGCGTCCGTGACGCGCCCGGTGACCACCACGTCGGCCCCGGCGCGCAGGCAGGCGGTGATGCCGGCGCCGCCGAGGTAGGCGTTGGCCGTCAGCGCCCCTTCGGGCACCGGCAGCCGGTCGCCCTCCACGTGGGCGACGCGCACCTCCGGCAGCCCGAGCCGCTCCGCGAGGGCGCGCAGCGCGCCGGCGAGCCCGGCCGGGTTGAGGCCCCCGGCGTTGGCCACGATCCGCACCCCGCGCTCGCGGGCGAGGCCGAGGCCCTCCTCCATCTGGCGCAGGAAGGTCCTGGCGTAGCCGAGTCCCGGGTCCTTCAGGCGGTCCCGGCCCAGGATCAGCATGGTCAGCTCGGCGAGGTAGTCGCCGGTCAGGACGTCGAGTCCGCCGCCGGTGAGCATCTCGCGCACGGCGTCGAAGCGGTCGCCGTAGAAGCCGGAGGCGTTGCCGATGCGCAGCGGCCGCCTCACGCGGCCCCCTTCGGAGCGCGGCCCGGGCCCGCCGGTCCGGCGAACGCCTGGGCGAGGGAGAGCCAGGTGTCGGCGTCGGCGCCCTCCGCCCGTACCGCCAGGTCGTCGCGGTGGGCCCGCTGGGTCACGAGGAGGCAGAAGTCCAGGGCGGGGCCGGTGATCCGCTGCGCCGCGTCCTGCGGCCCGTACGCCCACACGTCCGCGCCGTCCGGTGCGGTCAGCTCCACGCGGAAGGGCTCGGCGGGCGGCTGGAGTCCCCGGACCGCGTAGGCGTAGTCCCGCGCCCGGATGCCGATCCAGGCGACGTGCCGCAGCCGGGCGGTCGGGGTGCGGACGGCTCCCAGGGCGTCGGCGACGTCCTGGCCGTGCGCCCAGGTCTCCATCAGGCGGGCGGTGGCCATGGAGGCGGCGCTCATGGGCGGCCCGTACCAGGGGAAGCGGGCCCCGGCGGGGGCGGCGCGCAGGGCGGAGAGGAGCCGTTCCCGGCCCTCCCGCCAGCGGGCGAGGAGCTCGCCGGGCGGTACGGCGGCGCCCTTGGCGGCTCCCTCGTCGACGAAGGTGCCGGGGGCGGCCAGGGCTTCGGTGACGTGCGCCGCGAAGCCCTCCGGGTCCGTGACCGCGCGCAGGGCCGCGTCGTCGGTCCAGGCCAGGTGGGCGATCTGGTGGGCGACCGTCCAGCCGGGCGCGGGGGTGGGGCGGGCCCAGCCGTCCGGTCTCAGGCCCGCGACCAGCCGGTCGAGCTCCTCGCTCTCGTCGCGCAGGTCATCCAGCAGGGCATCGGACACGGAGCGCTCCCTCCGGGGCACGGACACGGCAGTGCGTGCCCCGGAGCATGGCAGCGCCCGGAGAAACAAGCAAGCGTGCTTGCTTTACTTTTCGGGGTCCGGCACGGACCCCCGGGCCGCCTGCGAGCGCACCGCGCCCATGCTCGCCGCGATGACCAGCGCGATCGCCAACGCGTCGGTGGCGGACAGCGCTTGGCTCAGCAGGAAGAATCCGGCCGCCGCCGCGATCGCCGGCTCCAGGCTCATCAGGATCGCGAAGGTGGGCGCGGGCAGCCGGCGCAGCGCGAGCAGTTCGAGGGTGTACGGCAGGACGGACGACAGCAGGGCGACCCCGAGGGCGAGGCCGAGCGTCGAGGGCACGAGCAGCTTGGACCCGGCCTCCGCGATGCCCAGCGGCAGCGTGAGGACCGCGCCCACGGCCATCGCCAGGGCGAGCCCGTCGGCCTGCGGGAAGCGCCGCCCGGTGCGCGCGCTGAAGACGATGTACCCGGCCCACATCGCGCCCGCCGACAGCGCGAAGGCCGCGCCCACCGGATCGAGCCGGTCGAACCCGCCCCCGCTGAGCAGCGCCACCCCGGCGAGCGCGAGCCCGGCCCAGACCAGGCTGACCAGCCGGCGGGAGGCGATCACCGACAGGGCGAGCGGCCCGAGCACCTCCAGGGTGACGGCCACGCCGAGCGGGATCCGGTCGGCGGCCTGGTAGAAGAGCACGTTCATGGCGGCCATCACGGCGCCGAAGGCGACGACCGTGCCCCAGTCGGCGCGTGTGTGCCCCCGCAGCCGGGGCCGGCAGACCGCCAGCAGCACGACGGCGGAGAGGACGAGCCGCAGCGTGACGACGCCGAGCGCCCCGGCCCGGGGCATGAGCATGACCGCGATGGCCGCCCCGAACTGCACGGACAGCCCGCCCGCGACGACCAGCGCCACGGGCCCGAGCGCCCCGCGCCGGAGGAGACCGCCCCGCGGGGGCGCGGCGGCGGGATGCGCGGCGGCGGCCTCGGGCAGCGCGACGGCGGCGGCGTCCGTACGGGCGGTGTCGTTCACCGGGAGACCCTCATGACTTCCGTGAGCAGCGAGTGCATTGCATTGAACTTGAAGTCAAATGTACTGCACCGTCGGCGGTGGCTTCCAGGCGGCCCCACCGGGGCCCGTACGTCCACCGTAAGCGCGCAGCCCGCCGCCCACGAGCGGCCCGCCCCGGCCCCCGTCAACGCCGCGGCCCGCCCCTGCGCCCCGGCTCCGCCGGCCCGCCGGACCGCCCGGAGCGGCGGCACGGGCGTCTCATCACGACGTCTCACCCGACGGACAGGCTCCTCGGCCCCGTCCCCGAGCGGCTAGGCTCCGGCCGTGGCTGAGATCCAGATTCCCACCGACATCAAGCCCGCCGACGGCCGTTTCGGCGCGGGCCCCTCCAAGGTGCGTACGGAGGCGCTGGACGCCCTGGCCGCCACCGGCACGTCCCTTCTCGGTACGTCGCACCGCCAGGCCCCGGTCAAGAACCTGGTCGGCGAGGTCCGCGAGGGCGTACGCGCGCTCTTCTCGCTGCCCGACGGGTACGAGGTGATCCTCGGCAACGGCGGCTCCACCGCCTTCTGGGACATCGCGACCCACGGGCTCATCGAGTCGAAGTCGCAGCACCTGACCTTCGGCGAGTTCTCCTCCAAGTTCGCGAAGGCGGCCAAGCTGGCCCCGTGGCTGGAGGAGCCGACCGTGATCTCCTCCGACCCCGGCACGCACCCGGAGCCGCGCGCGGAGGCCGGCACCGACGTCTACGCCTTCACCCACAACGAGACCTCCACCGGTGTCGCCGCCCCGGTCGAGCGCGTCGAGGGCGCGGACGAGGGCGCGCTGGTCCTGGTCGACGCGACCTCCGGCGCGGGCGGCCTGCCGGTCGACATCACCCAGTCCGACGTCTACTACTTCGCGCCGCAGAAGTCCTTCGCCTCGGACGGCGGCCTGTGGATCGGCGTGTTCTCCCCGGCGGCGCTGGAGCGCGCACAGCGGGTGCACGCCTCGGGCCGGCACATCCCGGAGTTCTTCTCCCTGCCGACGGCGATCGACAACTCGCTGAAGAACCAGACGTACAACACCCCGGCCCTCGCCACCCTCTTCCTGCTCAACGAGCAGCTGAAGTGGATCAACGGCCAGGGCGGCCTGGACTGGTCGGTGCGCCGCACCGCCGCCTCCGCGCGCACGCTGTACGGCTGGGCCGAGGAGTCCAAGTACGCGACGCCGTTCGTCTCCGACCCGGCGAAGCGCTCGCAGGTCATCGGCACCATCGACTTCTCGGACGAGGTCGACGCGGCGGCCGTCGCCAAGGTGCTGCGCGCCAACGGGATCGTGGACACCGAGCCGTACCGCAAGCTGGGCCGCAACCAGCTGCGGATCGCGATGTTCCCGGCGGTCGAGCCGTCCGACGTCGAGGCGCTGACGAAGTGCATCGACCACGTCATCGAGAAGCTCTGACCCCCCGCGTGCCCCGGACGCACGGTCCGGGGCACGCTCAGCAGGCATGAGGCAGGAGAAGGGCCCGGCGCGCAGGCGCCGGGCCCTTTTCGTATACCTTCCACCGCCCGGCACACGCGGCCGATAACCGCTCTATCGGCCCCCGGTGCCCGTCCTTACCATCCGTAGCGCGCAGACGGCATGCGCACACCATCCACGGTTGGACCCCCCACTTCGACCGCCAGGCAACCGATCGGAGACCCATGCCCAGAGCATCCCGTACCGGCGCCGTCATCGGCGCGGCCGCGGCGTTAGTCGCCTCGATCGCCCTGTCCCCCGGCGCCTCCGCGGCCACCGCCGGCGGCATCGTCGCCCCGCCCGACAAGATCGTCATCGAGATCGCGACCGTCAACGGATCCGGCTGCCCGCTGGGCACCGCCGCGGTCGCCGTCGCCCCGGACAACACGGCCTTCACCGTCACCTACAGCGACTACCTCGCCCAGGTGGGCGTGGGCGCCGACCCGACCGACTTCCGCAAGAACTGCCAGCTCAACCTGGTCGTCCACGTCCCGCACGGCTTCACCTACGCCGTCGCCAGCGCCGACTACCGCGGCTACGCCCACCTGGCCCCGGGCGCCTCGGCGGTGCAGCGGGCGTCGTACTACTTCCAGGGCTCGCCCGACACCGCGACCCGGACCCACCCCTACAAGGGCCCCTACGACAACAACTGGCAGGCGACCGACTCCACCGACTGGGGCCAGCTCGTCTGGGCGCCCTGCGGGGTGAAGCGCAACTTCAACATCAACACCGAGCTGCGGGTCAACGCGGGCACCTCGGACACCTCGAAGACGAACAGCTTCATCGCGATGGACTCCACCGACGGTGACATCAAGACGGTGTACCGCCTGGCGTGGAAGGAGTGCCCGGCGTAAGCCGGTCCCGTGACCGGGCGGGCCCGCGCCCCCTCCGCGGGCCCGCCCTCGCGGTCCTACCGGCTCAGCCGCTGGAACCGCCGTACCGCCAGCGGCAGGAAGACCGCCGTGATCGCCAGCGGCCACACCACCGCCATCAGCAGCGCGTGCTCCTGGATCCAGCTCCCGTCGCTGCCCACCGGATTGCCGAACAGCTCGCGGGTCGCCGCCGCCGTCGAGGAGATCGGGTTCCACGCGGCGAGCGTGCCCAGCCAGCCGGGCATCGTGCCGGGCTGGACGAAGACGCTGGAGATCATGGTCAGCGGGAACGCCACCGCGAAGAGCCCGCCGGCCGCCTCGGGGTCCGACACCAGCAGCCCGAGCCAGATGCCCACCCAGGTCAGGCAGTAGCGCAGGAGCAGCAGGAGTCCGAAGGCGCCCGCCGTCGCGAGGAACCCGCCGTCCGAGCGCCAGCCCATCGCGAACGCCGTCGCCGCGAGGATGGTCAGCTCGGCGCAGGCCAGGATCACGTCGGTGACACCGCGCCCGGTGACCACCGCCGACGGCGCCATGGGCATGGAGCGGAACCGGTCGATGACCCCCTTGTTGGCGTCGGTGACCACGGCCGTCGCCGTGTTGATGAAGCCGAACGCCATCGTCATCACGAACATGCCCGGCATGAGGAAGTCCCGGTAGTCCGCGGCCCCGCCGCCCCCCGGCGGCTTCATCGCGCCACCGAAGACGTACCCGTACAGCAGCACCGACAGGATCGGGAAGCCGAGCTGCCAGGCGATGTAGACGGGCTTGCGCCGGTAGTGCGTCAGCTGGCGGCGTACGACGTTCCAGCAGTCGGCGACCGCCCAGTAGGCGCGCCCGCGGCCCGCGATCGGTTGCGGGGCCTCCGCCCCCGGGGCGCCCGGGCTCAGCACGTCCGCGCTCATGCCGCCGCCACCTCCTTGTCCTTGTCCGCGGCCTGCTCCTTCTTTTCCCGCGGCTCCGTGCCGCCGCCGTCGCCGTCTTCGGTCGCGTGACCGGTCAGGCGCAGGAACACGTCGTCCAGGCTGGGCCGGCGCAGTCCGATGTCCTCGACGGCGATCCCCTCGTCCTGGAGCGTCCTGGCCACCTCCGTGAGCGCCGCGACCCGGTCGCTCACCGGCGCGTGGACGCGGCGCTCGGCGGCGGCGACGCGCGGCTCGCCGTTGCACACGCGGGCGACGGTCCGGGCGATGCGCGGCAGGTCGGCGGCCTCGGCGGCGACGACCTCGATACGGTCCCCGCCGACGCGGTCCTTCAGCGCCTCGGGGGTGTCGTCGGCGATGGCCCGGCCCCGGTCGATGACGGTGACGCGCGAGGCCAGCCGGTCGGCCTCCTCCAGGTACTGCGTGGTCAGCAGGACGGTCGTGCCGCCCGCGACCAGGTCCCGCACCGCGTCCCACACCTCGCCCCGCCCGCGCGGGTCGAGGCCGGTCGTCGGCTCGTCGAGGAACAGCACCCGGGGCGCCAGGATCATCGAGGCCGCCAGGTCCAGGCGCCGGCGCATGCCGCCGCTGTACCCCTCGACACCTTTGTCGGCGGCCGCCACCAGGTCGAACCGCTCCAGCAGTTCGCCGGCGCGCAGGCGCGCCCGCCGCCCGCCCAGGTGGAACAGCCGCCCGAACATCTCCAGGTTCTGCCGGCCGGTGAGGACCTCGTCGACCGCGGCGTACTGCCCGGTGAGCCCGATCAGCCCGCGCACCCGCCGCGGGTCGCGCGCCACGTCGACCCCGGCGACCTCGGCGCGGCCGCCGTCGAAGCGGCGGAGCGTGGCCAGCACCCGCACGGCGGTGGTCTTCCCGGCTCCGTTCGGGCCGAGCAGCCCGTGGACGGTCCCGGCGCGGACGGCGAGGTCGAACCCGTCCAGCGCGTGCTTCTCCCCGTACCGCTTCTCCAGGCCCTCGGCCCGTACCGCCCAGTCGTCCATGCGCCCTCCCCGCTGAAACTGAGTACACCGTACCCAAGCGAGCGTACAGCGTACCCAGTTTTTGTCCAGCGGATATCCCCGACGACTACGCTGACGCCATGGCCAGCAGTGACAAGACGACGGTGACCACCGGCAGCGGCGACATCGTGCGCAGCCTGGAGCTGCTGTGGGGGACCGGCGAGCCGCCCTCCCGGGGCCCCAAGCGCGGCCTCACCCTCGGCCGGATCGTCACCGCCGCCGTGAAGGTCGCCGACGCCGAGGGCCTGGACGCCGTCTCGATGCGCCGCCTCTCCACCGAACTGGGCGTCGGCACCATGTCGCTCTACCGGTACGTCCCCGGCAAGGCCGAGCTGCTGGACCTGATGCTCGACCACGTCCAGCGGCCCCCGCTCGCACCCGGCGCACCCCTCCCCTGCGACTGGCACGCGGCCGTGGAGACCATCGCCCGCACCCAGCTCGACCAGTACCGCCGCCACCCCTGGCTGCTGAAGGTCAACCAGACCCGCACGGTCCTCGGCCCGAGCGCCCTGCGCGGCCTGGAGCTGGCCCTGGCGGGACTCAGGGGGATGGGTCTGAGCGACCCCGAGACCATCTCGGTGCTCATCGCCGTCCAGAGCTTCGTCACCGGCATCGCACGCATGGAGGCCGAGACCGTCGAGGCCGCGAAGGAGACGGGCGTCAGCGACGCGGAGTTCTGGAAGCGCCAGGAGCCCTTCCTCGTCCGCGCCCTGGAGAGCGGCGACTACCCCCTGATGGCAGGGCTCGCCGAGGACACCTTCCGGGCCGACTTCGACCACTTCGCCTTCGGCCTGCGCGCCCTGATCGGCGGCTTCGAGGCCCTGGTCGCCCGGCGCGCCGGCGCGACCCCCGCCCCCGGGACCCCCGGGGACGCGGAACCGGCACCTTAGTTTGTTCTTCAACCCGGCGCCGCGTCGGACGGTCGCGCGGTGGGGCAAATCCGGGTGCGTGTCGGGGGCGGACTCGTCAGACTCGCGGCATGACAGCAAAGATCAGCCGCATCAACCCCGATCAGTTGCATGAGACGCCGGGCTACCACCACATCACCGTGGTGGAGACCGGCCGAACGGCCTATCTGGCGGGGCAGTGCCCCCTCGACCAGGGCGGCTCTCTCGTCGGCCCGGGCTCCCTCGAGGTGCAGGTCGATCAGGTTGTCCTGAACGCACTGGCTGCCCTTACGGCGGTGAACGCTCAGCCGCAGCACGTGGTGCGTTCGGTGATCTACGTGCGGAGCGATGACAGGGACGACCTGGGCCTCGCCTGGCACCGGCTCACCGCTTCCGCCCTCGGGCCGGCCTTCACGTCCGCCAGTACGCTCCTGGGGGTTGCGCAGCTGGGCTTCGCAGGGCAGCTGGTCGAGGTGGACCTCACCGTCGCGCTGCCCGACTGAGCGGCCCTCACGCCTCGGACAGCGCCTCGAACCGCTTCGGCCACATGGTCATGTGCCCTGGGTCTGCGGAATCTGCCCGTCGAGCTGATCGGGCGGATCCGCGGTGACCGCGTGATGCGGTTACCGAAACCGCCGCGAATCCACGACCCCAAGGGCGGCCGACCGCCCAGGCACGGTCCGGAGTTCCGCCGGTCGACAAGATCAACCCATGCGTCAGCACTCGGTGTCCTTGGACAAGATCGCGTCTGATGACTGGCAGGCCATTCACGCGTGGGCCTGTCTCCCAGAGGCTTGTCGTTTCCAGCCTTGGGGACCGGACACTGAGGACCAGACACGCGATTTCGTGAAGGCCGCAGTCGAGGCTTGGTCGAAACATGAACCCCGTCCCGGCGGGTCCGGGTGATCGGCGTCAGGTCCCGCGCATCTGCGGGACCAGCGCGCGAGTTCACCACGGCGCACGGGATTCAATGGTCCTGGTCGAGGTGGTCGAGGAGTCCGGTCAAGTGGGTGATGTAGGACGTCGCTCCGATGAGGCTGCTCGCGGGGGTGAGGGCGGTGTAGCCGAGCACGGGCATGCCGGCGGCCTTCGCCGCACGGATGCCGTTTGGGCTGTCCTCGATGACGAGGCAGTCGTGCGGGTCGGTGTGGAGTGCGGCGGCGGCGTGGAGGAAGAGGTCGGGTGCGGGTTTGCCGACGCCTCGGACGTCCTGGGCGCTGAAGACCGCGTCAGGTGGCAGGAGGGGGCGCAGGCCGGTCCGGTCGAGGGTGAGGTCGATCCAGGCGTGGTCGGAGGAGGATGCCAGGCAGTAGGGAATGCTGCGGCGCCGTAGTTCGGTGAGCACGGTGGAGGCGCCCTGGACGGCGTCCAGCTGTTCCCGGAAGGCGGCGAACACCCGCTCGTGGAGGCGGGTGGTGAAGTCCGCGGGCAGTGTGCCGCCGAATCTGTGGGCGACGACCGTGTGGACGGTGCGGCCGGCATTGCCGAGGAAGTGTCGGTAGGACTCTTCCAGGGTGAAGGGGAAGCCCAGTTCTGTGAGGTATCCGGAGAGCACGCCGTGTGCGATGGGCTCGCTGTCGACGAGGACGCCGTCGTTGTCGAAGATGATCAGCTGGGGTGTCACGGGTTCTCCGTCCGGTTGAAGGTCGCGGTGAGGGCGATCGCGAGGAAGGCGGCGCCGAGGAGGCAGGTCGCGGTCCAGCCGCCGGCTGTGTAGGCGGCGGGTCCGAGGGCCGCGCCGGCGATACCGCCGAGGGTGTAACCGGTCATGTAGACCGAGGCGAGGCGAGCGCGGGCGTCGTCGATGCCGTAGACGACGCTCATGTTCAGCAGGTGGGTGGCGTGGATGGCGGTGTCCATGGCGAAGAGCCCGATGAGGAGCCAGACCAGGTGGTGGCCGCCGGCCCAGAGAGCGGCGAAGGACGCCACACCGAGGACCAGTGCCGTCCTGGTGAGCCGTCGGTGGTCGGCTCGGTCGGCGGCGCGGCCGATGGGTCGGACGGTGAGTGCTCCGGCGGCGCCGGCCAGTGCCAGCAGCCCGATCTGGGCGGGGCCGTAGCCGTAGGGGGGTTCGGAGAGGAGGAAGGCAGCGGTCGACCAGAAGACGCCGAAGGCGGCGAAGGAGCAGCCTCCGATGAAGGCTCGGCGTCGCAGCAGCCGGTGGGTGGCGGCGAGGCGAAGAGTGGCGTGAAGCTGGGACCGGTACGGGACGGGCAGATCGGGTGGGGCGGGTGGAAGGGCGCGGGTGAGGACGACGGCGAGCAGCAGGGTGCTGATCGCGGCCGCGGTGAACAGCGCACGCCAGCCGACGGCCTGCGAGACCAGGCCGGCGACGGTGCGGGACAGAAGGATGCCCGTGAGTCCGCCGGTGAGCATCGTCCCGACGGCGCGTCCGCGTTCGTGGGATGCGGCCATGGTGGCGGCGTAGGGGATGAGGGTGTTGACGAAGGCGGCGGCGGTGAGCCCGATGAGTGATCCGGCGGCCAGGAGGAGGCCGGTGGTGCGGGCAGCGGCGGTCAGGCCGAGGGCGGCGGCGTTGGCGCAGAGCAGGACGGCGAGGAGGGGGCGGCGGGGGACGATGTCGCCGAGCGGGACGATCAGGATCAGGGCGAGGACGTAGCCGAGCTGGCCGACGGCGATGAGATGGTCGGCCGCGTGGGGGCCGATGGACCGGGAGATCTGCGGGAGGAGGGGCTGGCAGTAGTAGAGGTTCGCGATCGTCAGTCCGTAGGCCGTCGCGAGCAGCCGGCCGGTCCGGGGAGAGCCGCTCTGTGGAGGTTCGATCAAGGTCACTTGGACGAACCTAAAGAGCCGATTGGGCCGCGGTTAAGATCCAATCGTATGGCGGATCAGTGGCCCAATCTTGGCCTGGACCTGCATCTGGAACTGGACGCTGCCGACGGGGTCCGGACGGGTCTGGAGCGGGCGTTGCGGGCTGCGGCGAGGTCGGGGCGGCTGGCGCCCGGGACGCGGTTGCCGGCGACGCGGAGGCTCGCGGAGGACCTGGGGCTTGCGCGGGGCACGGTGCGAGCGGCGTACGACCAGCTGATCGCGGAGGGGTATCTGACCGCGCGTCAGGGTTCGGGCACCGTGGTGGCGCTACGGCCAGGGGTCGTGCCGGTGGCCACGGCCGAGCCGGCGCGGGCGGAGCGGCCACGGCATGATCTGCGTCCGGGGAGTCCGGACGCATCGGCGTTTCCGGTGGCGGCGTGGCTGGAGTCGTCGCGGCGTGCCCTCGGCTCGGCTCCGGCCGACGCCTTCGGCTACGGCGATCCGCGGGGACGCGCCGAGCTGCGGACCGCACTGGCCGGGTATCTGGGGCGGGCACGGGGCGTGTCGGCCCGTCCGGATTCGATCGTGATAACCAACGGCTATCTGCAGGGCCTGACGCTGCTGGCCACCGCCGTCGGCGGGACCTTCGCCATGGAGGACCCAGGTGTTCCCTTGCATCGCGAGGCGGTCCGCCGTACCGGGGCGCGAGTGGTGCCGCTGCCAGTCGACGATCTGGGAGCCCGCGCCGATCTCGTCGACGGTCTGGCGGCGGACGCGGTGGAGGTCACCCCGGCCCATCAGTACCCGACGGGCCGGACGCTCCATCCCGGCCGACGGCGCGCCCTGCTGGACTGGGCGCGCTCGTCCAGCGGCTTGATCGTCGAGAACGACTACGACGCGGAGTTCCGCTACGACCGCAAGCCCGTCGGCGCGCTGCAAGGCGCCGGCCCCGAGGACGTGGCCTATCTGGGCACGACGTCCAAGACGCTCGGCCCGGCGCTGCGGATCGGCTGGATGGTCCTGCCGCCCCGCCTGATCGACCCGGTGGTCGACGCCAAGCTGCACGTCGACCACCACACCGAACATCTCGGCCAGCTGACCCTGGCCGACCTGATCACTCGTCACGGCTACGACCGGCACATCCGCGCCTCTCGTCAGCGGTACCTCCGCCGCCGCGACGAGCTCCGCCGCCGCATCGCGGACGTTCCCATCTCCCTGACCGGCATCGCCGCGGGCCTGCACGCCCTGGCCGTCCTTCCCTCAGGCGGGCCCACCGAGGCCGACGTCCGCACGGCCGCGGAGGCACGCGGCCTCGCCCTCGGCTACCTGTCGGAACGCCGCGCGCTCCCCTCTACCGCACAGGGAGTCATCATCGGCTACGGCCGTCCGCCCGAACACGCCTACGCGTCGGCCCTGGACGCCCTGACCGCTACCTTCACTGCCTGCTTCCGCTAAACGATCAGTAACTCCCGCCCCGCGCGCCCCGCCGCAGCCGCTTCCACCCCAGGTACAGGACCACCGCACCGCCCAGCACCAGCGCCCCGAGCGTCGCGTCCCCGCCCCCGCCCCCGCCGCCCGCGCCGCCGTCCCCGCGGCCCGCGGTGTCCCCGCCGGGCTTGCCCCCCGCCGGGGACGGCGTCCGCGACCCGGTGGGCGCGCCCTCGACCGCCACGCTCACGACCCCGCTCCGCTCCCCCTCCGAGCCGAACAGCACCGCCGAGCCGTCCGGCGTGTACGTCACCGACTCGGACTGGCCCTGGAACGGCGCGTTCACCGGCTCGTGCCGCCCGAGCCGCCCGTCCTCCCACGCGTACACCCGGGCGCTGAAGTAGCCGCGCAGCACCAGCCGCGTCCCGTCCGGCGAGAACGCGCCGTCCGTCACCCACGGCACCTCGCCGACGCGCCGGAACACGTTCGCGCCGCCCGCCGACAGCCGCGCGGGCCCCTCGTACAGCCCGCCGCCGTCCTCGTTCTTCGACGCGATGTAGACCCGGCCGGTCTTCGGGTGCACCATCAGCGCCTCGGCGTTGCGCGGCCCGTCCGCGTACCGCACCACGTACTGCGTGGCGTCCACCGTCTGGTCGCGCAGCCGCTTCGGCTCGGGGAAGCGGTAGATCCACACGTGGTCCCACGAGCCGTCGAGGTTGTCCCCGATGTCCCCGACGTACACCGCGCCGTCCGGCCCGACAGAGATCGCCTCCATGTCGCGCGGCGTGCCGACCCCGCGCAGGGTGACCGTCGCCACCGTCCGGCCGGTGCGCGAGTCGACCGCGAACACCCGCGGCCCGTCCTGGTCGTTGTGCGTCCAGTAGACCCCCGGGTGGGCGCGGCTGGCGGCGAGGCCGCTGGACTCGGTGATCCTGCCGTCCTCCAGCGTGAACCCGCCGTCCTCGGCCGCCGCCGGTGCCGCCGCGGACACCACACCCGCCACCACCAGGGCCGCCGCCCCCAGAGCCGTACGCCACGAAGCCATGCCCCCAGTGTCCATGGTCACATCGCACACCACCGCCCCGGTCGGGGATGATGGCCCCCATGCGCTTCATGTTCGTCGGCGACAGCCAAACCATCGGGCGCGCCGGCGACTACACCTGGCGCTACCGCATGTGGCAGCACCTCAACGCGACGTACGGCGGCCCGTACCGCATCGTCGGCCCCCGCACCGAGCTGTACGACACCGCCGCCGAGGCGCCCGTCTCGTACGACTACGGCGACCCGGACTTCCCCGACAGGGCGCGCCGCCACCTCGCCGGCTGGGGCGAGGGCTGGCTGCACATGGCGCCGCTGATCCGCGAGACGGTCGCCGCGACCAAGGCCGACGTCCTCCTGGTCGCCCTCGGACTGATCGACCTCGGCTTCTACACCAACAGCGACCAGACCGCCGGGAACGCCCGCGCCTTCATCCGCGAGGCCCGCGCCGCCAACCCGCACGTCCGCGCCGTGCTGCTGCCCGTCATACCCAACGTCCGCGCCCGCGACGAGGCCGCCTTCGCCGCCGAGTGCGCCCGCTTCAACGAACTGCTGGCGAAGGCGGTCGCCGACCTCGACGAGCCCGGCTCCCCCCTGCTGCTGGCGACGCCCCCCGAGTCGTACGACCTCCACACCGACACCTACGACGGCACCCACCCCGGCCCGTCGGGCGAACACAAGCTGGCCTCCGCCTTCGCGACGGCCATGCACCAGGCGTGGGGCATCGGCGGCCCCTACGCGGGACTCACCGGACGAGGCTCCCGGGGTCGATGACCTTGGTGTTCTGAGCGGCGGCGATGCGCCACACGCCGTCGTCCTTCGCCAGGACGTACATCGGCGTGCCGGGCACGGCGTCGGGGTGGTCGGCCACCAGGGCCGCCGGGTCCCCGCTGCCCAGGAACACCTCGTCGAGCCGCTGCCCGTCCCTGGTGACCGGCAGCTGGCGCACCTTGACCGCCGCGATGTCCGGGCGGACGAACAGGATGTACTCCACCTCGAAGGTGGCGGTCACGTCATGCTCCAGCGAACCCGGCAGCACCGTGCGGGTGAAGGCGCCGATCTCGTCCAGGCCGAACAGCCGCTTGCCGTGGCCGGTGGTCCAGATGGCGTCCTGCCGGAACAGACTCAGGAAGTCCTCGGGCAGGGCCTTTTGCTGCGCCTCCTGGACCCGGTCCACCAGCGCGACGATGGCGTCCACGTCGGCCTGCGGGACGCCGACTCCTGCGATCTGCGGGCTCATGACCACTCTCCTTGTTCCCGACGTTCCCGTCGTTCCTGTCGTTCCCGTCGGTTCCTGCCGACGCGACCCAGCCTCGGACCTCAACCACACTTGATGTCAAGGGTGTTCGCCGCGCTTGCCGATCTCCCCGCGCGGGGACAACGCACTCGACGGGGATCACGGGGGAACGACGGGGGTACGGCCATGTGGCCCGGTGTGTTCTACGGTGCGGTACTGGTGGTGGTGGCCGGCGCGCTCGCCGGCCGCCTGTTCGTGGCGGCGGCGATCCGGCGGGAGACGCGGCGCGCGGTGCGGATCCGCGCGGACCTGACCGCCCACGAGCTGGCCTTCCTGGCGGGCGGGCCACGGCGCGTGGTGACGATCGCGCTGTACCGGATGAAGCGGCGCGGCCTGCTGTCGGTCGCGGAGGACGGCACGGTCACCTTCCACGACGGCGCCGACGCCTCCGGCGCTGCGGACGCCGTCGAGAAGGCGCTCATCGAGGCCGCGGGCATCCACCGCTCAGAGGCCCTCGGGAAGCTGGTGGCCCGTGCGGCCTCGACCCGCGCGGTGCAGTCGGTCGGCGACCGCCTGAAGGCCGAGTGCGTCCTGGTCAGCCCGACGCTGCTGCGCCGCCAGTACCGGGCGCGGCGCCTCCTGCGGATCGCGGCCGTCCTGCCGCTCGCCCTCACGGCGGGCGAGCTCGCGCTCGGCTCGCCACACCGCTGGTGGGCCGGGCTGCTGCTGTCCGCGATCGCCGCCGTACCGGCATGGCTGCTGAAGCCCGTGCACGCGCGGGTGCCCCACGACGTCCACCGGAAGCTCAACACCCTGCGGGCCGAACGGGAACGGCCGCCCACCTCCCGGTCGGCCGACACCCTGACCGCGCTGGCGGCCACCCCGGTGGGCGCCGTCGCCCTCGACGGCCTCGCCGCCTCGCGCGAACCGGAGTTCACGGCCCTCGTCACCCCCGAGACCTGGTCCGGCCGCCCGAGCCCCTTCGGCTCCGGCAGCGGCTCCCCCGGCTTCGGCGCCGCCTACTGGTGCGGCACGACCTCCGACTGGGGCGGCACCTCCTGCGCGGGCCCGGCGGGCTGCGGCGCCGGTGGCGGAGGCGGGGCGGCCTGCGGCGCGGGCGGGGGCGGGGGGTGCGGCGGCGGGGGCGGACCGTGAGGCGTCAGACCTGAGCGCTGCCCGCCATCAGGGCTTCAGGCGTCTCCCTCCTCCAGCGAATGACCTACGCACGGGCGGCCTCCTGCTCGACGAGGGCGCGCCACGGGATGGCCCTGCGGCGTGCGGGTGGCGCTGCGGCGGCAGCGGTGCGGCAGCGGCCGCAGTGCGTCTCGTCGCCGAGGGGCCGGAAGTAGTGCTCGTCACCCGGCCCGCCGCAGGCCACCGGGCCGCGGGCGGGCAGCGACGGGGACGGCTCCGCGGGCGCCGGGAGCTTGGCGACGAGGCGGTGGCGTACGAAGCCCACCGCCGAGCGGACACCGTCGGCCGGCAGGCCCTGCGTCAGCGCCCGGTGCAGGTCCTTCGCCGTCAGGCCGCGCCGCAGCCATTCCGCGGCGGCATCGGCGAGGCCGCGTGCCTCCCGGACGCCCAGCAGCAGGCCGGGGTGCGTGTGCCGCAGCGAGAGCAGCACGCGTTCCGCCTGGGCGACCTCCGGCGCCCCGGACGCCCCGGGTTCTTCCTGCCGCTCCGGCACCCCGGACGCCCCGGGACCGTCGGGCCGCTCCGGCACCTCGGGCGCCTCGGCCGCGTCGGGGTCTTGGGGCGGGGGGTGGGGAGCGTTCTTCTTCTGGTCTTCTTCTACCGGAGGGGGGCCGCCGAGGTTCCGGGGAGCCGTTTCACCGACCGCCGGTTCCGGCACACTCGGTGGCCCCTCGGGCGGGACACCGTGCCGCACCCGGCTCGCCTCCTCCCTCGTGAGGGTGACGTTCGAGCAGAGCTGGTCGGTGTTCCAGCGGCCCCGGCGGTCCTGCCACTGCCATTCGTGGAAGTACCCGCACTCCACCAGCAGTTGCTTGGCCTTCTGGTACGCCCGGGGCTTCATCCCGAGGTCGGTGGCGTGCTCGCCGAGCGGCTTGCCGACCTTGTGGTCCGGGAGCCCCTGGATGTGGATGAGCAGCAGCTTCGCGTCGCTGTTCAGACGCGGATGCCGTACGAGGTCGTGCGAGACCTTGGTGAAGCGCCGAAGGGGCGCGATAGCATGCCGAAGCATTTCTAGTGGATTGCCTCTCCACTGGTGATGAAGGTCCTCGGACGGTGTTGGCGCACCCCCGGGGACCGCCCCATTTGCGCAACGGAGCGTGATGACGCGGTCACCGTACAGCACGGAGGACCGTTTCGTACAACAAGTCCGGTTCCACGAAGGGGCTTTCCTCGGTGGGCCGCGACCTCCAGTCCAGCGGCCACGTCAGCCCGTCCAGCGCGGGCACTCCCACGAACGCGGTACTGCGCCCGCTGCGGCTCAGCGCCCGCGCCCCCGCCGGCCAGGAGTACGCGGCCGCGGTCTGCGGCGGCAGGAGGAAGTAGAGGTTCTGCTCCCCTGCGAGCTCCCGGACGATCGGCCCGGCCTCGAAGTGGGTGAACTGCATCAGTTCGTACGCCACTTCCTCCCCGAGCATCCCGCCGATGCGGACGGCGTCGAAGTGGATGCCCGCATGCCGCAGGGCATGCCCGGCCGCCGGAACCCAGGACGGCACCGTGTCAAGTGAATTGCGCGGATTCATGCGGCCAGCTTTGCGGTCCGGCTCTACTGTGACCAGCGCCACAAGCTGTTTGTGCCGCGCTGTGCACCTGGGGAGGACGGGCGTGAACATCGGAAACAACGGCACTCCGGGCGCCGCCAAGGCGTTCGGCAGGCTGCTGCGCTTCCACCGCGAACGAGCGAAGGTCTCACAGGAGGCACTGGGCAGGCATACGGGTTACTCCAAGTCCCAAGTGGCCATGATCGAGCGCGGGGAGCGCCGCCCGCGGGGCAATTTCGTGGAGCTCGCGGACGATCTGGTGGGTGCACAAGGTGCACTGCTGGAGGTGGCGAAGGAGCTGAAGGCGAGCGGGGTGGCGGCGTGGTTCGAGGATTACCTGGAGGAGGAGGCGCGGGCGGCGGGCGTCCATACCTACGAGAACCACCTCATCCCCGGCCTCCTTCAGACCGACGCGTACGCACGCGCCGTCTTCGGTTGCGCGTGCCCGCCTTTGGACGACGACGAAATCGAGGCAGGCGTCAAAGCCCGCCTGTCGAGGCAAACGTTGTTCAACCGAAAGCCCAAGCCGCTGATCACGTTCGTCCTGGAGAAGACCGCTCTGACGAGGCCACTTGGTGGCCCGGCAGTGCTCAAGGCCAACCTCCTGCACATCCTCCACATTGGGCGGCTGCGCAACGTCGAGATTCAGGTGATGCCAGAGGAGCGCCAGACGCATGCGGGGCTGAACGGCCCCTTCGCCCTATTGGACACAGCCGAGCGCCGCAGTCAACTGGTCTATGTCGAGGGGCAGGGCGGGAGGTACTTTCTCAGCGAACAGCCCGACGTGGGCGACGTCTACGCACGCTATGGGACCTTGCGGGCACAGGCCCTCGACCCGGAAGACTCCGCCGAACTCATCGAACAGGTGGCACGGAAACTATGATCAGCGACCACAACTGGTTTAAGTCCAGCTACAGCGGCGACCAGGGCGGCAACTGCGTCGAGGTCGCCTTCACCTGGACGAAGTCCTCGTACAGCAGCGAGCAGGGCGGCAACTGCGTCGAGGTCGCCACCTGCCCCCACACCGTCCACGTCCGGGACTCCAAGGACATCGCCCGCCCCGCCCTGGACCTCTCCCCCGCCGCATGGACGGCGTTCCTGAGCGACCTCCGGTAGTACCGGAGCTCCTCGTCAGCCCGTGGCCCGCGCGGCGGCGAACACCTCCTTGACGAGCCTGTCCAGCGCCTGCGGGAACACCTCCGCCGGGTTGACGGCGGCGTCGCCGGTGGTCAGCCCGGCGGTCAGGGTCCTCCTGCCGTCGGGCGTGCTGTACATCAGCGCGCCGTAGCCCCCGGGGGCACCGCCGTTGTGGTGGTAGACGGTGCCGCCGCACTCCGGGCCGAGATCCTGCACGAACAGCCCGAGGCCGTACGCGAGCGGCCCGTAGGGCGTACGCATCTCGGCGAGCAGCGGGGCCGGCAGGAGCCTGCCGCCGTTCAGCGCGGAGAAGAACGTGTGGAGGTCCCGGGTGGTCGTGATCATGCCGCCGGCCGCGAGCAGCATGGTGAGGTTCTGGCGGGAGACGTCGACGACCTTCCACTCGCCGTCGTCCTCGTAGCGGTAGTAGCCGTGGGCGTGCGGCTCGGGGAGCTCGGTGACGTCACCCGCCAGCACGGTGTCGCGCAGCCCGAGCGGCCCGAGGATCCGCCGCTGCATCTCCTCGCCGTAGGTGCGGCCGGTGACCCGCTCGATCAGCAGCGCGGCCAGGGTGTAGTTGGTGTTGGAGTAACTGAAGCCCGCCCCCGGCTCGAACCGCGCCGGCTTGGACAGCGCCAGCCCCACCAGTTCCTGGGGCCGGTAGCCGCGCAGCCGGTTGTCCACCCACTCCTTCCCCGTGGCGGGGATGCCCGGCACGAATGTGCCGTCCTCGTAGTACTCACCGGTGTAGTTGAACAGGCCGCTGGTGTGCTGGAGCAGCATCCGCACCGTGATCCGCCGGTCCAGCCCCAGCTCGGGCAGGTGGTCGGCCACCGGGGCGTCCAGCGCGAGCGTTCCCTCGTCCACCAGGAGCAGGACGGCGGTCGCGGTGAAGGTCTTGGCGACACTGCCCGCCCAGAAGTGCCCGTCCATCGGCGGCTCGGCGGTCTCGCCCAGCTTGCGCACCCCGGCGCTGCCGACCCACTCACCCTGCTCGTCGTGCACCCGCATCTGTATCCCGGCGAAGCCGGCGTCGACGAACACCTCGATGGCCTTCTGCAGTTCCGGGCGGTCCGTACCGGACATGGTCGCGTCGGTCATGAGCTGTGCCCTCCACAGGCTGTGGGCGGTGATGTCGCCATGACCGCCCGTCGGTTTCTGACGAGAGAAACGCTACGTTGCCTTTACTTGTGCAGCAAGGAAGTCGTTGCGCGATGGCTGCGTCTTGGCAGCTCACTGTGGGTTTTTCATTGCAACGGACCGAGTATCAACGCAACAGCCCCCAGGGCGCTTCATTGCAATGAGCTGGTTTGAACGCTATGGTGGGCGCACCACGGACCACGAAGGAGACCGCGATGCCGGGAGGCAGGCTCACCCAGCAGGAACGCCAGCAGATCGCGCTGGGACTGGCCGACGGCCTCGCGTACGCGGAGATCGCCAGGCGGCTGGACCGCCCGACCTCGACCGTCACGCGCGAGGTCATGCGCAACGGCGGCCCCACCGCCTACCGCGCCGACCTCGCCCACCGCGCCACCGAGCGCCGTGCCCACCGCCGCAGGAAGGTCGCGTCCCGGGACCGCAACGCGCCCCCGCAGGCGCACGGACGCGACGCCGACGCCGTACGCGAGTACGAGGAGACGTTCACCACCGTCTTCATGCAGTCGGGCCTGCCGAAGATGACGGCCCGGGTGCTGGCCGGCCTCTTCACCACCGATGCCGGCAGCCTCACCGCCTCCGAACTCGCCGCGCACCTCCAGGTCAGCCCGGCGTCCGTCTCCAAAGCGATCACGTTCCTCGAAAGCCAGGGCCTCATCCGCCGGGAACGCGACGAACGCCGCCGCGAGCGCTATGTCGTCGACGACGACGTCATGTACCAGTCCACGATGGCCAGTGCTCGGTCCACCGCCCATCTCGGCGAGATCGCCCGGCAGGGCGTGAGCATCCTCGGAGCCGGCACCCCGGCCGCCACCCGCCTGGAAAACATCGCCCGCTTCATCGACTTCGTCTCCGAGAGCATCGCACGCGCCGCGGACCAGGCCCGCGAGATCCTCCACACGAGCTCCGGAACGACCCCGGGCAACAACACCTGACCCACACCGAGTTCACGGACCGACGCCCCGGCGACCACCGCCGGGGCGTCGGTCCGTTCCGGCCCGCTTCCTCCCCCTCGCCATAGCGTTCACTTCTCCTTCATTGCAACGCTCGAGGTCCATCGTTGCATTACCATCCAACTCCGTTGCAACGTTTTAATGCCGTTGAGCTGCATAAATGCTCTCCGAGTGCAATGGCTGTGTTGCACGCCCCTGGAAAGCTACGTAGCGTTTCCGGTGTCAGAAACAAACGGCAAGCACCGGAGCACACCATGCAGCAGTTCAGCACCCCGTCCCCGATCTCCACCGTCCTCGCCATCCCCGCCGGACGGGTCCAGATCATCGCCGCCGACCGCGCCGACACCACCGTCGAGGTCCGGCCCGCCGACCCGGCCAAGAGCCGCGACGTCCGGGCCGCCGAGCAGACCACCGTCGCCTACGCCGACGGCGTCCTGCGGATCCACACCCAGAGCCCCAAGAACCAGCTCTTCGGCCCGTTCGGATCCCTGGAGGTCACCGTCAAGCTGCCCGCCGGCTCCCATGTCGAGGCCAAGACCGCCAGCTCCGAACTCCGCGTCGTCGGCCGCGCCGGTGACGTCGCCTTCGAGGGCGCGTACCGCCAGATCAAGATCGACGAAGCGGCGAGCGTCCGCCTCACCGCGATCGACGGCGACGTCGAGGTCGGCCGGCTGGGCGGCCCCGCGGAGATCAGCACCGCGCGGGGCGACATCCGGATCGGCGAGGCCGTGCGCGGCGCTGTGGTGCTCAGCACCCAGTCCGGTGACATCTCGGTCGGCGCCGCCGCCGGCGCCTCGGCCGCCCTGGACGCGGGCACCGGCCACGGCCGCATCAGCAACGCCCTCAAGAACGACGGCACGGCGGAGCTCGACATCCGCGCCACCACCTCCCACGGCGACATCACCGCCCGCAGCCTCTGAGCCCACCGCTCGGACCGGCGCGACCGGCACCGCACACCGCACACCGCACCCACCACACACGACCAGGGGGAACACATGACGAAGAACAGCAGCACGGCCTCGGCCGGTTCGGCGTGGACCGGCATGGTGCCGGTCGAGGACACGGCCCTCGCGGTCACCGACACGGGCGGTCCGGGTATCCCCGTGGTCTACCTCAACGGCCAGTTCGCCACCCAGGGGTACTGGCGGCGGGTCATCGCCGACCTGGGGTCGGGGTGGCGGCACATCACCTACGACGAGCGGGCCCGCGGCAAGTCGAAGCGTTCGGCGGACTATTCCTTCGAGGCCGCCGTCCGGGACGTCGACGCCGTTCTCGCGGCCCGGGGCGTGGACCGGGCGCTGGTGGTGGGCTGGTCCTACGGAGCGGTCGTCGCGGCGCACTGGGCCGACCGGAACCCGGACCGTGCTCTGGGCGCGGTCCTGGTCGACGGCGCCTTCCCGTACGACTGGCTCGACGAGGCCATGGAGCAGCGGATCCGCACGCTGTTCCGGCGGCTGAGCTGGGTCATGCCGCTGGCCCGCCCGATGGGCCTGGCCCCGCGCATGACCGCCGCGCAGCAGGCCGACAGCAACATCGAGCTCGGCAGGCTCAGCCGCGAGCGCGAACTGGGCCCCGTGCTGGACGGCATCACCGTCCCGGTGCGGTACGTGGTCGCCTCGGGGACGTCCTTCGGAAGCCGCGATGACGAGCAGGAGCGGATCCGCGCCGGCCTGGACGCGGTGACCGCCCGCAACCCGCACATCCGGGTGAGCGCGAAGGTCCCGAGCAACCACGGGGCCATCCTGCGCAAGGACTACCCGGCGGTCGCCGGAGCCGTACGCGAGGTCGCCGCCCTCGGAGAGGCGAGCCGCTGAGGAGGTGGGTGCGCCCGGGGGCCCGGGCGCACCTCCGGCCGGTGCGCGCCCGGGCTCAGCCGGGCCGGCGACAGCCGGAGACCGGCGACCGCGTCTCAGCAGCCGGGCCTGGCGACGACGTTGTACGTCGCGTCCTCACCGACGCTGTTGGCCCACAGCTTGCCGAAGGCGATGATGTCGGCGCAGTGCACGGGGACGGTCGGGGCGAAGCACGCGCGGGCCTGGCCGCCCTTGAGCGTGTAGGCGCCGCCGAACATGCCGCCGCACTGGACCTCGTTCTCGTGACCGGCCCCGTACAGGCCGTTGGAGTGGACCCTGGCCATGGGGAGGACGACGTCCTTCGTGCTGCGGTTGGACACGACCAGGACGGCCTGCGCCTTGCGGTCCCCCTTGACGATGCACGTCTGGAAGATGAGGTCCCTGGAGACCTTGTGGGACTTGTCGTCTCCGCACGTCCAGTTGGAGGTGGCCTTGTAGGTCTGCCAGTCCGGGGCCGCGTGCGCCGGGATGGCGCCGGCGAAGACGAAGGATATGGCCGCCACCGCGGTGGCCGTCAGGTTCCGGGCACGCCGAGAGCTCATGTGCTGTTCCTTTGATGGGGGTTGAAGGACACGGACACCTTACGCGAGCAAGATCAACAAGTGCGCGGCCTTATCCCATACGTACGGCCCGTCCCGTCACGCGCGTGCGGTCGTCGTCCGGGGAGAGGTCGATCAGCAGGTCGCTGGGGCGGCCCATGTCCTCGCCCTGGCGGATCGCGATCGTCGTGGGGGCGGTGACCAGGCCCAGCGCGCGGAGGTAGCCGCCGAGCGCGGCGGCCGCCGCTCCGGTGGCCGGGTCCTCCACGACACCGCCGACCGGGAACGGGTTGCGGGCGTGGAAGCGCTGCGGGGACTCGCGCCAGACCAGGTTCACGGTCGTCCAGCCGTGCTGCCGCATCACCGCGGTCAGGGCGTCGACGTCGTAGTCCAGGTCGGCGAGGCGCTCGCGGGAGGCGGCGGCCAGGACGAGGTGGTCGTTGCCGCCGAAGGCGACGTGCGGGGGCAGGGCCGGGTCGAGGTCGGCGGCCGGCCAGCGCAAGGAGGCAAGGGCGGCGTCGAGTTCGCCGCCCGTGGCGGGCCGGCTGCGGGTCGGGACGCTGGTGAGCGTGGCCAGGACCGCCCCCTCCGCGTCCTCCGTCGTGGCGACCGGGATCTCACCCGCCGGGGTGTCGAGGAGGAGGTCACCGGCGCCGAGGCGCTCGGCGAGCGCTACGGACAGGGCGATGGTGGCGTGCCCGCAGAAGGCCACCTCCGCCAGGGGGCTGAAGTAGCGGACCCGGAACCGTCGCGCCGCGTCGTCGCGGCGCGTCACGAACGCGGTCTCCGAGTACCCGATCTCCGCGGCGATCGCGAGCATCGCGGAGTCGTCGAGCCCGGAGGCGTCGAGGACTATCCCGGCGGGGTTGCCGCCGTGGGGGCCGGTCGTGAAGGCGGAGTATCGGAGGGCCTTGTTCGCTTCGGTGGTCATGGCTCCCATGGTTCCCCGGCCGGACCATCGCGTCCAACGATGAATATCGATCGGATCCATCGGCAGTGCGCATACCCTGGGGAGCGTGGACACCCGCCTGCTGCTCACCTTCACCACCCTCGCCCGTACGGGCAGCTTCACCGCCGCGGCCGCGGAGCTGCACCTGGCCCAGTCCACGGTCACCGTGCACATCAAGGCCCTGGAACGGGAGCTGGGGACCCGGCTCTTCGACCGCGTCCCCACGGGCGCGCTCCTCACCGAGACCGGAAGACGTTTGCTGGCCGAGGCGGAGAACGTCCTCGACGCCGTGGCGCGGCTGCGCGCCGGCTGCGACAGCGACGGCGCCGTGCGGGGACGGGTGGTGGTGGGCGCCCCCGAGTCGCTGTGCGCCGGGCGGCTGCCCGGCGTCGTCGCGGCCCTGCGGACGCGCCACCCCGAGGTCGACGTCCACCTCTACGCCGCCGGTACCGCGGAGTGCGTCGACGGCCTGCGGTCCGGGCGCCTCGATCTGGCGCTGTTTCTGGAGCGCGAGGCCGGCTTCCCCGAGGTGACGGCCGAGCCGGTCGCCCGCGAACCGCTGGCGCTCCTGTGCGCGGCCGGGCACCCGCTCGCCTCGCGGACGGAGGCGGTCTCCTGGGAGGACCTCGCCGGCGAGAGCTTCTTCCTGCTGGAGCAGGGCTGCTCCTACAGCGACGAGCTGGAGCGGCGGTTGCTCGCCGTGCCCGGGGCCCGGCCGCGGCTGACCCGGTTCGGGAGCGTGGACGCGGCCCGCAACTGCGTCGCCGCCGGGCTCGGGCTGGCCGTACTGCCGCTCACGACGGTGGAGGAGCACCTGCGGACGGGGCGCCTGGCACAGGTCCGCGGCCCCCACTTCGCGGACGTCCCCCTCCATGTGGCCAGGCACCGCAGGCGCTGGGTCGGGCCGGCAGCGGATGCCTTCACGCGGGAGGTGCGGCGGCAGGTCTCCGGCTGATCCCCGGAGCGCGCGCCCTCAGCCGCCCTCACCCACCCTCACCCCGCCACCGGCTTGCCGCCACGGACGCGGCTCAGGAGGCCATCGCGTCGACCGCGTCCTTGGCTTCCTTCAGCCCCGCGCCGGTGATCTCGCGGTACGCCTTGATCGCTTCGATCCTCTTCCCCTGCCGCAGCAACTCGCCGACCCGGCCGAGCCGCGGGTCGGTGTGCTCGATCCCGAGGTGGTCGAGGATGAGGTCGACCTTCGTCTCGAGGCGGGCGATGCGGCGGTCGGTGCGCTTGAGCTTCACTTCGAGGCCGGAGACGGCGAGGGCGACACCGACGATGAGCAGCGCGATGAGTGCTATGTCCATGATCGTCGATCCTAGGTCGCGGGCGCGGACGGTACGTCCCGTCGGGTCACACGCGCGTGAGGCGGTTGGCGAAGGTGGAGAGCGTGTAGGTGCCGATGCCCATCACCACCTCCAGGGCGTGCTGGTGCGTGAAGCCGTGGGCCAGGAAGGCGCGCAGGTCGTCGTCCGGGACGGCGCCCGACGTCGCGTAGACGCGGGTGACGAAAAGCCGTACCGCTTCGAGGCGCTCGTCGGGGAGCGGTGTGCCGTCCGTGAGGGCGGCGATCAGCGGCTCGCCGGCCCCGAGGGCGCGGAGTTTCGCCGAGTGCAGGTCGATGCAGACGTGACAGGTGTTGCGCGTGGCGACGGACATCACGACGACCTCGCGGGCGACGGGGTCCAGGGTCGCGCGGTCGAACAGGGCCGTGAGGTGCATGAAGCCGTTCAGCAGGTGCGGCGAGGTGGCGAGGCGCGCCACGGCGGGCGGGAGGTGGCCCGCGCGGCGGGCGATGGCCTCCATGGTGGGGCGCGCCTCGGCGGGAGCGGAATCGAGGGTGTGGTCGACGAACACGGCCGTCCCCTTCGTAAGATGGACAACATGGTTGACGATAGGAAGGTAAACCAGGTTGTCGAACCGGGCAAGGGCGACGGCACGCCGGGCTACGAACTGCCGTTGCTCCTGTTCGCGGGGTTCCGCACCCTCATCGACCGGCTCCACGCCGAACTCGCCCGCCGGGGCCACCCGGACGTCCGCCCCGCGTACGGCTTCGCCCTGCAGGCCATCGGCGCGGGCGGCACCACCGCCAGCGAGGTGGGGCGACGCCTCGGCGTGTCGAAGCAGGCGGCCGGCAAGACGGTCGACCGGCTCGTCTCCCTCGGGTACGCCGAGCGCGCCGACGACCCGGCCGACGCCCGCCGCAAGCTCGTCCGCCTCACCCCGCGCGGCCTGGACTGCCTCGCCCTGTCCGCCACGGTCTTCGACGAACTGCGCACGGACTGGGCGCGGACCCTCGGGCCGGAACGCCTCCACGACCTGGAGGACGCCCTGCGCACCGCCGTCCCGCCCGGGACGGCCTACCGCCTGGACGCCGCGAACTGGCTGGGCGGCGCGTAGCCCCCACCGGCACCCCGGCGACTTCTCGCCACCCGCGTGCCGGCCCTCGCCCGCCTGTCGTTGAGACGCGCGCCCGCATGCGATCACGCGGCAGCGGGGAGGAGCGCCACGATGACCGTCGTAGAGAGCGACAGGATCCACATGGCCAAGAGCGACGACGAGCGCACCCTGGACGACATGTTCGAGGGGCTTGAGCGGATGCCCGTCCCCGAGGGTTACCAGGCCGAGATCGTCGGGGGGCACATCTTCATGTCTGAGCTCGACACCTCCGAGTTCCCGCTCGACTGACGCGCACCGCCGCGCCGCCCGGCGCCCCCTTGCTTCGAGCGCGCTCCAAGGCGTTGGCTGTACGTCCATGAAGTACACGCAGCTCGGACGCACCGGACTCAAGGTCAGCCGCATCGTCCTCGGCACCATGAACTTCGGGCCCCAGACCGACGAAGCCGGCAGCCACGCGATCATGAACGCCGCGCTCGACGCGGGCATCAACTTCTTCGACACCGCCAACGTCTACGGCTGGGGCGAGAACAAGGGCCGGACGGAGAAGATCATCGGCTCCTGGTTCGGCCGGAACAGCGGCCGGCGGGACAAGGTCGTCCTGGCCACCAAGGTGTACGGGAACATGGCGCCCGACGGGAACGTGTGGCCCAACCACGACCGGCTCTCGGCCGTCAACATCCGGCGGGCCGTCGAGGCGAGCCTCCAGCGGCTCAACACCGACTACATCGACCTGTACCAGTTCCACCACGTCGACCGCCGCACCCCCTTCGAGGAGATCTGGCAGGCCATCGACGTACTCGTCCAGCAGGGCAAGATCCTCTACGCCGGGTCGAGCAACTTCCCCGGCTACAAGATCGCCCAGGCGAACGAGACGGCCGCCCGGCGCGGCATGCTCGGCCTCGTCAGCGAGCAGTGCCTCTACAACCTCGCCGAGCGCCGCGCCGAGATGGAGGTCATCCCGGCCGCGCAGGAGTACGGCCTCGGCGTCATCCCGTGGTCCCCGCTCCACGGCGGACTGCTCGGAGGCGTGCTGAAGAAGGAGGCGGAAGGGGTCCGCCGCGCACAGGGCCGCTCGGCGGACGCGCTCGCCGACACCTCCGTACGCCGGCAGGTCCAGGCGTACGAGGACCTCCTGGACAAGCACGGGCTGGCGCCCGGCGAGGTCGCCCTGGCCTGGCTGCTCACCCGGCCCGGCGTCACCGGGCCGATCGTGGGGCCGCGCACGGCCGAGCAGCTCGACTCCGCGCTGCGGGCGGTGGAGCTGGAGCTGCCGGACGAGGTGCTGACCGAGCTGGACGCGGTCTTCCCGGGACCGGGGCCGTCGCCGGAGGCGTTCGCCTGGTAGGCCGGTGCCGCACCGGCGGGCGGGTACGGGTCAGACCACCGAGGCCACGGCGATGATCACGAACATCAGCACGAGGGCACCGGCCATGATCCGGTTACGGGTCTTCGGGTCCACGCTCCGAGGTTAACCGCCCGCCGGGACCGCCCCGCCGTGCGGGGGCAGTGCGGGTGCTCACACCCGCGGCCCCCGGCCGTGTCCGCGACGCCCCGCAGGCCCCGCCCCGCTCACTCGCCGAGGGGCCAGGAGCCGGCGGTCTCGTACCGCGGCGCGGTGCCCGGCTCGCCGCGCACGGGCAGGTTGCTGCGCACCAGGTGCAGCTCGGCGACCTGCCAGCGCGCGCCCTCGAAGTGCTGGAGCTCGTCGACGAACGGGCGCATGTCCGCGTCCGCGCCGCGGCTGCGGGCCAGCGTCAGGTGGGGTGTGTAGCGGCGGTGGTCCTCCATCGCGACACCCGCGCGGCGGGCCGCCGCCTCCGCCCGCTCGGCGAGCAGCCGCAGGTCGTCGAGGGCACCCGCCGCGCCCGTCCACAGGGCGCGGTGGGCGAACCGGCCGCCCCCGTGCAGACGCAGGGGGAAGGACGGCGTGCGGTGGGCGGCGCGGGCCAGCCGCTCGCGCAGCTCCGGAAGGAGCCGCTCGTCGACCTCCCCCATGAACGCGAGGGTGAAGTGCCAGCCGGGCCGCCCGGTCCAGCGCAGCGCCTCCGCACCCGGCAGGGCCTTCAACCGGTCCACCTCACGGGCCAGTTCCTCGACGGCCGCCGGGGGCGGCAGCACGGCAGCGAAAAGCCTCATGCCGCGAGTCTGGCACGGCCGGCCGCCCCGCCGGCCCCGGTTGCGGGCCGGGGTCGCGCCGCCGCCCCGAGAAGCTACCCACCAGTAGTCGTTCAAAGCGCCCTGGATACAGTGGCTTTGACTGACTGCCAGCACCGTTCGAGGTTGGCGGGGGAACGTGCGCGCGGCGGTGTGACGTCGCGCGCGAGAACGAAGGAAACCATGGGTTCGATACACAAGCGCATCGGCGCGGTCACCGGTTCGGCCGCCCTGTTCGTCGGGGTGGCGCTCACGGCCGGGGCCGGGACCGCCAGCGCCGACGAGACGGGTGACCTCGCGTCCGACGTCGATGTCTCCGTGTCCGCGACCGGGGTCAGGGAGCGTGCCGCGATGTCGGCGGACGGGTCGCTGACGGTCCACATCACCAGCCCGCGGGACGGCCACGACATGGGCTTCGTCCGGTGGAACGCGGACCCGCAGCCCGCGCCCGACATCCCGGGCGACTCCCTCATCGCCAAGGACATCAGCCCCGACGGCTGGGCGGTCGAGGCCGAGCTGAGCAACGGCCGCATCGCCTCCACGCGCGGCCACAAGGCGATCTACATCAAGGTCGTGTCCGGCAACCTGCCCGAGGGACGCGCGTACAAGCTGCGCGGATGCGTCGTGAAGGGCAGCGAGCGCATGTGCACCCCCTGGCGCCCGGTCCACGCCTGATCCGCTGAAGGGCCGGGCCGCTCAGCGGCCCGGCCCGTGCCCGTCCCGCGCGGGAAGAAGACCCTAGGCGGCCGTCGCGAGCTGCTCGCGCGGTACGAACCGCACGTGCGGGTGCCCGCGGCGCAGGTCCACGCGCAGGCGCAGCCCGCCCACCCGGGCCAGCACCAGGCCGATCAGCACCGCCGCGGCCAGCGAGACGGCGCCACCGGCGGCGAAGCCGACGCGCGCGCCGTACGTGTCGGTGATCCAGCCGACCAGGGGCGCGCCCAGCGGCGTGCCGCCGACGAACACCATCATGTACAGGCTCATCACCCGGCCCCGCATGACCGGGTCCGTCGCCATCTGGACCGACGAGTTCGCGGTCACGTTCACCGTCAGGCCGAGCATGCCGATGGGCACCAGCAGCAGGGCGAACAGCCAGAACGCCGGGGAGAGCGCCGCGGCGATCTCCAGGACGCCGAAGGCCACCGCCGCGCCGACCAGCGTCCGCAGCCGCGACGTGCCGCGGCGGGCGGAGAGCAGCGCGCCGACGAGCGAGCCGACGGCCATGAGCGTGTTGAGGAAGCCGTACGCGCCCGGGCCGACGTGGAAGACGCCGTCGGCGAAGGCGGTCAGCCAGATCGGGAAGTTGAAGCCGAACGTGCCGACGAACCCGACGAGGGCGATCGGCCAGATCAGCTCCGGGCGCCCGGCGACGTACCGCAGTCCCTCCCGCAGCTGCCCCTTGCCGCGCGGGGCGCGCTCGGCCCGGTGCAGCTCGCTCGTGCGCATCATCAGCAGGGCGGCCACCGGCGCGAGGAAGGACAGGCCGTTGACGAGGAAGGCCCAGCCGCTGCCGACCGAGGCGATCAGCAGACCCGCGGCCGCGGGGCCGACGAGCCGCGCCGACTGGAAGTTGGCGGAGTTCAGGCTGACGGCGTTGCGCAGCTGCGCGGGGCCGACCATCTCCGAGACGAAGGACTGGCGGGCCGGGTTGTCGACGACCGTGACCATGCCCAGCAGGAACGCGATCAGGTACACGTGCCAGACCTGGACGTGCCCGGAGAGCGTGAGGACGGCGAGGGCCAGACCGCACAGGCCGAGCGCTCCCTGGCTGAGGAGCAGCAGGCGCCGCTTGGGGTAGCGGTCGGCGATCACCCCGCCGTACAGGGCGAAGAGCAGCATCGGCAGGAACTGCAGCGCCGTGGTGATGCCGACGGCGGCGGCGGAACCGGTGAGGCTGAGGACCAGCCAGTCCTGGGTGATGCGGGCCATCCAGGTGCCCGTGTTGGACACGATGGCACCGGTGAAGAACAGCCGGTAGTTGCGGACCCTCAGGGAGGCGAAGGTCGACTTCCGGGTGGTGGTAACAGTGGTATCGGATATGCGTGCGGGTGCGGAGTCTGCTCCGTTTCCCGTACTCAAAGGGGTTCCCCTCCTCGTCGTGTGCTTACAAGTGCGCGAGCTTCTCCAGCACGGGAGCCGCGGCACGCAGCTTGGCCCACTCCTCCTCGTCCAGGCCCTCGGCGAGCGAGGCCAGCCAGGCGTTCCGCTTGCGGCGGGACTCCTCCAGCATGACCTCGGCCGTCTCGGTCCGGCTGACCACCTTCTGCCGGCGGTCGTCGGGGTGCGGCTCCAGCCGGACCAGTCCCTTGGCTTCGAGCAGCGCCACGATGCGGGTCATCGAGGGCGGCTGGACGTGCTCCTTGCGGGCCAGCTCACCGGGGGTGGCGGAGCCGCATCGGGCGAGGGTGCCGAGGACCGACATCTCGGTGGGACTCAGCGATTCGTCGACGCGCTGGTGCTTCAGGCGTCGGCCCAGCCGCATGACGGCCGAGCGGAGCGCATTCACGGCGGCTGCGTCAGCCGGGTCGCCGTGGGAGAGGTCAGGCATGTTCTTTAGCATAACTCATTACCCTGACTAAAGACCAACGCTTCACTCGAAGGGGTGAGAGATGCGCGGAAAGCCCCGCGCTCGGGCCCGGAGCGCGGTCACCCTGACCCGCATGGCATCGACAGTGCTCAGCCTGCGGATGGACAGGGAGCTGCCCGACCGGGTCAGGCAGCATGCGGCGAGAAGCGGAATGAGCGTCCAGGACTATGTGGTCCGGACGCTCATTCGCGAGGATTTCGACGAACGCTTCGAAGCGGCGGTCGACGAGACGGAGAGGTTCTACGGCCTCACCTGACGCCCGCCGCGCGGGCGGCACGGGCGGCCCCCCGGCACCGGCATCGCGGGGCTCGGGCGCGGGCAGCCCGGCGCGCGGGGGTCGGGGAGGTCACGCGGCTCAGGTCAGTCCGAGCGCGGGCATCGCGTAGTAGAAGACGAAGACCGCCGAGACGGCGTACATCGCCGCCGGCACCTCGCGGCCCCGGCCGGCCGCCAGCCGCAGGACGCTGAACGCGATGAAGCCGATGCCGATGCCGTTGGTGATCGAGTACGTGAACGGCATCATCACCATGGCGAGGAACGCGGGCACGGCGATGGTGAAGTCGCTCCAGTCGATGTCCCGGACGGAGCCGGCCAGGATCAGGAAGCCGACGGCGAGCAGCGCGGGCGTGGCGGCCTGGGACGGCACCATCGTCGCGAGCGGCGTGAGGAACAGCGCCACCGAGAACAGCCCGCCGGTGACGACGGATGCCAGACCGGTGCGCGCGCCCTCGCCGACGCCCGCCGTGGACTCCACGAAGCAGGTGGTGGCGGAGGACGAGGTGGCGCCGCCGGAGGCGACGGCGAGGCCGTCGACGAGGAGCACCTTGTTGATGCCGGGGAAGTTGCCGTCCTTGTCCATCAGCTTGGCCTCGTCACCCACGCCGAGGATGGTGCCCATCGCGTCGAAGAAGCAGGACAGCAGCACGGTGAAGACGAACAGGCAGCCGGTGAGCAGGCCCACCTTCTCGAAGCCGCCGAAGACGCTGACCTCGCCGACGAGCCCGAAGTCGGGGGTGGCGAGCGGGTTGCCGGGCCATTCGGGGGTCGTCAGGCCCCAGGACGGGACGGTCGCCACCGCGTGGACGACCATCGCGACGATCGTCATGACCACGATCGAGATGAGGATGGCGCCGGGCACCTTGCGGATGATCAGCGCGAGCGTGAGCAGGACGCCCAGGGCGAAGATCAGGACCGGCCAGCCGGTGAGGTGGCCGTCGGCACCGAGCTGGAGCGGCACGGTGGTGTGGGCGGCGTCCGGGATGCGCGAGACGAAGCCCGAGTCCACCAGGCCGATCAGCATGATGAACAGGCCGATGCCGATGGCGATGCCCTTGCGCAGGCCGACGGGCACGGCGTTCATCACCCGCTCGCGCAGGCCGGACGCGACGAGGAGCATCACGACGAGGCCTGCGAGCACCACCATGCCCATGGCGTCGGGCCACGACATGCGCGGCGCGAGCTGGAGGGCGACCACCGTGTTGACGCCGAGGCCCGCGGCGAGGGCGATGGGGACGTTGCCGATGACACCCATGAGCAGCGTCGTGAAGGCGGCGGTCAGGACGGTCGCGGTGACGAGCTGGCCGCTGTCGAGCTGGTGACCGTACATGTCCTTGGCGCTGCCGAGGATGATCGGGTTCAGCACGATGATGTAGGCCATCGCGAAGAAGGTCGCGAATCCGCCGCGTACCTCCCGGGCGACCGTGGAGCCGCGTTCGGAGATCTTGAAGAAGCGGTCCAGGCCGCTGATCGGCTGCTGCGAGGACGGCGGCGTGGCGCCGGGGTCCACGGCGGTGACCGAGGAGGGCATGCGAAACCTCAGGGTGCGGGGGGTGGGATGGGGGCTCGACCGGTCATTTTCGTTCATTCGCACGAAAGAAACCGGTCAGGCACAAGCCGTTTCAGTATGAACGCATCATGCGAAGATCGGTATCTCCGCGCGTAGACGCCGGTGGCGACCGGGGCCCGGGCCACCGCCGGCACGTCCGGCATAGACTCGCCGCATGGCGAAGTGGACCCCCAAGCACGAGGCGCCCGAGCCCCTGGAGGGGCCCGTCGTCGCCACCATCACCGGCGGCACGATCATCTGGTTCGTCCTCTTCCTCGTGCAGGTCCCCTTCTACGGCTGGTTCGCCGACCGCGACCTCACCTGGTGGGTGTGGACCTGCCTCGCCGGCGGCGGCCTCGGGCTGCTCGGCATCTGGTACGTCCGCCGGCGCGACGCGGCGATCAAGCGCGCCCGCGCGGAGGCCGCGGCCGGCCCGGACGAGCACGCCGGCGACAACCCGGACGCCGCGCACCGCTGACCCCCGGCCGGGGCGGGAGCCCGCCCGGCACGACCGACGGGGCCCCGCCCCGGCACGACCGACGGGACTCCCCCACGGGGCACCCGTACGGCGCGGGGAGGGTCCGCCTCCTCCTCCGGTCGGATCTTCCCCCGCTCACCGGGTGCGCCCGCGCTTCCGGTCGTACCGTCGGAGACATGACGCAGCGGGCGAAGATCCACACCGATGGGCCCGAGCCGCCGGGCGCCGGCGGGCAGGGCGGGCCGCTCATCGACGCCGGGGCCGAGCTCGACCCCGTCCACCCCGTACCGCCTCCCGTCCAGCACCGGTCCGGCGGGCTGACCGCGGCCGAGGTGGCCGAACGGGTCGCGCGCGGCGAGGTCAACGACGTACCCGTCCGCAGCTCCCGCTCCGCCGTCGACATCATCCGCGGCAACGTCTTCACCCGCTTCAACGCCATCATCGGCATCCTGTGGGTGATCATGCTGATCGTCGCGCCGATCCAGGACAGCCTGTTCGGGTTCGTCATCGTCGCCAACACCGGCATCGGCATCATCCAGGAGCTGCGCGCCAAGAAGACCCTCGACGGGCTCGCCGTCATCGGCGAGACGAAACCCACCGTCCGCCGCGACGGCACCGCGGCCGAGGTCCACACCTCCGAGATCGTGCTCGGCGACTGCATCGAACTCGGCCCCGGCGACAAGGTCGTCGTGGACGGCGAGGTCGCCGAGGCCGACGGCCTGGAGATCGACGAGTCGCTGCTCACCGGCGAGGCCGACCCCGTCCTGAAGAAGCGCGGCGACCAGGTCATGTCCGGCAGCTTCGTCGTCGCGGGCACCGGCGCGTTCACCGCCACCAAGGTGGGGCGCGAGGCGTACGCCGCGCAGCTCGCCGAGGAGGCGTCCCGCTTCACGCTCGTCCACTCCGAGCTGCGGTCCGGCATCTCGATGATCCTCAAGTACGTGACGTGGATGATGGTGCCGACCTCGATCGCGCTCATCATCAGCCAGCTCGTCGTCAAGGACACCGACTTCAAGCGGTCCGTCGCCCGCACGGTCGGCGGGATCGTGCCGATGATCCCCGAAGGGCTGGTCCTGCTGACGTCCGTCGCCTTCGCCATCGGCGTCATCCGGCTCGGCCGCAAGCACTGCCTGGTGCAGGAGCTGCCCGCCATCGAGGGCCTCGCCCGCGTCGACGTCGTCTGCCTCGACAAGACCGGCACCCTCACCGAGGGCGGCATGGACGTCACCGAGCTGCGCACCCTCGACGGCGCCGACGAGGCGTACGTACGCGCCGTGCTGGGCGCGCTCGGCGAGTCCGACCCCCGGCCCAACGCCTCACTCCAGGCGATCATCGACACCTACCCCGACGGCGGGGACTGGCGGTGCACACAGGCACTGCCCTTCTCGTCGGCGCGCAAGTACAGCGGCGCCACCTTCAGCGAGGGCGACGGGCAGAGCAGCACCTGGCTGCTGGGCGCGCCCGACGTGCTCCTCCCGGACGGCGACCCGGTCCTCGACGAGATCGAGGAGCTGAACCAGCAGGGCCTGCGCGTGCTGCTGCTCTCCCGCGCCCACGGCGAGCTGGACGACCCGGACGTCGCCGGGAACGCCCGCGCCGCCGCGCTCGTCGTCCTGGAGCAGCGCCTGCGGCCCGACGCCTCCGACACGCTCGCCTACTTCGCCGACCAGAACGTCGACGCCAAGATCCTCTCCGGTGACAACGCCGTCTCGGTCGGCGCCGTGGCGAGCAAGCTCGGCCTGCCCGGCGCCGACCGGACCGTCGACGCCCGCCGCCTGCCCGCCGAGCGCGGCGCGATGGCGACGGTCCTCGACGAGGGGGCCGTCTTCGGGCGCGTCACGCCGCAGCAGAAACGCGACATGGTCGGCGCGCTCCAGGCGCACGGGCACACCGTCGCCATGACCGGCGACGGCGTCAACGACGTCCTCGCGCTCAAGGACGCCGACATCGGCGTCTCCATGGGCTCCGGATCGGAGGCGACGAAGGCCGTCGCCCAGATCGTGCTGCTCGACAACAGCTTCGCCACCCTGCCGTCGGTGGTCGCCGAGGGACGCCGCGTCATCGGCAACATCACCCGCGTCGCCACCCTGTTCCTGACCAAGACGGTCTACTCGGTGCTGCTGGCGATCCTCGTGGTGTGCTTCGGGATGGAGTACCCCTTCCTCCCCCGGCACCTGACCCTGCTGTCCACGCTGACCATCGGCGTCCCGGCCTTCTTCCTGGCCCTCGCCCCCAACAAGGAGCGCGCCAGGCCCCACTTCGTCCGCCGCGTCATGCGGTACGCGATCCCCGGCGGGATCATCGCCGCGGCGGCGACCTTCACCACCTACCTGCTCGCCGCCCACCACTACAGCGGGCCCGGCGCCCTCGCGGCCGAGACCAGCGCGGCGACGCTCACGCTGTTCCTGGTCTCCATCTGGGTCCTGGCGATCATCGCCCGCCCCTACACCTGGTGGCGCATCGCACTGGTCGCGGTCATGGGCGGGGCGTTCCTCGTCGTCCTCGTCGTGCCCTGGCTGCAGAACTTCTTCGCGCTGCGGCTGGTGGGCACGACGATGCCGTGGACGGCGGCGGCGATCGCCGCCGTGGGCGCCGCGGTGCTGGAGCTGGCGTGGCGGTGGGTGGACCGGAAGGCGGCCGCGGACGCCTGATCCGGCCCCACCGCCACGCCCGGTCCGGGAAGCAGGCCCGCCCGACGCGGCCCGACCACGCCCTATCTCCTAGTCGAACCAGCGGTCCCGGGCCAGCTCCTCCGTACGCGACGGGTCCTCCAGCAGCGCCGCCACCTCGAAGCGGCGCGGCCACTGGCCCGCCGCCCACGCCAGGCCCGCCGCCACGCCCTCCAGCGTCGCCGCGTGCAGCGTGCCGTCCGGGGTACGGCGCCAGTCCAGCTCGACGCCCCCGGCGCGCAGCTCCTCGTGCTCCACGTACGTGGCCGGTGTGGCGGGACCGAGCAGGGCGTGCACGGACTCCGGGACGTCGTGCTCCTCCCCGTCCGTCGTGACCTCGGCGTCGACCTCCTCGCTCAGCCGCGGCACCTGGAACAGCTCGGCCAGGTCCGCCGCCCGCGCCGGCGCCACCGGCAGCAGCGGACGGCCCGCGGTGAGCGGCAGCAGGTCCGGTGCGTCGGCCACCAGCGCGTCCGCCGCGTCCACCACCCGCACCTCGCCGTCGACCACCGCGCGCAGCTCGTCCGGCAGCGTCACCTGCTCCGGGTCCAGCTCGGCGAGCGCGGTGTACAAGCCGTGCAACTGCGCGGCCGTCACCACTCGCTCCGGGTCCGCGAGGCGCGCCAGCAGCTCGGCCGCCCCGCCCGGCTCGTCCAGCAGCGCGGCGACCGACGTCCGCACGCCCAGCGCCCGCAGCACCTGCGCGTCCGCGAAACCCGTCGTGTCCGCCGGGTCGTACAGGCCCTCCAGCAGCGGATCGGCCCCCGCGGCACGCAGACCGGCCGGGCGGCGGCCGTCCAGCACCGGATGGCCGCGCAGCCACCAGGCCGTGTACGAGCGGACCGTCTCGGTCGTGCCGTCGGGCATCAGGATCCGTACCGGCTGCGTGAGCGCGTCCCGCAGCGGCGGCTGCGCGAGCAGCGCGAGCGCCCGCGGCCAGGCGTCGTCGTCGACCAGTTCCAGGTCCCGCACGGCGACGATCTCCGTCGCCACCGGCGGCACCGGCGCGTCCGGCAGCCGGTCCAGGACGTCCTCGCACCACACGTCGACCGCGTCGAGCATCCCCACGTCGTCCGGCTCGGGGAAGTCCCCCTCGCGCGGCTCCAGTTCGTCCGGGTCGAGAACGACGTCGGTGGCCCGTACGAGGGCGAAGCCGGCGAGCACCCCGCAGGCCGCGAGCGGCTGCTCGCCCCAGCGCTCGGCCGTCTCCGCGTCCACCAGGGCCAGTTCGTCCTCGCGCATCACGGCGGCGAACGGGCTGCCCGGCAGCACCAGTTCCGCGGCCGGCGCCGGCTCGCCGTCCTCGTCGGGCAGCGCCAGCGCACCCAGCCACGGCTCGTCACCCGGCTCCAGGCCCGCGTCGCGCACCAGCGCGAGCACCAGGTCGGCGAGCTCCTCCGCGTCCGGGGCGTCGTCGTCCCACACGTCCCCGGCGTCCAGCGACGCCGCCACCGCCGCCCGCACCTGCGGGGTCGTCAGCACCGCGCGCGGCGTCGCCGGGAGGGCACCCAGCTTCTCCAGCACCGGGTGCGCGGCATCCGGGTGCGCCACCTTCAGCCCCAGGCGGGACAGTTCCGCCGGCGTGTCCGGCAACGGCAGCAGCACCTGGCGCGGGCCGATCGCGGTACGGCCGCCGGCCAGCGGCACCGGCAGACCGGTCAGCCGGTCCGGATCCACCCCCGCGAGCGAGTCGTACAGCCGGTACCACCACTCCGGCGCCCGCTCCACGCCCGCGAGCCGGTCGATCGCCTCCCCCAGCGACAGCCGCGCCACACCCAGCGCGCGCAGCTCGGTACGGCGCTCCAGGCCGGCGGGCAGCAGCGTCGGCAGGACCTCCGCCAGCACCCGCACGGTATCGGCCCCCGCCCCTTCGACGACCTCCGCCTCGAACGGGCGCAGGGCGTGCGGCTCCTCGTCCCCGGACGGCCCGGCCGCGGGAGCCAGGAACGCCACCCGCGGCAGCCGCTGCAGGACGGCACCGCGGATCGCCCCGTCGAGGACCCCCTTGCCCAGCGGGCCCGGGACGAGATCGATCGTGCCGGCCGTCACCGGCCGCCAGTCGGCGAGCAGTTCGGCGTACGCCTCGGCCGCGCGCTCCACCAGGAAGTCGGTCAGCGGCCCCGGCGCCGGGTGCCGCCGGGTGGTGTCCAGCGGGAACGTCGCGATCAGCAGCGCCGGGATGCCCAGCGGCTCGTCCGTGGGCGTCGGGGCGTGCACGACGGGCGCGGTACGCGGCCGGGCCGGCGCACCCTCCCCGTCCACGGGCACCGCCCACGTCACCGACCAGTGCGGCCGCAGCCGCTCCTCGACCGGCCGGTCCTTCAGCAGCGCGGCGTCGATGGCGCCGCCGCGGCTGACCGTCCGCCAGCGGTGCGTCCCGCTCCCGCTGTCCTCGATGTGCACGTACCCGTCCTGCTCGCGGCGCACGAGCGTACGGGTGCCCTTCGGGCCCTCCACGACGATCTCCGTCAGGCCGGGCAGGGTGAGCAGCAGCGCGTCGTCCACGGCGTCGAGCAACCGCCCGACCAGGTCCTCGGCGGCGGCATCCCGCAGCGGCAGGATGACGACGGTGTCGTACCCCTCCGGCGCCGTGCCCTCCGCGGGCAGCGGGAGCCGCAGCAGCGGTACGTGACCCTCGCGGCGGCGCAGTTCGTCACCGAGACCGGGGCTGCCCAGCGAGGCGTCGGCGGCCATCTCCCGCGCCTCGCGCAGCGACCAGCGCACACCGCCGTGCCGGCCCACGACCGCCGGCTCGTCGCTCACCGCGAGCACCGCGGCGAAGCCGACGCCGAAGCGGCCCACCGCGCGCTCGTGGCCCTCCCGCTTGGCCGAGGCGCGCAGCGTGCTCAGCGACTCGACGCCCGCGGCGTCGAGCGGCGCGCCGGTGTTGGCGGCGGCGAGCACGGCACGGCCGTCGCCCGTCGCCCCCGCGGGGTGCAGCGTCAGCCGGAGGCGTCCGGGGACTCCGGCGCGGGCTGCGGCATCGGCGGCGTTCTGCGCGAGCTCCACGACCAGCCGGTCGCGGTAGCCCCCGAGCGCCAGGTCCTCCTCGGCGTTCGCGTCCTCCCGGAACCGCGCGGGTCCGGCGCCCCACGCGTCGAGCACTCCGCGCCTCAGCCGCGCGGTCCCGAACGGGTCGGCCGCCCCCTCGGTCGCCGTAGCCCTCACGCTCACGTCGTGCTCCGCTCTCTCGGCTGTGCCTGTACGACGCCCGAAGGTACCGCGTGCCGGACCGGAGCCATTTCCCCCACCCCGCCCCTCGCCACGACCGGGCCCGCCCCGGCCCCCGCACCCGTCACCCGTCACCCGGGGCCCGGCGCACGGCGGCCGGAGGGCCGAAGCTCCGGCCCGCATGCCGCCGCGAAGCGGCAAGGATCACACTCCGATCCGGATCCGGGACGAAGTCCCGGCAGCCCTGCCTGTCGCCCGCACGCGGCACGCATCACCCCTCCGGGCGCGCAGCGCCCGGGCTCGGGGCGGAGCCCCGCACACCACCGCGTATCGCCGCGAAGCGGCAGGGATCACGCGGACCGGCGGTACCGCCGCGAAGCGGCAGGGATCACGCACGGCCGGCGCGCAGCGCGGGTCGGGGTCGGCCGGGGCCCGCGCACCGCACGCCGCCGCGAAGCGGCGAAGTGCCCGGGACGGCTCACCCCGCCGCTTTGCGGCGGCGGGGGCACGGGCCCGCCGCCGGCTCCCGCACCGGCGCGCGGAGGTGCCGCCCCGGAGGGCTCCCCCCGCGCGCGGGAGCGTCAGCTGTGGCCCAGGTCCTCGGAGGCCGCGTCCGGGGAGGCCGGGGGGACCGAGCCCTGGTCGCGGGAGGGGCGCAGCGGGAACTCGTCGGCGCCCATCGAGTCGAGCACCGGCGGCGCCGGACGCGGCGGCTTCGGCATGACCGCGGCCTCCGAGTGCCCGCCGCAGCCGTACGCCAGCGACACCACCCGGCCGTCCGCCGGGGAGAACTCGTTCGCGCACACGCCGAAGGCCAGCCGCAGCGAACCCGCCAGCGGCACGAGGAACGCGCAGCTCACACAGGTCGCGGGCGCCGCCTGCGCCATCGGGGTCTTCGCCCCGAAGGACTCCTCCCAGCGGTCCGCCGCGACGTGGAGCCCGTACCGGGACAGCACCCGCGCCCGGCGCATGCCGAGTTCCTCGGCGACCGCCGCGATGGCGCCGCGCGAGGGCGTGCGGGAGACGAGGTCGGCGTCCTCGGCCTCCAGGTGGTCCGCCATGTCCTCCGACACCGGGGAGTTCGGCGGCGGCTCGTCCTCGCCGGTGTACCCCGGTTCCAGCCGCAGGTCGTCCTGCTCGGTCGGCAGCAGGTCGCCGGGCCCGAGGTCACCGGGCCGCAGCCGCTCGCTCCACGGCACCCACTCGGGCGCCAGGAGCGCGTCGGGGCCCGGCAGCAGCACCGCCTCGTCGAGCGTGACGTTCTTGGCACGGGACGCCCGGGCCACGGTGACGGCCCACCGCCAGCCCCGGTACGCGAACTCGCGGCACTCGAAGAAGTGCGTGACGACCCGGTCACCCTCGGCGACCAGCCCCACGTGCTCTCCGACGACACCCGGCGCCGCGGCCTCCGCGGCCGCCTCCCGGGCGAGGTCTACCGCCTCGGCGCACAGGCGGTCGGGGGCGGGGGTACGCGTAGTACGGCTTCGCGTCGTCGCAGCACTCACAGGTCTCGCTTCTCTCCTACGCCGTCTCACAGATGCGCCGGCCGAGTCGCGATGTACGGGCGGCGGGCGGAGCGGACCAGGGGGCCGCATCGACGTCCGCGCCCGACGTTTCCGTTTCCCGGGCACACCTATCGTCATCCATTCTGCGGGATGCCGAAGAGGCGCGCGGCCGAGAACTACCGCCGGTGGCGCGCTACGCACGCTACCCCTTCCGCAGCCCGCCGCCCACCTGCCCGCCCCAAGTAGCCGTCATAGCGGTTCATCGCCTTCCGCAGCCCGCCGCCCACCTGCCCGCCCCAAGTAGCCGTCATAGCGGTTCATCGAAGTGGCACGTGGGGCACTATGACGGGGTGGCAGCCGCGAGGTCGTCCGACGACGCCGGGCCGCTCCGCAGGGCGGCCGGGCGGATCGGCCGTGTCCTGCACCTGCCGATCACCGGCCCCGCCCGCGGCATCCGCCGCGCCACGCACGCGCACGGCGCGGGCGAGTCCGGCCTCGGCAAACTGATCGAACTGCACGCCGTCAACGGCGCCGGCGACGTGATGATCACCGTGGCGCTCGCCTCCACCGTCTTCTTCTCCGTGCCGACGGACGAGGCCCGCGGCCGCGTCGCGCTGTACCTCGCGATCACCATGGCCCCGTTCACGCTCCTCGCACCGGTCATCGGGCCGCTCCTGGACCACATCCCCCACGGACGGCGCGCCGCGATGGCGGGCGCCATGCTCACGCGCGCGCTCCTCGCCGTGGCCCTGTCGGGGGCGGTGGCCACCGGCGGCCTGGAGCTGTACCCGGCGGCGCTGGGCGTGCTCGTCGCGTCCAAGGCGTACGGCGTCGTCCGCAGCGCCGTCGTGCCGCGGCTGCTGCCGCCCGGCTTCTCGCTCGTGAAGGCGAACTCGCGCGTGACCCTGGCGGGGCTGCTGGCGACGGGTGCCGCCGCGCCCATCGGGGCCGCGCTGCAGCTGGTCGGGCCGCAGTGGCCGCTGTACGGGGCGTGCGCGCTCTTCGTCGGCGGAACGTTCCTGGCGCTGTCGATGCCGCCGAAGGTGGACTCGGCGCGGGGTGAGCGCAAGGCCCACATGCTGACGCACGGCGAGAAGCGGCCGAGCCTGCGCACGGTCGGCCCGTCCGTCCTGCACGGGCTCCAGGCGAACGCCGCGCACCGGGCGCTCTCCGGGTTCCTGATCTTCTTCCTCGCCTTCCTGCTGCGCGAGCACCCGCTGTCCGGGCAGAGCGCGGCGGTGTCGCTCGGCATCGTCGGCGTGGCCGCCGGGGTCGGGAACGCCTGCGGTACGGCGGTGGGGGCGTGGCTGCGGTCGCGGGCGCCCGAGCTGATCGTGGCGACGATGCTGGCGCTGGCGCTGTCGGCGACGATCGTCGCGGCGGTGTTCTTCGGCGGGATCGCCGTGGCGGTCCTGGGCGCGGTGGCCGGGCTGACACAGGCCCTGGCGAAGCTGTCGCTGGACGCGATGATCCAGCGGGACGTGCCGGAAGTGGTACGCACCTCGGCCTTCGCCCGCTCCGAGACGCTGCTGCAGATGGCCTGGGTGGTGGGCGGCGCCATCGGGATCGCGCTGCCGCTGAACGGCCCGCTGGGCATGTCGGTCGCGGCGTCGATACTGGCCGCCGGGGCGGTCCTGACCGTCCGGGGCCTGCTGACGGCGGCCCGGCGCGGCGGCACGCCGCACCCCCGCGTGGCGTGATGCCGGGCGGCGTATAGCCTTCGAGCCATGACCGTTGCGTTCAATTCCGGTAAGGCCCGCCGGGCCGGCGTCGCTCTGGGTGCCGTCTCCGCGGGACTCCTCGTACTCTCCGCCTGCGGCGACAAGCCGACCCCGCTCGCGACCGTGACGGTCGGGTCCGACTCCGTCAACTCCGAAGCGACCTGCTACAACGGCGGCGACCCGATCAAGGAGTCGGAGATCAAGAAGTGCCTGGACAAGAAGTCCGGCAAGACCATCGAGGTCACCCTCGACGACAAGATCCACTTCGGGGTCGACCCGGAGATCGCCGAGCGCGGCTGGACGCTGTTCATCGGCGGCCAGCAGGCCGAGCAGGAGCCGTACAAGAAGACGTACCGGACGATCCCGGCCAGCGCGTTCCTGTCGAGCCAGACCGGTGAGATGTCGAACACGGCCCAGATCAGCATCGTCGAGACGAGCGGCAAGAAGCTGACCGGCATCTGGCACTTCGAGCTGAAGAAGGCGTCCTGACCCTGCGCGTCCTGGTGGTGACGGCGGTGGCGGCCGAAGCGGACGCCGTCGCCGCCGGCCTCGTCGGGTACGCGGGCCCCGCCCGCCGCACCCTGCCGAGCGGCCACGCGCTCGGCCACCACGCGCGCGGTGCCCGGTACGGCGCCCCGCCGCCGCCCGGTGCCGCGTCCCCGCTCCCGCCCGCACCCCCGCCCGGTGCAGCGCCCCTGCCACCGCCCGCACCCGCTCCCGGTACCGCGCCAGGTGCCGCACCCGCGCCCGCGGCCGGTGCCGCCGAGGGGCTGGTCGACGTGGTCGTCGGCGGTGTCGGCCCCGCCGCCGCGGCCGTGGCGACCACCAGCGCGCTGGCCGCGTCGCCGTACGCGTACGACCTGGTCGTGTCGGCCGGGATCGGTGGCGGTTTCGCCGCCCACGCGCCCCTGGGGGCGGTCGTCGTCTCCGACGCGATCATCGCCGCCGACCTGGGCGCCGACACCCCCGACGGCTACCTCGCCGTCGAGGAGCTCGGCTTCGGCCGCTCCGTCCACCTGCCGCCCCCCGCGCTGACGGACCGGATCGCGAAGACCCTGCACGAGGGCCGGCAGCGGCACGTCGTCGCGCCCGTCCTCACGGTCTCGACGGTCACCGGCACCGCCGCCCGCACGGCCGAGCTCGGCGCCCGGCACCCGCGGGCGGCCGCGGAGGCGATGGAGGGCTTCGGGGTCGCCGAGGCGGCCGCGGCGCACGGTGTGCCCGCCGTCGAGATCCGCGCCGTCTCCAACACGGTCGGCCCGCGCGACCGCGCCGCCTGGCGGATCGGGCAGGCGATGGACTCGCTGCGGTACGCCGTCCAGCTGCTCAGCACCACCGTCTTCCTGGAGGAGCTATGACGTCCGAGACGTCCCCGAGCGCCCCGAGCGCGAGCCCCGTTCCCGGCCCGGTGCGGATCGCGTACTCGCCGTGCCCCAACGACACGTTCGTCTTCCACGCCTGGGCGCACGGCGAGGTGCCCGGCGCGCCCCCGCTGGACGTGACCTTCGCGGACATCGACCTCACCAACGGCATGGCGGAGCGCGGCGAGCTGGACGTCCTGAAGGTGTCGTACGCCGCGCTGCCGTGGGTGCTGGACGAGTACGCGCTGCTGCCCTGCGGCGGCGCGCTGGGCCGCGGCTGCGGCCCCCTGGTCCTCACCCGCGAGCCGGGGCTGGACCTGACGGGCCGTACGGTCGCGGTGCCGAGCGAACGGTCGACCGCGTACCTGCTCTTCCGCCTGTGGGCGGCGGACGTCGTTCCGGACGGCGTCGGCGAGGTCGTGGTGCTGCCGTTCCACGAGATCATGCCGGCGGTGCGGGACGGCAGGGTCGACGCGGGGCTCGTCATCCACGAGGCCCGCTTCACGTACCAGGACTACGGGTTGCACCGGCTCGCGGACATGGGGGAGCACTGGGAGTCGACGACCGGCCTGCCGATCCCGCTCGGTGCGATCATCGCGAAGCGCTCGCTGGGCGCGGACACGCTGCGGCTGCTCGCCGAGTCGGCGCGCGCCTCGGTGCGCAGGGCGTGGGACGACCCGGAGGCGTCGCGCGCGTACGTGCGCGCCCACGCGCAGGAGATGGACCCGGCGGTGGCCGATCAGCACATCGGCCTGTACGTCAACGAGTTCACGGCCGACCTCGGCGAGAACGGCTACGCGGCGGTGCGGGGACTGCTGACGCGCGCGGCGGCCGAGGGGCTGGTTCCGCCCCTGAAGCCCGACGCGCTGTCGTTCCCGTGACGCCCCCGTGGTGACGATCCCCGGCCGTGGCACCCCCGGCCGGGAATCCGTCTCCGGCCGGGAATCCGTGTTCCGCCGGGTCTACACGTCCAGTTGGTCGGCGACCGCCCGCAGCAGGCCCGCGATCTTCTTGCCGTGGACCTTGTCGGGGTAGCGGCCGCGCTCCAGCATGGGCGTGATGTTCTCCAGGAGGGTCGTCAGATCCTGCACGATCGACGCCAGCTCGTCCGGCTTGCGGCGCTGCGCCGCCGCCACGGACGGGGTCGGCTCGAGGACCGTCACGGACAGCGCCTGGTCACCGCGCTGGCCGGCGACGACGCCGAACTCCACGCGCTGGCCGGGCTTGAGGGCGTCCACCCCGGCAGGGAGCACCGACGAGTGCACGAAGACGTCGCCGCCGTCGTCGCGGGAGAGAAAGCCGAAGCCCTTCTCGCTGTTGAACCACTTGACCTTGCCGGTAGGCACGTCTGTCCTCGTCCTCGTACTCGTTGTATGACGCCGAAAAACGGCTCTGGATGGCACTGCAGCGGGTCGCCCGGACCCTCCCCCAAGCCCTCGCTTTGCTCGAGCAGGGGGTACCCCCAGCAAGGCTAATGGTCCAGGGGCTGGTGACAAGACGTCGCCGGTCTGTTCCTCCGGCCTGGGAACTACCCTGGCCGAATGCATAGTGAAACCCCCACCGGCGGGGCCGCCACCGGCTCCGCCCCAGGTGACGGTCTCGTCCGCGCCGGCGGGATCGTCTTCGTCATCGGCGCCGTCGCCACCCTCGTCACCGTTGCCCCGCTGTTCCTGGGCACGGATCCGTTCCCGCCCGTGGCGTACGCCGTGTGCATGCTGATGGGCGTCGGGTTCGCCGTCGCCGCTGCGGGTGTGCTGCGGTCGATCGCGGCGCAGCGCCGTCAGGCCAGGACGGCCGCCGGCGACACCCGGTAGGCGTCCCACCAGGCAGGAAAGGCCGTCAGGTCGTCCAGCACGACATCCGCGCCGGCCGCCCGCAGCTCGTCCGCGTCGCACGGACCCGTCGGTACGGAGACGGCGAGGGCGCCCGCCGTGCGGGCACCGCGCACATCGCCTGTGTGGTCGCCGACGTACACGCTCGCGCCGTGTTCGCGCAGGGCCTCCGCCTTGGCCTCGGCCCAGAGCGAGCCGATCACGGCGTCGGGCTCCATGCCCAGGTGGGCGAGGTGCAGCCGGGCGTTGGGCTGGTACTTGGCGGTCACGACGACGGCCCGGCCGCCTGCCGCGCGAACGGCTTGAATCGCATCCCTCGCGCCGGGCATCGCGAGCGTCGGTTCGATCGCGTAGGCGGGGTAGATCTCGCGGTACCGGTCGCCCATCTCCGGGATCCGGTGCGCCGGGAACCAGTGCGCGAGCTCCTGTTCGAGCGGCGGCCCGAGCCGGGTGACGGCCAGGTCGGCGTCGATCCGCACACCGGTCTCGGCGGAGAGCGCGCGGAAGGCGGCCCGGATGCCGGGGCGCGAGTCGATGAGCGTCATGTCGAGGTCGAAGCCGACGGTGGGGGCGGCGGACGGGTACGAGGCCATGGGGGCCATTGTGCCCGCCGGCCGCTCGACGCCACCGTGACGGCCACCTGCCGGACGGCCCCCTCGCGGGCGCGCACCTCGCGGGCGGAGACCTGGCGGCGTACGCCTCGCGGACGGAGACCTCGCGAGCGGACGCAGACCTCGCGGGCGAACACCCAGCGGACGGACACCTCGCGGGCGAACACCGCGCGGGCGCGCACCTCGTGGGCGGACGGCCCCGCTCCCCGGGTCGCGTCCCTCCCGGCCGGTCGCCTCAGGCGCGGCGGGCGCGCCACGCCAGGTAGAGCGCCGACGCCACCGCCGCGCCGCGGATGACCCACGGCCACGTTCCGGCCAGCGCCTGGCTCATACCGCCGCCGCCCGCGGGGATGGGCTCGCCCCAGCGGCCGTCCGCCCGGCCCCACAGCCAGACCACCGCGGCCGCCGCGACCAGGCCCGGCAGGCCCATGACCACCCACTTCGCCTCCCGGGGGCTGAGGCGGCGCGAGCCGTACGCGAGGAGCCAGCCGCCCGCGAGCGGCAGCCAGGAGCCGAGGACGGCACCGGCGACCAGCAGCACCGCCGCGAGCAGCAGCATCGGGTGCGACACCCGGGCCCGCACCGGGGCGGCGGCCACGGGCGGGGCCACGGGGGCCGCCTCCGCGGCGGCCTTGCGGCCGCGGCGCGCACGGAACCGCAGCAGGCGGCGCGCCCGGGAAGGGGCCGCATCCGCCGGCGGGCCGGCCTTCGCGGCCTCCGCCGCCTCCTCCTCCGTGGGCGGAGGCTTCAGCATCTCCGGGATCTCCACGCCGCCGTGGAAGCCCGCCGGCACGTCCTCGACGCGCCACCAGTCGGGCTGGAAGTCCCCGGAGCCGATCTCGTCCATGCCCGCCAGGTGCGGGCTGACACCGGGCTCCGCGGGAGGCGCGGCGGGGGCCTCGGCCGGGGACTCCGGTGAGGCGGCCGTCCGCTGCGACGGCACCGCCAGGCCGCCGCCCGACGAGGCCGCCGCCACCACCTCGTCCGGCGTGCCCAGACGCGTCAGGATCCGCCGCACCGAGTCCGGGGTGTCGCTCTTCCCGCGCCGCCGCTCGATCTCGCCGCGCAGCGACGCCACGAGCCTCATCCGCGCCTGGGACGGCAGCTGTTGCTGCTGGGCCAGGTCGCCGACCCGGCTCAGGTAGTCGAAGACCAGTTGGTCGCTCTCGATCCCCACGTCCCGACGTTAGCGTGCGCGCAGGGGCTAACGTGGTGCGGATGGGGACCGAAGGCAACGAAGGCAAGGGCGGCACGTCCGCTCCCCGCACCCTCGCGGAGGCGCTCCGCGCGCGCGGCGACGAGGGCCTGGCCGTGCTGCTGCGGGCCCGGCCGGACCTCCTCGTGCCCGTACCGGGCGACCTGACCCAGCTGGCCACGCGCGCCGGTACGCGCGCCTCGGTGGTGCGGGCGCTGGAGCGGCTCGACCGCTTCTCGTTGCAGACGGCGGAGGCGCTCGCGGTGGCACCGGACCCGGCGCCGTACCCCGTGCTCCTCGGCCTGATGGCCGGCGACGAGGGCGACCCCGCCATCGAGGCGGCGCTCCCCGGCGCGGTGGCGCTCCTGCGCGACCAGGCACTGGTGTGGGGCGACGACGAACGGCTGCGGCTGGTGCGCACGGCGCGCGAGCTGCTCGCGCCGTCGCCGCAGCACCCGTCGCCGACGGGCCTCGGGCCGACGGTCGCGGAGGCGACGGCGGGCATGTCCCCGACCCGCATCCAGGAGATCCTCGCCACGGCGGGTCTGCCCACCACGCACGACCCGGTGTCGGCGGTGGCGGCGCTCACGGAGCTGTTCACCGACCGGGAGCGGATGGCCGCGCTCCTCGACGGCGCGCCGACGGAGGCGCTGGGGGTGCTGGACCGCCTGGTGTGGGGGCCGCCGTACGGCGAGGTGACGCCGAACCCGGCGCCGCCGGTGCGCTGGCTGCTGGACCGGGGCCTGCTGCTGCCCGCGACCGCCCGCACGGTGGTGCTGCCCCGGGAGGCGGCGCTGCACCTGCGCGGCGGGCGGGCGCACCGGGTGCCGGAGCCGGTGCCGCCGGTGGTCGCCCCGGCGCGGTCCGTGGCGACGGCCGAAGGCCGTCCGAAGGTCGTGGACAGCGCGGCGGCGGGCCAGGCGTACACGGCGCTGGCGACCGTCGAGGAACTGCTCGGGGAGTGGCACGAGGGCGGGCCGCCGGTACTGCGGTCCGGTGGCCTGGCGGTACGGGACCTGAAGCGCACGGCGGTCGCCCTGGACGTGCCGGAGCCGGTGGCGGCGTTCTGGGTGGAGCTCGCGTACGCGGCGGGGCTGATCGCCTCGGACGGCGAGGCGGACGAACGGTACGCCCCGACGCCCGCCTACGACGAGTGGCTCGAACTGCCGGCGGCCGAGCGGTGGGCCCGGCTGGTCGCCGCGTGGCTGCCCGCGACGCGCACCCCGGGCCTGGCCGGCGGCCAGGACGCGAAGGGCCGTACGCTCTCGGCGCTCGGCCCCGACCTGGACCGCGGCGCGGCCCCGGAGGTACGCCGCCGCGTGCTGACCCTGCTCGCCGGGCTGCCCGCCGGGGCGTCCCCCGACCCGGACACACTGCTGGCCCGCCTGCGCTGGGAGCGTCCCCTGCGCGGCTCCGCCGCGGCCGCGGGCACCGACCTGCGGGCGCGCCTCGCGACCTGGACGCTCGCCGAGGCGGAGCTGCTCGGCATCACGGGCCGGGGCGCCCTCTCCTCCCCCGGCCGCGCCCTGCTCACGCCCGCGGAGGCGTACGGGGACACGCCGGCCCCCGGCACCGGGACGCCCGACACGCCCACCGGCCCCGACACGCCCGCCGGCCTCACCCCCACCACCGGCCCCACCGCGACCAGCCCCGCCCCGGCCGCGAGCACCCCGGCCGCGACCACCGCCCCCACCACCGGCCCGGCCCCCGCCGCGACCGCCGGCTCCCGGCCCGCCGCGGACGCCGGCGCGCGCGAGCGCGGCGCCGACGGCGGGATCTCCGTCGCCGAGGCGGCCGAGGGCGCCGCGCGGGCCGCCGCGCTGCTCGCGCCGCTGCTGCCCGAGCCCGTCGACCACGTCCTGCTCCAGGCCGACCTCACCGCCGTCGCCCCCGGCCCCCTCCAGCGGCCGCTCGCCGAGATGCTCGCCGTGCTCGCGGACGTCGAGTCCAAGGGCGGCGCCACCGTCTACCGGTTCACGCCCGCCTCCGTGCGCCGCGCCCTCGACGCCGGACAGGCCGCGGCCGACCTGCACGCCTTCCTCGCGGCGCACTCGCGCACGCCGGTACCCCAGCCCCTCGCGTACCTCATCGACGACGTCGCCCGCAGACACGGCCACCTGCGCGTGGGGGCCGCGTCCGCCTACGTGCGGTGCGACGACGACGCGGTGCTCGGCGAGATCCTCGCCGACAAGCGGTCGGCGTCCCTGCGGCTGCGCCGCCTCGCGCCCACCGTGCTGGCCGCGCAGGCCGACCCGGCGGCACTGCTGGAGGGGCTGCGGGCGATGGGCTTCGCGCCGGCCGCCGAGTCCGCCGAGGGCGACGTCCTCATCACCCGGGCGCACGCCCGCCGCACGCCGCCGCGTACGCCGCCCGCGCCCGTGCCGGACGGCCCGCCCGTGCCCGACGCGACGCTCCTCGGCGCGGCCGTCCGCGCGATCCGCGCCGGGGACCAGGCCGCGACGGTCGTACGCAAGGAGGAGAGCGGCGGGCACGGCGGCGGCGACCTGCCCCGCACCTCCCCCGCCGAGACCCTCGCCACCGTCCAGGCCGCCGCCATGACCGGCTCCGCCGTCTGGATCGGCTACGTCAACGCCGACGGCGCCGCCAGCCAGCGCGTCATCGCCCCCGTGCGCGTCGAGGGCGGCTTCGTCACGGCGTACGACCACACCGCGGACGAGGTCCGCACGTACCCGCTGCACCGCATCACGGGTGTGGCGGAAGTGGCGGAGGACCAGCTCTGACGGGGCGCGCCCCACCCATGCGCCCGGCGCCGCGGTTTCCCTCCCCGGAGTGAGCAAGTCCCCACTCCCGGGGGACGGTCCGCATCCCCGCGGCGCGCCGCGGGCAGCCACGAGGCGTCCGGCCGGCCACCTCAGGCACCGCACGGAACGAGGTGACCGGGCCCGTCCCGCCCCATGCGGCGCGGGCCCGCCGCCTCCCCGCGCCGCGTGGAAGGACCCACCCATGAGCCGTCGCCTCGCCCTCGTCCTGACCGCCGTCACGATCTTCTTCACCGCCCTCGCCACCCCCGCGAGCGCGATCGGGCTGCCGCCGATCAGCGGCCCGCTGAGCGACCTCCAGATCGAGGGCCCCTTGATCCAGACCATCTCGCTGCCCCCACTGTGACCACCGCCACCCGCCCGCGGGCACCCCCCGGTCCGCCACGGCTCCGCCACTCGCCCCGCCGATGCGTAACACTGGATGTTTGGCCGCGTCCCGAGGCCACACCAGGAACGCCAGGAAAGGGTGAGGCGTGAACGGACCACTGATCGTCCAGAGCGACAAGACACTCCTGCTCGAAGTCGACCACGAGCAGGCCGACGCGTGCCGTCGCGCCATCGCTCCGTTCGCGGAGCTGGAGCGGGCTCCCGAGCACATCCACACCTACCGCGTCACGCCGCTCGGCCTGTGGAACGCCCGGGCCGCCGGGCACGACGCCGAGCAGGTCGTCGACGCGCTCGTCGAGTTCTCGCGCTACCCGGTGCCGCACGCGCTGCTCGTCGACGTCGCCGAGACGATGGCCCGCTACGGGCGGCTCACGCTCTCCAAGCACCCCACGCACGGACTGGTGCTCACCACCACCGACCGGCCCGTCCTGGAGGAGATCCTCCGTTCCAAGAAGGTGCAGCCGCTGGTCGGGCAGCGCATCGACCCCGACACGGTCGTCGTGCACCCCTCCGAGCGCGGGCAGATCAAGCAGACGCTGCTGAAGCTGGGCTGGCCGGCCGAGGACCACGCCGGCTACGTCGACGGCGAGGCGCACACCATCGACCTGGACGAGAACGGCTGGGCGCTGCGCCCGTACCAGAAGCAGGCCGTCGAGGGCTTCTGGCACGGCGGTTCCGGCGTGGTCGTGCTGCCCTGCGGCGCCGGCAAGACGCTGGTCGGCGCGGGGGCCATGGCGCAGGCCAAGGCCACCACGCTCATCCTCGTCACGAACACCGTCTCGGCCCGCCAGTGGAAGCACGAGCTGGTGAAGCGGACCTCGCTCACCGAGGACGAGATCGGCGAGTACAGCGGTACGAAGAAGGAGATCCGCCCGGTCACCATCGCCACCTACCAGGTGCTGACGACCAGGCGGAAGGGCGTCTACCCGCACCTGGAGCTCTTCGACTCCCGCGACTGGGGCCTGATCCTCTACGACGAGGTCCACCTGCTGCCGGCGCCGGTGTTCAAGTTCACCGCCGACCTCCAGGCCCGGCGGCGCCTCGGGCTGACCGCGACCCTGGTGCGCGAGGACGGCCGCGAGTCGGACGTGTTCTCGCTGATCGGGCCGAAGCGGTTCGACGCGCCGTGGAAGGAGATCGAGGCGCAGGGCTACATCGCGCCCGCCGACTGCGTCGAGGTCCGCGTGAACCTCACCGACGCGGAGCGGCTCGCGTACGCGACGGCCGAGACGGAGGAGAAGTACCGCTTCTGCGCGACGACCGCGACGAAGCGGAAGGTGACGGAGGCGCTGGTCGAGAAGCACCGGGGCCAGCAGACCCTGGTGATCGGCCAGTACATCGACCAGCTCGACGAGCTGGGCGAGCACCTGGACGCGCCGGTCATCAAGGGGGAGACGCCGAACGCGCAGCGCGAGAAGCTGTTCGACGCGTTCCGCAACGGCGAGCTGGGTGTGCTGGTGGTGTCGAAGGTCGCGAACTTCTCGATCGACCTGCCGGAGGCGACGGTCGCCATCCAGGTGTCCGGCACGTTCGGTTCGCGCCAGGAGGAGGCCCAGCGGCTGGGCCGGGTGCTGCGGCCCAAGGCGGACGGGCACAAGGCGATGTTCTACTCGGTGGTCGCGCGGGACACGATCGACCAGGACTTCGCGGCGCACCGGCAGCGGTTCCTGGCCGAGCAGGGGTACGCGTACCGGATCATGGACGCGGACGAGCTGCTGGCCGCCGACCCGGACGTGGGTCTCAGCGGCGCCTGACGCGGGGCCCGGCCGCGTCGCGGGACCGCGGGGTCCGGCGCGCCCGACGCCCGTCTCGGCGGCGCCCGACGCCCGTCTCGGCGGCGCCCGACGCCGGTCTCAGCGGCGCCTGACGCCCGCTTCCGGGCCGTACTCGCCGAGGACGACGACCCCGAACGCCGCTTCGGCGAACACCTTGATCGCACGCAGGGCGTTGCCGAGGCGGTGGGAGGGGTGCCGGTCGGGGCCCAGGGCCGTGGCGCCCGAGCTGTCGGGGGGGAAGGCGGCTGTGGTCATGTCTCCATGATGGTTTCCGTCCGCGAGCGGTACATCGGTCCGCAGACCGAACCGGGCCGCCGTCCGCGTACGACTCCCGGCATACGGCGGGCGGGGCATCCCCTACGGGTCGTAATCCGGTGGCCCGTAGGTGGGGCGGCTGGCTAGACTCCCCCGCCTTGCCCGCCTCCCGTCCGTGGAGCGCCGCCGCCCGGTCGGAAACCGGACGGCCCCGCCACCCCGCCCGTACGACCGACGGAGGCTCCGCCGTGCCCGCGCCCGCCCCAGCAGACCCCCTGGCTCACGAAAGGGCCCACCTCGCCGCCTCGCGCGCGGCCCTGCGCGCGATGAGGGAGGACGTCGAGGCGCTCGACATCCGCGACGTCACCGCGAACTGGGTCAACGCCGTCGTCCTGGAGGCGCAGATCGAGCAGCGCATCAAGGCGCTGGCCGACCTGTCCCACACACCGCTGTTCTTCGGGCGGCTCGACTACCTGCACACCACGCAGGAGGGGCAGCGCTTCTACATCGGGCGGCGGCACGTCCACGACGGGGACGGCGACCCGATGGTGATCGACTGGCGTGCGCCGGTGTCGCAGCCGTTCTACCGGGCGTCCAGGAAGGACCCGCAGGACGTGGCGCTGCGGCGCCGCTTCGGCTACACCGGCGGCGAGCTCACGGCGTACGAGGACGAGCACCTGTCCGACCCCGGTGAGGCGGAGCGGACCTCGAAGCTGCTCCAGGCGGAGATCGAACGGCCGCGCGTCGGCCCGATGCGGGACATCGTCGCGACGATCCAGCCCGAGCAGGACGAGATCGTACGGTCGGGGCTGGCCGGCACCGTGTGCGTCCAGGGCGGCCCGGGGACGGGCAAGACGGCGGTGGGCCTGCACCGCGTGGCGTACCTGCTGTACGCGCACCGGGAACGGCTGGCGCGCACCGGCACGCTCGTCATCGGGCCGAACCGCTCCTTCCTCCACTACATCGAGCAGGTGCTGCCGGCGCTGGGCGAGCTGGAGGTCCGGCAGGCGACCGTGGACGACCTGGTGGCGCACGTCGAGGTGCGCGGCGCGGACGAGGCCGCGGCGGCCCTGGTGAAGGGCGACGCCCGGATGGCCGAGGTGCTGCGGCGGGCGCTGTACGCGCACGTCACGCTGCCCACGGAGCCGCTGATGGTGGTGCGCGGTTCGCGGCGGTGGCGGGTGCCCGCCCACGAACTCGAGGAGATGGTGCGGGAGTTGCTGGACCGGGACATCCGGTACGGCGCGGCGCGCGAGGCGCTGCCGCAGCGGATCGCGCACGCGGTGCTGGTCCGCATGGAGCAGGCGGGCGAGGCGCCCGACGACCGCGTGCAGAACGCGGTGGCGCGCAACGCGGCGGTGAAGGCGGTGGTCAAGGAGGTGTGGCCGCCGGTCGACCCGGCGAAGCTGGTGCACCGGCTGCTGTCCGACGCGGACTTCCTCGCCGCGCACGCCGAGGGCCTGCTCACCGCGGAGGAGCAGAAGGCCGTGCTGTGGACGAAGCCGCCCCGATCGGTGAAGTCGGCGAAGTGGTCGGCGGCCGACGCGGTGCTGATCGACGAGGCGTCGGACCTGGTGGAGCGCACGCACTCGCTGGGGCACGTGGTGCTGGACGAGGCGCAGGACCTGTCGCCGATGCAGTACCGGGCGGTGGGGCGCCGCTGCACGACCGGCTCGGCGACGGTCCTGGGCGATCTGGCGCAGGGCACCACGCCGTGGGCGACGGCGGGCTGGGCGGAGGCGCTGCGGCACCTGGGCAAGCCGGACGCGCTGGTGGAGGAGCTGACGTCCGGCTTCCGCGTGCCGCGCGAGGTGATCGCGTACGCCTCGCGGCTGCTGCCGCACATCGCGCCGGGCCTGGCGGAGGTGCGGTCGGTGCGTGAGTCGCCCGGCTCGCTGGAGATCGTGCCGTGCCCGGCGGACGGTCTGACCGCGTCGGTGGTGTCGGCGTGCCGCGCGTCGCTGCGGCGCGAGGGCTCGATCGGCCTGATCGTGGCGGACGCGCGCGTCGAGGTGCTGGCGGAGGCGCTGGCCTCGGCGGGCCTGCCGTACCTCGCCCCGGGCGAGGAGACCACGTCCGAGTCCCGCCTGACCCTGGTCCCGGCCTCGCTGGCGAAGGGCCTGGAGTACGACTACGTGGTCCTCGACGAGCCCTCGGCGATCGTCGACGGCGAGCCCGACGAGCGCACCGGCCTGCGCCGCCTCTACGTCTGCCTGACCCGGGCGGTCTCGGGCCTCACCCTCCTCCACGCGGCGCCGCTGCCCGCTCCCCTGGCCTGACGGTCACGGGGCACCGCCCCCGCCGGGGACGGCACCCTTCCGCGGCGCGCCGCCCCGGACGGGCCCGCACCCGCCGCTCCCGGCCCCCGGCCGGGTCAGCGGGCGCCCTCGTCCAGGGCCGTGCGCCACGCGCGGACCGCCGTCGGCGAGACCGGCGCCGACCAGCCCGCCGGGCGCGCCGCGCCGCCGATGTGGAAGCCCGCCACACCGCCCGCCAGCAGCGCGGGCACGTGGTCGAGCCGGAGCCCGCCGCCCACCAGCAGCCGCGGCGCGTAACCGGGTTCGCCGCGCCGCGCCGCGGCGGCCTCGGCGAGCAGCGTCGCGAGCCCCTCGTCGACGCCCGCCGGGGAGCCGGCCGTCAGGTAGGTGTCGAGGCCCGGCAGGTCCGCGAGCTGCTTGCGCGCGGCGTCCCGGTCCACGGCGCGGTCCAGCGCGCGGTGGAACGTCCAGCGGCAGCCGTCGAGTTCGGCGACCAGCCGCTCGACCGCGACGAGGTCCACGTGCCCGGCCTCGTCCAGGAATCCCAGGACGAACTCGTCCGCGCCCTCCGCGCGCATCTCCCGCGCCACCCGTACGAGCGCGTCGATGTCACCCGCGGCGAACCCGTCGGCCAGCCGGAGCATCACGCGCAGCGGGATGTCCACGGCGGCGCGGATCCGCCCGTAGGTCTCGCGGGACGGGGTGAGCCCGTCGGCCGCCATGTCGGTGACCAGTTCGAGGCGGTCCGCTCCTCCGGCCTGTGCGGCGATCGCGTCCTCCGCGTCGAGGGCGATCACCTCCAGGACTGCACGGTTGCTCACTGGGGCTCCATTCGCTACAGGTCTAGTCCAATGGCCAGCCTAATGCGCGGGCCCCTAAAAGCAGCGCCCAGCTCGCCGTAGCCCGCGCGGAAGGCCCGCCCCCGTACGCCACCGCCCCGCGGAACAGCGAGCGCCCGCTCGCGTCGCCCGTGCCGAACGCCCGCCCCGCCCGCCCCCGCCTAGCCGAACAGCACCAGGTCCGCCTCCTTCGCGCCCGCCAGGTCGTAGCGCGTGCCCGTGAGGGGGCGGGCCGCGTACAGGCGGACCAGCGTCGCGGCGGGCCCCAGGTACCGGGCGGGCGGGTGCTCGCCCGTCGCCGCGCCCAGCAGCAGCGGGTCGTCCCGGTCGTCGAGGTCCGCGTGGAGCGGCAGCGCGCCGCGGGACCGGGTCACCGAGGCGAGCAGCTCCAGCGCCGGGGCGAGGGCCGGTCCCGCGTACGCCCCCGGCTCGCCGAGGGCGTCCCGTACGTCGCCCGCGTGCACCCACTCGCCGAGCGCGAGACCGTCGTACCGCCCGTCCGGGGCCGCGGCGATGACCGGGCCGGCCTCGGTCAGGCCGCGCTCCAGCTCGTCGACGACCGCGGCGTCGGCCCGGTCGGCGCGCTCGGCGATGTCCCGGTCGTTGGCCTCGGGGCTGAAGACGCCGTCCTCGAAACGGTCCTCCACCAGCCGCGTGAGCGCGGCCGAGCAGTGCGCCAGGACGTGCCGCACGGTCCAGCCGGGACAGCACGTGCGCAGCGCGAACGCCTCGTCAGGGAGCTTGCGGAGCAGGGGGATCAGGGCGTCGCGCTCGGTCCGCAGCAGCAGCCCGGGCAGTTCGGGGTCTCGTCCGTCCGTGGTGTCGCGTACATCCGTCATGGTCCCCCAGCAAAGCGGCCGGCGCCGCCCGGGGCAACGGTCCGGCCGCGCGCGGCGGCGCGAGGAGCCTGCCGGCGGGGCAGCGGGCGCGCGGCGGCACAATGAGGCCATGGCCGCACCCCCGCAGCACCCCGCCCACGACGACCTGCGCCGCCGCTGGGCGGCCGCCGCGCCCGCACCCGGCACCGAGCGGTACGCGGACGACCTGCTCGCCCGCTGGGCCGAACCGCAGCGCCGCTACCACACCACCGATCACCTGGTCGCCGTCCTCGACCGCGTCGACGAGCTCGCGCGGTACGCCGAGGATCCCGACCTGGTGCGCCTGGCCGCGTGGTTCCACGACGCGGTCTACCTCCCCGAGCGCTCCACCAACGAGGACCGCAGCGCCCGCCTCGCGGAACGCGCCCTGCCCGAGCTCGGCTTCGACGAGGCCCGTACGGCGGAGGTCGCCCGGCTCGTCCGGCTGACCGTCACGCACGACCCGGCCGACGGCGACCGCAACGGCGAGGTCCTGTGCGACGCGGACCTCGCGGTCCTGGCCGCCGCGCCGGAGCGGTACGCGGCGTACGCGGCGGCGGTACGCGAGGAGTACGCCTTCGTCCCGGACGACGCGTTCCGCGAGGGCCGGGCCGCGGTGCTGCGCCATCTGCTCGGGCTGCCGTGCCTGTTCCGCACACCGCACGGGCGCCGGGAGTGGGAGGAGCGGGCCCGGCAGAACCTCACGACGGAGCTGAAGCTGCTGGAGACGGGAATGTAAGCCGCCAGGCAGGCGTTGACCCCTGTCATGCCGCCGCACACCGAACGCACCCGCATGCCCGTGGCCGTCTACATCCTCGGCCTGTCCGTCTTCGCGCTCGGTACGAGCGAGTTCATGCTGTCGGGGCTGCTGCCGCCGATCGCCGACGACATGGACGTCTCGATCCCGCGCGCCGGGCTGCTGATCTCGGCGTTCGCGATCGGCATGGTGATCGGTGCCCCGCTGCTGGCGGTGGCGACGCTGCGACTGCCCCGCCGGACGACGCTCATCACGCTGATCACGGTGTTCGGCGCCGGACAGGTCGCGGGCGCGCTGGCCCCTTCGTACGGCGTCCTCTTCGCGTCCCGCGTGGTGAGCGCGCTCGCCTGCGCCGGATTCTGGGCCGTGGGCGCGGCGGTCGCCATCGCCATGGTGCCCTTCGGGGCGCGGGCCCGCGCGATGGCCGTGATGATCGGCGGGCTGTCGATCGCGAACGTCCTCGGCGTCCCCGCGGGCGCCTTCCTCGGCGAGCACCTGGGGTGGCGGTCGGCCTTCTGGGCGGTCGGCGCGGCCTCCGCGGTCGCGCTGGTCGGCGTGCTGACGCTCATCCCGCGCATCCCGCTGCCGGAGCAGAAGCCGCGGCTGCGGCGCGAGCTGTCCATCTACCGCGACCGGCACGTCTGGCTGGCCGTCGCCGTCACCGCGCTCGCCGCGGGCGGCGTCTTCTGCGCCTTCTCCTACCTCGCCCCGCTGCTGACGGACGTCGCCGGCCTCGACGCGGGCTGGGTCCCGACGGTGCTGGCGCTCTTCGGCCTCGGCGCCCTGATCGGTACGACGATCGGCGGGCGGGTCGCGGACGCGCACCTGTTCGGGGTCCTGCTGAGCGGCATCGCGGCGTCGACGCTGTTCCTGGTCGCGCTGGCGGTGTTCGCGTCCAGCCCGGCCGCGGTGATCGCGCTCTCGTTCCTGCTCGGCGTCTCCGCGTTCTACACGGCTCCGGCGCTCAACGCCCGCATGTTCAACGTCGCGGGAGCGGCCCCGACCCTCGCGGGCGCCACGACGACCGCCGCCTTCAACCTGGGCAACACCGGCGGCCCCTGGCTCGGCGGCACGGTCATCGACCTGCGCCTCGGCTTCCAGTCCCCGGCCTGGGCGGGCGCGGCGATGACCCTGCTGGCCCTGGCGACCGCGGCCCTGGCCCTGCGCCTGCACGGCCGGTCCCCGGCCTCCCGGGTGGTGGCGGGCGCGACCGGGTCCCGGCAGGACCGCGACCGGGACCCCGGCCGCGACCCGAGCAACCCGCGTGTGACCGCCGCCCTCAGTCCGCCGCCCCGCGGCGCTTCGGGCGACGCAGGCCCGCCGCCTTGAGGAGGCGCACGATCTCCTTGGAGGACACCTCGACCGCCCCGGCCGCCACCGCGTCCCCGTACCGGTGCGACGGCCAGTCGTAGTGGTCGCCGTCGAAGGCGCGGGGCGGGGCGCCGAGCTTCTCGGCGAAGACGTGGAGCTCCTCGAAGGACGCGTCGCTGATCAGGTGCGACCACATCCGGCCGTGGCCGGGCCAGCTCGGCGGGTCGATGTAGAGCGTCATGTGAGGCCGCCCACGGGAGCGACCACGACCCCCGCCTTGCCGCACACCCAGTGCGGGTCGGGACCCAGCTCGGGCTCCACGTCCAGCGCGTGCGGGTCGCCCGCGTCGCACACCGGGCACAGCGGCCAGCGCCCGTACCGCTCCAGCAGCGCGTCCTGCACGTCCTGGGCGACGAGCCCGGCGAGGTACGAGACGCCCTCCGGCCACTGCTCGACCCACCACCGGCGGTGCGTCACCGCGTCCTCGACCAGCGAGACGACCTCGGCCTGCGCGACGTCCCGCGCGACCAGGTCGGCGAGGACCAGCGCACGGGCGGCGTGCAGCGCCTGCTCCAGGGGGTCTACGGCGTTCATGCAGCCATTGTCCCCCCACGGCTCCCGCGGCCCCATGGCCCCGGTGGTGACCAGGGGTTGACGCTCTCCCCGGCTGAAAATACCTTTCACTGTGTGACCAATGACGTGAAGGAAAGTTTCACCCCGGGTCCGGCCGGACACACCCCACCCGCCCCGGCCGCCCTCGCCGCCAAGGTACGTACCCTCGCGCCCTCCATGACCCGCTCGATGCAGCGGGTCGCCGAAGCCGTCGCGTCCGATCCGGCCGGCTGCGCCGCCCTCACGGTCACCGGACTGGCCGAGCTCACCGGCACCAGCGAGGCCACCGTCGTGCGCACCGCGCGCCTGCTGGGCTACCCCGGCTACCGCGACCTGCGCCTCGCGCTCGCCGGGCTCGCCGCGCAGCAGCAGTCCGGCCGGGCCCCGTCCGTCACCGCCGACATCGCGGTCGACGACCCCCTCGCGGACGTCGTCGCCAAACTCGCCCACGACGAACAGCAGACCCTCGCCGACACGGCCGCGGGCCTCGACACCGCCCAGCTCGGCGCCGCCGTCACCGCACTGGCCGCCGCCCGCCGCACCGACATCTACGGCGTCGGCGCCTCCGGGCTCGTCGCCCAGGACCTCGCCCAGAAGCTGCTCCGCATCGGCCTCGTCGCGCACGCCCACAGCGACCCGCACCTCGCCGTCACCAACGCCGTGCAGCTCCGCTCCGGCGACGTCGCCATCGCCATCACCCATTCGGGCTCCACCGGCGACGTCATAGAGCCGCTGCGGGTCGCCTTCGACCAGGGCGCGACGACCGTCGCGATCACCGGCCGCCCGGACGGCCCGGTCACGCAGTACGCCGACCACATACTGACCACGTCCATCGCCCGCGAGAGCGAGCTGCGCCCCGCCGCCATGTCATCCCGTACGAGCCAACTCCTCGTCGTCGACTGCCTGTTCACCGGGGTCACCCAGCGCACGTACGACACGGCCGCACCCGCGCTCGCCGCGTCGTACGAGGCCCTCGCCCATCGCCACTCCCCCCGCACCCGCACCCGCTGACCGGCCGAAAGAGCGCTGCACGATGAAGCCTGCCGAACTGTCCGCCCTCACCACCGAAGCGTTCCGCCCGGAGCTGGCGGACATCGACCGGCTGCCCACCGCCGAGATCGTGCGCCTGATGAACGCCGAGGACCGGTCCGTCCCCGCCGCCGTCACCGGCCAGCTCCCGCGGATCGCCGCCGTCATCGACGCCGTCGCCGAGCGGATGGCGCGCGGCGGACGGCTGGTCTACGCGGGCGCCGGTACGGCGGGCCGGCTCGGCGTGCTGGACGCCAGCGAGTGCCCGCCCACCTTCAACACCGCCCCCGGCCAGGTCGTCGGTCTGATCGCGGGCGGCCGCGCGGCGCTGGTGGAGGCCGTCGAGGGCGCCGAGGACTCCGCGGAGCTGGCGGCCGGGGACCTGGCGGCGCTGGAGCTGACCCCCGACGACACGGTGGTGGGCGTCTCCGCCTCCGGCCGCACCCCGTACGCCGTCGGCGCGGTCGAGCACGCACGGAAGGCCGGCGCGCTCACGGTCGGCCTCGCCTGCAACCCGGGCAGCGCGCTCGTCGCCGCCGCGGACCACGGCATCGAGGTCGTGGTCGGCCCCGAACTGGTCACCGGCTCCACCCGGCTGAAGGCGGGCACGGCGCAGAAGCTGGTCCTCAACATGATCTCGACGATCACGATGATCCGCCTGGGCAAGACGTACGGGACCCTCATGGTCGACGTGCGCGCCTCCAACGCCAAGCTGCGGGCCCGCTCGCACCGGATCGTCGCTCTGGCCACCGGCGCGCCCGACGGCGCGATCGAGGCGGCGCTCAAGGACGCGGACGGCGAGGTGAAGACCGCCATCCTCACGCTCCTTGCCGGCGTGGACGCCCCCACGGCCACCCGGCTGCTGGCGCGGAGCGGCGGCCACCTCCGCGCCGCCCTCGACACCTCGCGCTGACGCGACGTCAGGACGGGCACCGCCATTCGGGACGGCGCCGCGGGGGGCGGAACGGGTGGGCACGGCCCGCCCACCGGCGTGCGGCCGCCGCACGGCGCCCGCCCGCTGGCACCATCCGCGCCATGACCGCACCGACCGACCCCGGTACGACCGCCGCCGCGCTCCTCCCCCTCCTCGGCGGCGCCGACAACATCACCTCCGTCGCCCACTGCATGACCCGCCTGCGCGTCGGCCTGCGCGACCGCACGCGCGTCCGGGACGCCGAGGTCCGGGCGCACCCCGCCGTCCTGGGCGTGGTCCAGGACGAGGACACGTACCAGATCGTCCTCGGCCCCGGCACCGTCGCCCGCGTCACCCCGGAGTTCGAGACGCTCCTCGTCACGGCCCGCGGCGAGGCCGTCAGAGCGGCGCAGAAGGCACGGAACGCCACCCCCGGCAAGCTGTTCCTGCGCCGCGTCGCGAACGTCTTCGTCCCGCTGATCCCCGCCCTCATCGGCTGCGGCATCATCGCGGGCCTGGGCGGACTGCTGATCAACCTCCGCTGGCTGCCCGGCCTGACCCCCGCCCTCACCGCCGTCGCCTCCGGCTTCATGGCGCTGATCGCCGTCTTCGTCGGTTACAACACCGCCAAGGAGTTCGGCGGCACGCCCGTCCTCGGCGGCGCGGTCGCCGCGGTCATCGTCTACGCGGGCGTGTCGAACGTGCACGTCCTCGGCCACCAGCTCGCCCCCGGCCAGGGCGGCGTCCTCGGCGCGCTCGCCGCCGCCGCGCTCGCCACCCGCGTGGAGAAGTGGTGCCGCCGCCGGGTGCCGGAGGCGCTGGACGTGCTGGTGACGCCGACCCTGACGGTCCTCGTCCCCGGCCTGGTCACCCTCTTCGGCCTGATGCTGGTCGCCGGCGCGGTCTCCACCGCCATCGGCGACGCCGCCGACTGGCTGCTCGGCAACGCCGGGGCCGCCGCCGGGTTCGTCCTCGGCGGCCTGTTCCTCCCCCTCGTCATGCTCGGCCTGCACCAGGCCCTCATCCCCATCCACACCACGCTCATCGAGCAGCAGGGCTCCACCGTCCTCCTCCCCATCCTCGCCATGGCGGGCGCGGGCCAGGTCGGCGCGGCGGCCGCCGTGTACGTACGGCTCCGCCACCGCACCGACCTGCGCCGCACCATCAGGTCCGCGATGCCCGCCGGCCTCCTCGGCGTGGGCGAGCCGCTCATCTACGGCGTCTCGCTGCCCCTCGGCCGCCCCTTCGTCACCGCCTGCGTCGGCGGTGCCTTCGGCGGCGGGTTCATCGGGCTGCTCGGCATGCTGGGCGACCCGGTCGGCTCCACGGCGATCGGCCCGTCCGGCTGGGCGCTGTTCCCGCTGCTCCACGGCGGCGACGGCGGGCCGGCCCTCACCACCGTCGCCGTCTACGCGGGCGGCCTGCTCACCGGGTACGTCACCGGCTTCCTCGCCACCTGGTTCTTCGGCCTCGGCGAAGCAGTCCAGACCGAGCCGGCCGCCACCGCACCGCCCGCTCCGTGACCGCGCGGGCAGCCTCGCCGGACAGCCCAACTCGCGCCGGGGACAGGGCAGGAGCACGCCCCGGGAGCCGGGTGCGCGAGCCGATGCCCGGTTGAGGCCGCGATGCGACCTGGATGGGGAGGAAAGGTGATGGTCCGTTTGGGGAGAGAAGTGACGGTCACCCGAAGTGGAGACGAAAAGGAGGAATCACCCATGCAGAACTGGCGCAACGCCGCGGCGTGCCGGACCGAGGACCCCGACCTGTTCTTCCCGATCGGGACCGGCGGGCCCGCCATGCTCCAGACCGAGGCCGCCAAGACGGTGTGCCGCCGCTGCCCCGTGCGGCAGCAGTGCCTGGAGTGGGCCCTGGAGAACAACCAGGACACAGGAGTGTGGGGCGGCCTGGGCGAGGCCGAACGCCGCACCCTGCGCCGCCGCTCCCGGGCCGCCGCGGCCCGCGCCCGGTCGTAGGCCGTGTCCGCGACGTCCCGGCCGCCCCACCGGCGCCCGCCCTGCCCCGCGGGCGGACGACGCTGCGCCGCGGATACCCCCTAACCCCAAGGGCCCAGCCGCACCTGCCGGTTGAGCTGGCGCACCCGCGCCCGCAGCACCTCGCCCGGCGACGCCGGTCTCAGCAGCTGAGCCGGACACTCCCACTCCCGGCCCCCGCCGGGCGGGCGCAGCCGTACGACACCCACGGAGCACCCCCTCACCTCGCCGACCCGCCCGTCCCGTCCGTCGATCACGTACTCCCCGGCCCTCACCGGCGCACCTCGTGCAGGACGGCGGCGAGCCGCAGCGCGGTGTCGAGGTTGCAGCGCCCCAGCTCCACCAGCGGGTACCCGGCCGTCTCGCTGGCGGCCGTCACCGGATCCAGCCGCAGGGACGGCAGGGCCACACCCGCCCGGCGCAGCTCCCCCCGCAACCGGGCGACCACTTCCTCGGCCGCCCGCAGCCGTTCCTCCGAGCGCAACCCCATGACCTGGCACCTCCACGCTGAGTATTCGACCTCTGCACACAGAGTGGTCGACTCGTGGCCGGCCTGGACGGATATGGGGCCCAACAACCCCATCTGTGGTAACGGGAGTTGACACACGGCCGATCGGAAGGGTCCGGATCCGGCCGGAACCGCCCCGGGGCTCACGCCTCGGGGCGGGGCCGCTTCTCCATCAGGGACTTCAGCAGGGCGAGGTCCTTGCGGTTCGCGCGCCGCACCGCGAGCGCGGCGAACCGGTGCCCGGCCCCGCCGCGGTTCCTGAGGGTCATCCGCGTACGGGACGCGTCCGTGCCGTACGGCTCCCAGGTGTACGTGGTCTCCATCGGGTACGGCCCCCCGGTGGCGCGCATGGCCAGGCGCCGCCCGGGCTCGTACGCGGTGATCTCGTACGTGTACACCAGCCGCCGGCCGAGGAACCGCGCCACGAAGTCCGCCCGCGCGCCGACCTCGACCACCGAGGGGGTCCGCCATGCGACGGAGACGATGTTGACGTACCACTCGGGCGCGTTCGACGGATCGGCGGCGTACGCGGCGACCTCGTCGGCGGGGGCGTCGATCACGATCTCGGTGAGCACATCGACGGCCATGACCCCAGCGTAGGCCCGGTACTCGAGCCGCGGGACCTGCACCGTACCGGCTGCCCGCCGGCCGGCGGGCAGCCGGGAACGCCCGAGGGCGGCACCCCCTGGAGTGGGGGTGCCGCCCTCGGTTCCGTAACCGGGCCTACCGATCCGCGAGGGATCAGAAGTCCATGTCACCGCCCGGCATGCCGCCGCCGGCCGGCGCGGACGCCTTCTCCGGCTTGTCGGCGATGACGGCCTCGGTGGTGAGGAACAGCGCCGCGATGGAGGCCGCGTTCTGCAGAGCGGAACGGGTCACCTTGGCGGGGTCGATGATGCCCTCGGCGATCATGTCGACGTACTCGCCGGTCGCGGCGTTCAGGCCGTGACCCACGGGCAGGTTGCGCACCTTCTCGACGATGACGCCACCCTCGAGGCCACCGTTGGCGGCGATCTGCTTCAGCGGGGCCTCCAGGGCCAGGCGCACGGCGTTGGCGCCGGTGGCCTCGTCACCCTCGAGCTCCAGCTTCTCGAAGACCTGGGAGGCCTGGAGCAGGGCCACGCCACCACCGGCGACGATGCCCTCCTCGACGGCGGCCTTGGCGTTGCGCACCGCGTCCTCGATGCGGTGCTTGCGCTCCTTGAGCTCCACCTCGGTGGCGGCGCCGGCCTTGATGACGGCCACGCCGCCGGCCAGCTTCGCCAGACGCTCCTGGAGCTTCTCGCGGTCGTAGTCCGAGTCGGAGTTCTCGATCTCGGCACGGATCTGGTTGACGCGGCCCTGGACCTGGTCGCTGTCACCGGCACCGTCGACGATCGTGGTCTCGTCCTTGGTGATGACGACCTTGCGGGCGCGGCCCAGGAGGTCCAGGCCGGCGTTCTCGAGCTTGAGGCCGACCTCCTCGGAGATGACCTGGCCACCGGTGAGGATGGCGATGTCGTTCAGCATGGCCTTGCGGCGGTCGCCGAAGCCCGGGGCCTTGACGGCGACGGACTTGAAGGTGCCGCGGATCTTGTTGACCACCAGGGTCGACAGGGCCTCGCCCTCGACGTCCTCGGCGATGATCAGCAGCGGCTTGCCGGACTGCATGACCTTCTCCAGCAGCGGGAGGAGGTCCTTCACCGAGGAGATCTTGGAGTTCACGATCAGGATGTACGGGTCCTCCAGGGAGGCCTCCATACGCTCCATGTCGGTCGCGAAGTACGCCGAGATGTAGCCCTTGTCGAAGCGCATACCCTCGGTGAGCTCCAGCTCCAGACCGAAGGTCTGGGACTCCTCGACGGTGATGACGCCTTCCTTGCCGACCTTGTCCATGGCCTCGGCGATGAGCTCGCCGATCTGGGTGTCGGCGGCGGAGATGGAGGCGGTCGAGGCGATCTGCTCCTTGGTCTCGACCTCCTTCGCCTGGTCGAGCAGCGCACCGGAGACGGCCTCGACGGCCTTCTCGATGCCGCGCTTCAGGGCCATCGGGTTGGCGCCGGCGGCGACGTTGCGCAGACCCTCGCGGACGAGCGCCTGGGCGAGGACGGTCGCGGTGGTCGTACCGTCACCGGCGACGTCGTCCGTCTTCTTGGCGACTTCCTTGACCAGCTCGGCGCCGATCTTCTCGTACGGGTCCTCGAGCTCGATCTCCTTGGCGATGGAAACACCGTCGTTGGTGATCGTGGGGGCGCCCCACTTCTTCTCGAGGACGACGTTGCGACCCTTGGGGCCCAGGGTCACCTTGACGGCGTCGGCGAGCTGGTTCATGCCGCGCTCGAGGCCGCGCCGTGCCTCCTCGTCGAACGCGATGATCTTGGCCATGTGAAGTGGTCCTCCCGGACGGGGTGGAAAAGCCGGACCGCGCTGGCGCCCGCGACGGACGGCCCGCAGCCTTGTGGTTCCTTGCCCCACACGGCCTGCAGACCTCACCGACCCGGTCCTACGTTGTCACTCTCACCTGCAGAGTGCTAACGCCAATGATTAGCACTCGACCCCCGAGAGTGCAAGCGCCTCTCGGGGTTCGGGCCACGGGTCCCGGATCCGGGCGCGGCAGCCTCCGGGGGTACGCGCGGCGCGTGCGCGGGGCATGCGCGGAACGGGCCGACAGACCCCCGGCGACACGGACGCGAGCCTGCGCGGGACGGGCCGAGGGGCGGCCCCGGGGACACGGGCGCGGGCATGCGCGAGGGGCCCGCACCCTCCTCGGATGCGAGCCCCTCGGCACACAGAAGTCACTGGCCGGACGCGCCGTGCCGCTCTGGCTGTTCTGCTCAGTGCTAGCCGGCGAGCTTGACCATGTCCGCCTGCGGACCCTTCTGGCCCTGCGAGATCTCGAACTCGACTCGCTGACCTTCTTCCAGGGTGCGGTAGCCGTCCATCTGGATCGCGCTGTAGTGGACGAAAACATCCGCACCACCGTCGACCGCGATGAAGCCGTACCCCTTCTCCGCGTTGAACCACTTGACGGTGCCCTGAGCCATGCCTAACTCCCCTATTACTGGCCCTTGCACGAGACCGCACTTCGCGGACCCGGGTCAGACCTCACCCGCTGACAGGTGCGGGCGTGCGCCGGAACGCGTCGACCGCCGCTGAATGTATCTGTCCAACTGCCGTCTGCAACAGGTCAATCGGACGAGAATTCCGAGCAGGCGTGAACGGAAAAGTTGGCCGAATTGGCCAGAATCCCGGGCAAGTCGGGCCCGGCAAAACGCACATTCGGCGCAACATGCACGGACACTTTGACTGCATCTCGTCGTGCGCGGGCGCGAATTCATATGCGCGTGGCACGGACGGTGGCGGGGACTTCCCCAACTCTACCGCGCTCAACCATGCAGAATTGCCCCCTCCGCTTCGTGCTGCGGAGGGGGCAATTCCAGAAATCGGTGTCAGCCGCCGGCGACGGCCGGAATGATCGAGACGCCCGCGCCGTCCGGCGTGGCGGTCTGCAGGCCCTGCTCGAAACGCACGTCGTCGTCGTTGACGTAGACGTTGACGAAGCGGCGCAGCTTGCCCTGGTCGTCCAGGACGCGGGCGGCGATTCCCGGGTGGTTCTTCTCCAGCGACTCGATGACCTCGGAGAGGGTCGCGCCCTCGGCCGTGACCTCGGCCTGGCCGCCCGTGTACGTGCGGAGGATGGTGGGGATGCGCACGTTGACGCTCATGTCGTGATGCCTTTCGGTGCAGCCGGTACGGGTCAGGCCAGGCCGGCGTCGCGGAACGCGTCCAGGCTCGGGCGGATCGTCGCGGTCGGGCCGGTGGTCGGCGCGACGGCGTCGAGGGTCTTCAGGCCGTCGCCCGTGTTGAGCACGACGGTGGTGAGGGCCGGGTCCAGGAGGCCCGCCTCGATCAGCTTCCTGGTCACGCCGACGGTCACACCGCCCGCCGTCTCGGCGAAGATGCCCTCGGTACGGGCCAGCAGCTTGATCGCGTCGACGATCTGCTCGTCGTCGACGTCCTCCACCGCGCCGCCCGTGCGGCGGGCGATGTCCAGGACGTAGGGGCCGTCGGCCGGGTTGCCGATGGCGAGCGACTTGGCGATGGTGTTCGGCTTCTGGGGCCGTACGACGTCGTGACCGGCCTTGAAGGCGGCCGACACCGGGGAGCAGCCCTCCGCCTGGGCGCCGAAGATCTTGTACGGCTTGTCCTCGACCAGGCCCAGCTCGATGAGCTCCTGGAGCCCCTTGTCGATCTTCGTCAGCTGCGAGCCGGACGCGATCGGGATGACGAGCTGGTCGGGCAGCCGCCAGCCGAGCTGCTCGCAGATCTCGTACGCGAGGGTCTTGGAGCCCTCCGCGTAGTAGGGGCGGAGGTTGACGTTGACGAAGCCCCAGCCCTCGCCGAGCGGGTCGCCGATGAGCTCGGAGCAGAAGCGGTTGACGTCGTCGTACGTGCCCTCGATGCCCACGAGGTCGCCGCCGTAGACCGCGGCCATGACGACCTTGCCCTGCTCCAGGTCGTGCGGGATGAACACGCAGGAGCGGAAGCCGGCCCGGGCGGCGGCGGCGCCGACCGCGCCGGCCAGGTTGCCGGTGGAGGAGCAGGACAGGGTGGTGAAGCCGAAGGCGCGGGCGGCCTCCAGTGCCTGGGCGACGACGCGGTCCTTGAAGGAGTGCGTCGGGTTGCCGGAGTCGTCCTTCACGAACAGCCTGCCCGGCTCGACCCCGAGCTCGCGGGCGAGGTTGTCGGCCTGGACGAGCTTGGTCCAGCCCGGGTTCAGGTTCGGCTTGTCCGCGACGTCCGCGGGGACGGGCAGCAGCGGCGCGTAGCGCCAGATGTTGGCGGGCCCGGCCTCGATCCGCTTGCGCAGGGCCTCGGGGTCACCCGCCGGAAGGTCGTAGGCGATCTCGAGCGGGCCGAAACACAGCTCACAGGCGAAGATCGGGCCGAGCGGGAAGCGCTCGCCGCATTCGCGACAGGAGAGGGCGGCGGCGGGGCCGAGATCGACGTTCTTGGCGGTGGCGACAGTCTGTACAGCCATGGAGGCGAGGCCCTTTCTCCTCATCTTCCTCATGGCGCACTTCGCCATGAGACGGATTTGGCACCTTCCCTAGCCGGGGCCTCGCGCGCATGCGTCTGCGAGTGCCGACTGGAGGGTTGCCGGGGCTTCAACGGGCCGTGTCCCTCTGCCCCTCTGGATGAGCGGTATTCGATTGTGATCGCGGGGGACCCGACATGCGACGGTCATCCGCGTTGCTCAAGACTGTAACCGAACCCCCGGACGCTTGAGATGGTCGTCCGATACGCGAGATGGAGATCACGTGCTGGAAGAGGTGGAGCGCTGGCTGGACCGGCGGTCCTGGTCCGTGACGGAGCGACCGCTCGACCAGCTGCTCGCGGCGAAGCAGGGTACGACCGTGAGTGTGGTGCTCCCCGCGCTGAACGAGGAGGCGACGGTCGGCGAGATCGTCACCGTCATCCGCCGCGAGCTGATGACGCCGTCCGTGCCGCTCGTGGACGAGCTGGTGGTCGTCGACTCGGGGTCGGCGGACCGCACGGCGCGGGTGGCGGCCGCGGCCGGGGCGCGCGTGGTGCACCGGGACGCGATCCTGCCCCGGATACCCGCGCTGCCCGGCAAGGGCGAGGTGCTGTGGCGGTCGCTGCTGGTGACCCGCGGGGACGTGGTGTGCTTCGTCGACGCGGACCTGCGGGACTTCTCGGCCGACTTCGTGTCGGGGATCGTCGGCCCGCTGCTGACGGACCCGTCCGTGCAGTTCGTCAAGGCGATGTACGACCGGCCGATGGCGGGCTCGGCCGGGCAGGGCGGGCGGGTGACCGAGCTGGTGGCCCGGCCGCTGCTGAACCTGCACTGGCCGCAGCTCGCCGGGTTCGTGCAGCCGCTGGGCGGGGAGTACGCGGCGCGCCGCTCGCTGCTGGAGCGGCTGCCGTTCCCGGTGGGGTACGGGGTGGAGCTGGGACTCCTGGTGGACGCGCTGCACCTGGCCGGGCTGGACGCGCTGGCGCAGGTGGACGTGGGCGTACGCAGGCACCGGCACCAGGACGACCGGGCGCTGGGGCGGATGGCGGCGGCGATCTACCGGACGGCGCAGCTGCGGCTGTCGCGGGCGCACCTGGTGCGGCCGGAGCTGACCCAGTTCGACCGGGGCGCGGACGGCTTCGTCCCGCGTACCTACCCGGTGGACACGGAGGAGCGGCCGCCGATGGTGAGCGTGGCCGAGTACGCGCGGCGCCGGCGCGCGGCGTGAGGGCCGTACGTTTGAGCGTTTCCGGTACGGGCTAGGTTCGTCTCCATGGCGCCCCAGATTCTCGTTGCTTCGAACAGAGGTCCGGTCAGCTACGTGCCCCGCGCGGACGGCACGCTCGACGCCCGCAGGGGAGGCGGCGGTCTGGTCTCCGGCCTCTCCGCGATCGGGCCGGACGCGGGCGCCCTGTGGGTCTGCGCGGCGCTGGGCGACGGCGACCGCGAGGCCGTGCGACGCGGGATCGCCGAGCCGGGCGTGCGGATGCTGGACATCGACGCGGCGACCCACTCGGCGGCGTACAACGGGATCGCGAACTCGGTGCTGTGGTTCGTGCACCACATGCTGTACCAGACGCCGCTGGAGCCGGTCTACGACGCGGAGTTCCGCCGGGAGTGGGACGCCTACCGGCTGTACAACCGGGCGTTCGCGGCGGCCCTGGCGGACGAGGCGGACCGGAACGCGACGGTGCTGATCCAGGACTACCACCTGGCGCTGGCCCCGGGCATGCTGCGGGAGCTGCGGCCCGACCTGCGCATCGGGCACTTCTCGCACACGCCGTGGGCGCCGCCGGAGTACTTCCGGATGCTGCCGGACGACATCGCCGAGGAGCTGCTGCTCGGGATGCTGGGCGCGGACCGCCTGGGGTTCCTCACGCAGCGATGGCTGCGCGCCTTCCAGAACTGCTGCCAGTCGGTGCTGGGGCACTTCGACGGGATGGCGTACTGGCCGCGCGACCAGGAGCCGAGCTTCGAGTACCGCATCCCGGGCCACCAGCGGCGGCGGACCTTCCTGGGCGTGCACGGGCTGGGCGCCGATGCGGACTTCCTGCGGGAGCGGTCGCGGCGCGCGGACGTGGACGACCGGATGGCGGCGCTGCGCGAGCAGATCGGCGGAACGGACCGGAAGGTCATCGTCCGGGTGGACCGCACGGAGCTGTCGAAGAACATCGTGCGCGGCCTGCTGGCGTACCGGGCGCTGCTGGAGGAGCGCCCGGAGTGGCGCGAGCGGGTGGTGCACCTGGCGTTCGCCTACCCCTCGCGGCAGGACCTGCCGGTGTACCGGGAGTACACGGCGCGGGTGTCGCAGCTCGCCGACGAGATCAACGCGGAGTTCGCCACCGACGGCTGGACCCCGGTGATCCTCCACGTGGAGGACGACTTCGCCCGCTCCCTCGCGGCGTACCGGCTGGCGGACGTGGCGCTGGTCAACCCCATCCGCGACGGCATGAACCTGGTCGCCAAGGAGGTCCCGGTGGTCTCCGACGCGGGCTGCGCGCTGGTGCTGTCGCGGGAGGCGGGCGCGTACGAGGAGCTGCGCGACGAGGCGCTGACGGTCAACCCGTACGACGTGACGGGCACGGCCGCCGCGCTCCACGAGGCCCTGACCATGCCGCCCGCGGAACGCACCGAACGCACCAAGCGCCTCGCCGCGGCGGCCACGGCCCTGCCGCCGCAGCGCTGGTTCCTGGACCAGCTGAACGCGCTGCGGGAGGGCTAGCCCCTCTCACCAGCGGTTCCCGGACCCGAGGTCCTCTTGGTGGTTCGACCCTGTTCGTTCCGGTGCCGGCCGGACCATCCGGTCGGCACCGGAAACGGCGGGACGTACCCCCGCCGGCTGCGGGGGAGGACCCCCGGACCGGGACGGTGGGCTGCCTCAGTGCGCTCCGCGCCGCGGCGCATGAAGATCACTGCATCGGTTCGGGGAGCCGCCGCACACGAGGAGTGATCACCATGCACGGGTACAGGAAGTCGATCGGCCGGCGAGGACTGCTCGCGCTCACGGCGGCGCTCGCCGCCACGGCGGTGGCCGCCCCGGTGGCTTCCGCGGGCCCGTCCCCACCCTTCCAACCCGACGCACCCGGCGCACCCCCCGCGTCCCCCGCGTCCCCCGCGTCCCCCGCAGGCGTCGTACGCTCCCTGGAGCGGGCCGCGCACCCGCTGCGCTCCACGGATCCCGGCGGTTCGACGGCGGACCTGCGGGCGCTGGACGCCATGGTCGGAGGCGCGGCAGTGGTGGGCCTCGGCGAGGCCACGCACGGCTCGCACGAGTTCTTCGCCATGAAGCACCGCGTCTTCCAGTACCTCGTCGAGAAACGCGGCTTCACCACCTTCGCCCTGGAGATGAGCTGGTCGGCCGGGCTCAGGATCGACGAGTACCTCCAGGGCGGCCCCGGCGATCCGCGGCGGATCGCGCGGGAGACGCTGGCCGGATCCCCCTGGGAGCGCGAGGAGTTCGTCCGTCTGATCGGCTGGATGCGCGAGCACAACAGCCGCCACCCCGACCGCCGGGTCCACTTCATGGGCGACGACCTCGGGGCACCGAAGCTCGGCGACCACATCTTCGAACGCGTCCTGTCGTCCGTCGGTACGACCAGTCCGGAGGCACTGCCCCGGCTCGAGGAGTTGTACGCGGGGCTGCGCCCCTTCGACGACATCTTCGCCCACCTGCGCAAGCCGCTGTCGGAACGCAGGGAGAACGCCGCGCAGGCCCAGGAGGCCCTCGACCTGGTCGCCGGGCACCAAGGGGCCGGTGACGAGGACTACGCGTGGACCGTGCAGCACGCCCGGAACATCGCCCGGACCTTCGCCTTCGCCACCGTCGACCTCGCGGACCCGGCCTCGGTCACGGCCGCGGAGCGCCTGCGCGACCAGGCCATGGCCGACAACGTGCTGTGGTGGCAGCGCCGGACCGGCCACAGGATGCTGCTGTCCGCCCACAACGGCCACGTCGGCTACCTGTCCGCCCATCCCGACATGTACCCGCGCACCCAGGGCGCCGTGCTGCGCGACCGCCTGGGCCGCGACTACGCGGCGATCGGCCTCACCTTCGCCGGCGGCTCCTTCCTCACCAAGGACGCCTCCCTCGACGGCGACTGGAAGCCGGTCACCGTTCCGGCGGCGCGCCCCGGCATGCACGAGCACACCCTGGACCGGGTCGGGTACCGGGACTTCTACCTGGACCTGCGGGCGGCGCCCGCCGAGGCCCGGGCCTGGCTCAACCGGCCCCGGCCGGTGTATGACGCCGGTTCGACCTTCACCCCCGACCCCCTGCCCGCCCTCGCGATCGGCCGGGCCTACGACGTCCTCGTCCACCTCCACCGGGTCCGGGCGGCCGACAGGCTCTGAACCCCACCCGGCGGCGGCGACCGCGTGGGCCCCACCGTCCGCAGACGGTGTCGATCTACGCCGGAGTGACCCGCTCCGCCAGCCGCGTGAGGAAGTCCACCACCGCGGCCGGGCCCGGGAGGGCGAGGTCGGCGCGGGTGGCGAGGTCGGGGACCTCGGCGCTGGCGCTGCAGATCAGCAGGCCCGGCGTGCCGTCGGCGCGGAGTTTGTCGACGGCCGCGAAAGCGGGCAGGTCCCCGAGGTCGTCACCCGCGTACACCACCGTGCCGGCGCCGGTCTCACGGACGTGGTCGGTGAGGGCGACGCCCTTGTCGATGCCGGGGGGGCGCAGTTCGAGGACCATGCGGCCGGGTTCCAGGACCAGGCCGTGCCGGGTGGCGAGGTCGGCCAGCGGGGCGCGCAGCGCGTCGAACGCGGCCTGCGGGTCCTCGGCGCGGCGGGTGTGGACGGCGACCGCGCGGCCCTTCTCCTCGATCCACGTGCCGCGCCAGGCGCCCGCCCGGTCCAGGACCCCGGGCAGCTCCGCGCGGACGGCGGCGACGCCGGGGTGCTCGGGGGCGGCGCGGACCGCGCCGGTGACGGCGTCCCAGCGTTCGGCGCCGTAGTGGCCGAGGACCACGAGGTGCTCCAGGCCCGGGACGCCCGCGAAGCCGCCGTACCGCACCGCCACGCCGGCCGGGCGGCCGGTGATCACGGCGATGGAGGCGACGCGCGGCGCGAGCGCGGCGAGGGCGGCGACGGCGCCGCGGTGGGCGCGGGCCTGCTCGGGGTCGTCGACGATCTCGGCGAGGGTGCCGTCGAAGTCGAGGCCCACGACCGCCCGCTCGGGGTGGGCCAGGAAGGCGTCCAGGCCCTCGCGGCCGGCGGGCGTGCGCGGATGCGGCAGTGCGTTCGGTTCGGTACCCATGGGGTTTTCACTATCCCGGCCGCTCGGCGCCCACACCTACCGCCGCGCCTCCCGCGACGCGCGCACGCGGCGCAGGCGGTTGACCGTGACGGGGTCGTGCTCCAGGGCCCTCGGATCGTCGAGCAGGGCGTTGAGCAGCTGGTAGTAGCGCGTCGGCGACATGGCGAGCTGCTCCCTGATCGCGCGCTCCTTGGCGCCGGGGCCCGGCCACGAGCGGCGCTCCATGGCGAGGACGGCCTTGTCCCGGGCGGTGAGGTCGGCGGTCATATGAAGAACATAGCTACTCGGCCGCTTCGGCGTCCCGGGCGTCCTGCGCTATCTGCTGGAGCACGGACTCGGGGTCGGTGTCGGGGGCGACGGCCTTGCCGATGTTCTTCTTGACGCTCTCGCTGACCTTCGCCCAGGACGTCTCGCCCACCGGGTACAGCTCGCTCGACGGCAGGGCCGCCAGGAACTCCTTCAGGCCGGCGTGCTTGCGGTCCTCCGCCATGGCGTTGCTGGCGGTGACGGTGACCGGGAGGATGTCGTACCGGTCGGAGAAGTCCAGGACGTTCTTGTCCTGGTACACGAAGTCCAGGAAGGCGCCGGCCTCCTTGCGGTGGCCGTTCTGCTTGAACGCCATCATCCAGTCGGCGACGCCCATGGTGGCCTTGGCCTTGCCCTCGATGCCGGGCAGCGGCACCTTGCCGACCTTCACGCCCGCCTCCTCCGCGGTCTCCATCAGCGTGGGGTGGCCGTTGAGCATGCCGACCTCACCGCGCGCGAAGGCGTCGAACGCCTGCTGCCGGTCGAGCTTGCCGGGCGCCACGGGGCCGGTCAGCCCGGGGGTGACCAGCTCGTCCTTGAGCCACTGGAAGGTCCGGACGTTGGCGGCCGAGTCGATCTCGTACGAGGAGCCGCCGGCGTCGCGGTATCCGCCGCCCCCGCTGAGCAGCCACTGCATGGTCTCGGCCTGGGCCTCCTCGGAGCCGAGGGGCAGCGCGAAGGGGTACTTCACGCCCTCGGCCTTCAGCGCCTGGGCGGCCTTCTTGAGCTCGGCCCACGTCCGGGGCGGCTCCACGCCGGCCTTGTCGAACAGCTCCTCGTTGAAGAAGAGCAGCCGGGTGCTGGCGGCGAACGGCATCCCGTACTGGACCCGGTTCATCTCGCCGGCCTGGCTGAGCAGGGGCAGGAAGTTGGCCTGGGTGGGGACGGACAGCAGGCTGTCGACGTCGTAGAGCTTGTCGGCCTTGGCGTAGTCGGCGTACGCGCCGATCTGCGCCAGGTCCGGGGCCTCGTCGCGGGCGACCATCTCGGCGACCTCGCGGTCGACGTCCTTCCAGGACAGCACCCGGACGTCGACCGTGACGCCGGGGTGGCTCTTCTCGAAGGCCCTGGCAACGTTGTCCCAGTACGTCTTCGACGTGTTGCTGCCGGAGCTGCCGTAGTCGGCGGCGACCAGCTTGAGGGTCACGTCCCCCGAGCCGCCGCTGCCGCAGGCGGTCAGGGTCGCCAGCATGCCCAGTGCGGCCACCGCCGCGGTCGTTCCCAGAGTGCGGCGTCGCTGCACGGCCTCGTCCCACTTTCGCTTCCTACGGAGAGCATGAGGTCTACACCACTTGGTCTCGCTTCGCCAACTCGGGTCTGCTAGACCGGCCTGGTCCTGTACGCGTACGACGCCGTAGGAGTTCCTCGCATGTCCCGTACCGCAGCAGAGATCGCCACCCAGCCGGCCTGCTGGCGCCGTGCCGCCGAGGCCGCCGCCGGATCCGAGGGGCTGCCGAGGCCCGGGGAGCGGGTGGCGGTGACCGGGTGCGGCACGTCGTGGTTCATGGCGATCGCGTACGCCGCGCTGCGCGAGGCGGCGGGGCAGGGCGAGACCGACGCCTTCGCCTCGTCGGAGTTCCCGCTGTCGCGCCCGTACGACCGCGTGGTGGCGATCACCCGGTCGGGGACGACGACGGAGGTGCTGCGGCTGCTGGGCGCCCTGCGCGGCCGGGTGCCGACGCTGGCCCTCACGGCCGACCCGGCGACGCCCGTGAAGGACGCGGCGGACACGGTGGCGGTGCTGGACTGGGCCGACGAGGAGTCGGTGGTGCAGACCCGGTTCGCCACGACCGCGCTCGCGTTCCTGCGGGCCGGGCTGGGGGACGTCGAGGGCGTGAAGCCGGTCGGCGCCGCGGCGGTCGACGCGGAGCTGGCGGTGACCGAGCCGCTGCCGGAGGCGGTGGTCGGGGCGGAGCAGTGGACGTTCCTGGGGACGGGCTGGACGTACGGGCTGGCGCTGGAGGCGGGCTTGAAGATGCGCGAGGCGGCGGGTGCCTGGACGGAGGCGTACCCGGCGATGGAGTACCGCCACGGGCCGATCTCGATCACCGGTCCCGGGCGGGTCGCCTGGGTCTTCGGCGCGCTGCCGGAGGGCCTGGCGGCCGATGTGGCACGGGTCGGCGGCACGCTGCACGCGCACGCGACGGCGGACCCGATGGCGGACCTGGTGCGCGCCCAGCGGCTCGCGGTGGCGCTGGCGGAGGCGAAGGGGTACGACCCGGACCGGCCGCGCAACCTGACGCGGAGCGTGATCCTGTCGTCGTAGGGGGTGTCGAGGCACCCCCGGGACGCACGGGAAAAGCATTTTGTATGCGTGAACAACAATCCTCGAAGTGGACTAGACCTTTCACGGGTGCACCAGCCACACTGTCTCCGTGAGACACGTCATCGCCCTCGATGTGGGCGGCACCGGGATGAAGGCCGCCCTGGTCGCGGAGGACGGCGCGCTGCTGCACGAGGCGCGCCGCCCCACCGGCCGGGAGCGCGGACCGGACGCGGTCGTGGAGACCATCCTCGGCTTCGCCGCCGAGCTGCACGCCCACGGCCGCGCGCGGTACGGCACCGGAGCCGTCGCCGCCGGCGTCGCCGTGCCCGGGATCGTCGACCCCGACGGCGGCACCGCCGTCTACGCCGCCAACCTCGGCTGGCGCGACGTCCCGCTGCGCGCCCTGCTGGGCGAGCGCCTCGGCGGCCTGCCGGTCGCCCTCGGGCACGACGTGCGCACCGGCGGGCTCGCCGAGGGCCGCGTCGGGGCCGGCCGGGGCGCGGACCGGTTCCTCTTCGTGCCGCTGGGCACCGGCATCGCGGGCGCCATCGGCATCGGCGGCGCCATCGAGGCCGGCGCGCACGGCTGCGCCGGCGAGATCGGCCACATCGTGGTCCGCCCCGGCGGACCCGTCTGCGGCTGCGGGCAGCGCGGCTGCCTGGAGACCCTCGCCTCGGCCGCCGCCGTCAGCCGCGCCTGGTCGGAGGCGAGCGGCGACCCGGACGCCGACGCGGCGGACTGCGCCGAGGCCGTCGCCTCGGGCGACGAGCGGGCCGTACGGGTGTGGCGGGACGCCGTCGACGCACTCGCCGACGGGCTCGTCACCGCACTCACCCTGCTGGACCCCCGCACGCTCATCATCGGTGGCGGTCTCGCCGAGGCGGGGGAAACGTTGTTCACACCTTTGCGGGCGGCCGTCGAGGAGCGGGTGACGTTCCAGAAGCTGCCCGCCATCGTGCCGGCGGCCCTCGGGGACACCGCCGGATGCCTGGGCGCGGGCCTCCTCGCCTGGGACCTACTCGCCAGTTCGGAGGTATCCGCCTGATGGCCGATCGCAAGGTTCTCGCCGGCGCCCGCGTGGTGCTGCCGACCGGGATCGTCGACAGCGGGCGGGTGACCGTCGAGGACGGCCGGATCGCCGGCCGCACCCCCTCCGGAGCGCCCGCGCTGGAGATCGACCTGACCGGGCACTGGGTCGTCCCCGGCTTCGTCGACATGCACAACCACGGCGGCGGTGGCGCCTCCTTCACCTCCGGCACCGTCGAGGAGGTCCTCCAGGGCGTCCACACCCACCGGCTGCACGGAACCACCACCGTCGTCGCCTCCACCGTCACCGGCGACATGGACTTCCTGGCGCACCGCGCCGGGGAGCTGTCGGAACTGGCCGAACAGGGCGACATCGCGGGCATCCACTTCGAGGGCCCCTTCATCTCGCCGTGCCGCAAGGGCGCCCACAGCGAGGAGCTGCTGCGCGACCCGGACCCGGCCGAGGTCCGCAAGCTCATCGACGCGGCCCGCGGCCACGCCAGCATGGTCACCCTCGCCACCGAACTGCCCGGCGGCATCGACTCCGTACGGCTGCTCGCCGAGCACGGCGTCATCGCCGCGATCGGGCACACCGACGCCACGTACGAGCAGACGGTCGAGGCCATCGAGGCGGGCGCCACCGTCGCCACGCACCTCTTCAACGCCATGCCCGCGCTCGGCCACCGCGCCCCCGGCCCGATCGCCGCGCTGCTGGAGGACGAGCGGATCACCGTCGAGCTGATCAACGACGGCACCCATCTGCACCCCGCCGCCCTGGAACTGGCGTTCCATCACGCCGGGCCCGAGCGGGTCGCGTTCATCACGGACGCGATGGACGCGGCCGGCTTCGGCGACGGCGTGTACCACCTCGGGCCGCTGGAGGTCGAGGTGCGCGAGGGCGTCGCGCGACTGGTCGAGGGCGGCTCCATCGCCGGCTCCACCCTCACCCTCGACACCGCCTTCCAGCGCGCCGCGACCGTCGACAAGCTCCCCGTCGAGGCGATCGTCCAGGCCATCTCCGCCAACCCGGCCAAGCTCCTCGGGGTCTACGACAAGGTCGGCTCGCTCGAACCGGGCAAGGACGCCGACCTGGTGGTCCTCGACGCCGGCTTCGCCCTCAAGGGCGTGATGCGCAAGGGCGAATGGGTCATCGAGCCCCCCGTGCGCTGAGACCGCCGATCGCCCGAGGGGGTCTGGGCCAACCGCCTTCCGTTTGGCATGATCAGAACCCGCAGGCAACCGGAACGAGCGTCACCTGACGGGGGGTGGTGGACGAGTGATCCTGACGGTCACGCTGAACACCGCCCTCGACCTCACGTACCAGGTCGGCGCTCTGGTGCCGCACACCTCGCACCGCGTCACCGACGTCGCCGAACGCCCCGGCGGCAAGGGCCTCAACGTCGCCCGCGTGCTGGCCGCGCTCGGCCACGAGACCGTGGTGACCGGCTTCGCGGGCGGCGCCACCGGCGACATGCTCCGCGAGCTGCTCGCCCCGCTGCCGGTACGCGACGCGCTCGTCCCGGTCGGCGGCCCCACCCGCCGCACGGTCGCCGTCGTCGACGCCTCCACCGGCGGCACCACCCAGCTCAACGAGCCCGGCCCCCTCGTCACCCCCGCCGAGTGGGCGGCCTTCCTCACCGCGTACGACACCCTCGTGCACCAGGCCAGGGCCGTCGCCCTGTGCGGCAGCCTGCCGCCGGGCATCCGCGTCGGCACGTACGCCGAGCTGATCCGCCGCGCCCGCGCCGCGGGCGTACCCGTCCTGCTGGACACCAGCGGCGATGCGCTGCGCCGGGGCATCGCCGCCCGCCCCGACCTCGTCAAGCCCAACGCCGACGAGCTGGCCCACCTCACCGGGTCCCGCGAGCCGCTGCGCGCCGCCCTCGACGCCCGCCGCCGCGGCGCCCGCGCCGTGGCCGCCTCCCTCGGCCCTGACGGGCTGCTCGCCGTCACCCCCGACGGCACCTGGCGGGCCGCGCCGCCCGCGCCGGTCAGGGGCAACCCGACGGGCGCCGGCGACTCCGCGGTGGCCGGCCTGCTGTCCGGGCTGGTCGAGGGCCTCGACTGGCCCGAGCGCCTGCGCCGCGCCGCCGCCCTGTCGGCGGCCACCGTGCCGGCGCCCACGGCCGGCGAGTTCGACGACCACACGTACCGGGAGCTCCTGGACCGCATCACGGTGACGGAGCTCGCACCTGCCGCCTAGCCCGGCGTGATCGGCAAGACTCCCCCCAGTCCGGCCCCGCAACGGAGGTAGTGCACATGCCGCTCGTCCCCACCGGAGACCTGATCACCCAGGCGAGGACGGAGCGGCAGGCGATCGCCGCGTTCAACGTCATCACCCTGGAGCACGCCGAGGCCATCGCGGCCGGGGCCGAGCGGGCCGGGACACCCGCGATCCTCCAGATCTCCGAGAACGCCGTACGGTTCCACGGCGGCGACCTGTCCGCCGTCGCCGCCGCCGCGTCGGCCGTCGCCCGCGCCTCGACCGCCCCGCTCGGCCTCCACCTCGACCACGTGGTCTCCCCCGCACTGCTGCACGCCGCGTACGCCGAGGGCTTCGGCTCGGTGATGTTCGACGCGTCGAAGCTGCCCTACGGCGACAACGTCAAGGCGACCGCCGAGGCCGTCCGGTGGGGCCACGAGCGCGGCATGTGGGTGGAGGCCGAGCTGGGCAGGGTCGGCGGCAAGGACGGCGAGCCGCCGCTCGACGCCCACGCCCCGGGCGTACGCACCGACCCGGCCGAGGCGGCCGCGTTCGTGGGCGACACCGGCGTGGACGCGCTGGCCGTCGCGGTCGGCTCCACGCACGCGATGACCGCACGCACGGCGGCCCTCGACCACACCCTGATCGCCGCCCTGCGCGACGCCGTCCCGGTCCCGCTGGTCCTCCACGGCTCCTCGGGCGTCCCGGACGCCGAGCTGCGCGCCGCGATCGCCGCCGGCATGACCAAGATCAACATCGGCACGGCCCTGAACACGGCCTTCACCGCCGCCGTACGGGACTTCCTGGCCGCCCACCCGGACGTGGTGGACCCCCGGAAATACCTCGCCCCCGCTCGCGAGGCGATGACGGGGACGGTGGTGCGGTTCCTGCGGGCGGTGTCCGCCGGCCGGCACACCTGACACGGCGGGACCGCGGCCCAGGGGCCGCGGCCTCACCCGCCGCTCACGCGCCGGTCAGGCGGGCTTGACCTCCAGCCAGTCCAGGATGGCGTTGCACTGGTTGCCCTGCTCGCACGAGATCTTGATCTCGTTCGCGCCCTTCTGCAGCGTGATGGGCGCCCAGGTGGTCTGCCAGTTCTTCTCCCAGTTCGGGTCCGTGGAGTGGATGAAGTTCTTCAGACCGATGGGGTTGGAGTTGGCCTTGCCGTTCACGGTCAGCGTGGCGTTGGCGTCCTGCGCCGGGATGGCGTAGCGCACGTACAGCTTGTACTCGCCCGCCTCCGGCACGTCCGCCTTCCAGGTCACAGCGGCGCCCACCGCGTTGAACCCGGTCACGTACGCGCCGTCGGCGCCCTCGGCGCCCTTCACGTCCTTGGCCAGGACGGCGGGCGCGCCCAGCTGGAGCGTTGCCGCGTCCTGCTTGGGCAGCGCGGCCGGCTCCTCGCCCTCGCCGCCGCCCTCGGAGGCCCCGGGGTCCGGGGACTCCTGGACCGGGGAGGCGGCGCCGGACGGGACCGCGCCGGTGTTCTTGTCCTTGTCGCCGTTGTTCGTCAGCAGGGCGACGGTGATACCGGTCACCACGACCAGCACGACCGCGATCGCCCCGATCAGCAGGCCCTTGGTGTTGGGCCCGCCACCGCGGCCGCCGCGCTGCTGGGCCTGGGGCGGGACGGCGGGGTGCGCCTGGGGCGGCGAACCGTACGTCTCGGGGGCCGCGTACTGCGGGGCGGGCCGCTGCGGCGGCAGCTGGCCGCCGCCGTACTGGCGTTCGCCGACCGCGCGGACCTGGTTGTACGACGTTCTCGGCACGCCGGGCTGCGCCGCGCCGACCGGACCCGGATAGCCGTAGCCGCCCTGGCGGGGCGCCTGCGCGCCCGTCGCCTGCCCGTCCGCGTACAGGTAGCCGAACGGATCGTCGTCCTCGGGCGTGCCCGCGCCGTTGCCGTGGTTACCGGCAGCCATCCCTGGTCACTCCTCATCCCTGCTCGCCAGCGGTCACCGACCCGGGCGAGCCTACCCCGAACGGACTAGCCCGCCCGGCGGTGAACCTTGGAACGGGAGCGCTTCTCGATGTACATGCGCTGGTCAGCGGAGTTCAGGACCTCTTCGACGGACATCCCGCATTCGGCCCAGCCGATGCCGAAACTGGCCCCCACGCGCACCGCGCGCCCGTCCACGCGGATCGGCGGGATGATCGCGTTGCGCAGCCGTACGGCGAGGTCGGCGGCGTCGGCCGCGCCCAGCCCGTCGGCGAGAACGACGAACTCGTCACCGCCGAGGCGCGCGACCGTGTCCCCGTCCCGCACGCCGGCGCTCAGGCGGCGGGCCACCTCGATGAGCACGGCGTCGCCGGTGTGGTGCCCGAACCGGTCGTTGATCGACTTGAAGCCGTCGAGATCGCAGAAGAGGACCGCGAGCCCCTTCGTCCCGTCGTCCGCCTCCCCCTCGGCCGGCGGCGCGACGGTGTGGACGTGGTGGTCGTACGGCCCGGCGGCGTCCGCGCCGAAGTCGAAGCCGTGCCCGTGCGGGTGGGGGTGGGTGTGCGCGTGCCCCTGCTCGTATTCGTACTCGTACTCGTACTCGTAGGCGGTGGCCTCCGGCTCGTACGCGTCGGGGCCGGCCGCGGTGCGCACCGCCTGCGGGCGCGCGCAGAGCCGGGCGCTGAGGCGGGCCCGCAGCTCGGCGCTGTTCGGCAGGCCGGTCAGCGCGTCGTGCGAGGCCCGGTGCGCGAGCTGCAGCTCGTGCCGCTTGCGCTCCTCGATGTCCTCGACGTGGGTCAGCAGGAAGCGCGGCCCGTCGGCGGTGTCCGCCACCACCGAGTTCCGCAGCGACACCCACACGTACGTGCCGTCGCGGCGGCCGAGGCGCAGCTCGGCGCGGCCCCCCTCCGCCGAGGTGCGCAGCAGGGTGCCGATGTCCTCCGGGTGGACCAGGTCGGCGAAGGAGTAGCGGCGCATGACGGAGGCCGGGCGGTTGAGGAGCCGGCACAGCGCGTCGTTGGCGCGCAGCAGCCGGCCGTGCTGGTCGCCGCCCATCTCGGCGATGGCCATGCCGGAGGGCGCGTACTCGAAGGCCTGGCGGAACGACTCTTCACTGGCCCGCAGCGCCTGCTGTTCGCGCTCCAGACGCACCAGCGCCCGCTGCATGTTTGCTCGCAGCCGGGCGTTGCTGATGGCAATCGCGGCCTGCGAGGCGTACATCTGCAGGGCCTCCTGGCCCCAGGGGCCGGGCCGGCGGCCGTTGCGGGGCCGGTCCACGGAGATGACGCCGAGGAGCTCGCGGCCGTTGCCGGAGGCGTACATCGGGGCGTAGAGCCGGTCGCGGGGGTGCCACTCGTCCTCGAAGCGCGGCTCGGGCCCTTCGGTGTGCCACTGCGGTACGTCGTCCTCGATGAGGACCCAGCCCTCGGTGTGCGGGATGAAGCGCAGGTCGCCCCACGACTCGCCCATGGACAGCCGGCGCTCCCAGGAGGAGCGGGAGCCGACACGGCCGGTGATCAGGGCTTCGGCGGCGGGGCTGCCGGCGAAGGCGGCGACGACCAGGTCACCGTCGGGGCGTACGAGATTGACGCAGGCCAGCTCGTACCCGAGGCCTTGGACGACTCCGTCGGCGACGGTCTGCAGCGTGTCGGCCAGACTGCGGGCCGTGTTGAGATTGGCGACGACCTGATGCAGCTGCCGCAGGGTCGCAAGACGGACGTACGGCTCCGACTCGGTCTCCATTGCTCGCTCTCCCCGAGACCTCGACAGCAACTCCAGGGTTCTCATCGGCGCTCGTGTTGCACTGTCACCGGCCACTGAATCACAGCGAGCTGCGCACTCGGTACACAGGGTCAACAATTCCCCGGCTCTGTGACTCAAGTCACAACAGATGATGTTGGGCCGCGCGGAAGGCCCCGCGGCGCCGTATCCCTTTGCTTCCGGCAACGTCCAGCAAACCGATGGTGTCGACGTCCGTCCGGGCCCGGCACGGGGCCGGACCGGCGGCCGGTCCGGGTCCGGCGGGGACGGACGGGCGGGCGGACAGGTGGGCGGATGGTCCTAGGACCTGGCTGGTCCCCTGGCCCGATGTGGGCGACAGGCGGGAAGGTTAGCGTTCCCGGTGTGTTGCCGACGACCCAGCCCTCAGCCCCTGCCGTCCCCCATCCTGAGGGGGTGAGCAACGACGAGTTCCGCGCCGCCATGTCCCGGCTGGCCGCGGGCGTGGTGCTGGTGACGGCCGTCGAACCGCCGCTGGGCGCGGGCGGTCCGCGCGGCGAGGACGTCGGCATGACGGCCACCGCCTTCATGTCCGTCTCGCTGGACCCGCCCCTGGTCCTGGTGAGCCTGCGCAACGGCTCCCGCATGGACGACCTGCTCGCCGAGCAGCCGCTGTGGGCGGTGTCGGTGCTGGCCGAGAGCCAGCGGCACATCGCGGGCCGCTTCGCGATGAAGGGCCGGATCAGCGACCGGCTGCTGTTCGCGGACATCCCGTACACGCGCGGCGAGGCGAGCGGCGCGCCGCTGGTGGGCGGGGCCCTGGCGGTCCTGGAGTGCCGCACGGAGCAGCGCGTGGAGGCGGGCGACCACACGCTGGTGATCGGCCGCGTCCTGACGGCGGACTTCCCCAGCCCGCAGGGCGGCCCCCTGACGTACTTCCGCGGCCGCTACCGCCACCTGGCGTAGGCGGTACGCGCTACCCCGCTCGCGCGGCCCGGTACGCGCTACCCCGCTCGCGCGGCCCGGTACGCGCTACCCCGCTCGCGCGGCCCGGTACGCGCTACCCGGGCGCGGGCGCAGGCGGTACGCGGTACGGCCACCTGGGCGCAGGCCGCGCGCTGCCGCCCGCGCGGGCGCAGGGCGGTACGCGGTACGCGGTACGCGGTACCTGCGCGCAGGTCGCGCGCTACTTCCCGCTGACGCAAGCGGTACGCGGTACCGCCACCCGGCGCAGGTCGCGCGCCACCGCCCGCCGGCGCAGGCGGTACGCGGTACCGCCACCCGGCGCAGGCCGCGGCCCCGCCCGGCGGCGGAAGTCTGCGGCGACGCCGCGGCGGTACCCCCGTACCCCCCGCGGCGTCACCCGGCACGGCCCGCGGTGCGGAGCCGTGCGGTGTCGCGCGGCGCTACGCCCAGTCGCGGGGCGAGCGGCCACGCTTGGTCTCGGCGCGCTGCTTCTTCTCCCGGAGGCGGCGCTCGTTGATCCCGCGAGGGATCTTCGTCGGGCGCCGCGGCTTCGGCGGCGGCGCCGTCGCCTCGGCCAGCAGGGACGCCAGGCGGACCGCCGCCGTCTCGCGGTTGCGCCACTGCGAGCGGTGCTCCGAAGCGCGAACGGTGATCACACCGCTCACCAGCCGCCCCGCCAGCCGCTGCAGCGCCCGCTCCTTCCACACCGGCGGCAGCGCCACCGTCCGCGCCAGGTCGAAACGCAGCTCCACCTGCGAGTCGCTGGTGTTGACGTGCTGCCCGCCCGGCCCGGACGACCTGGAGAAACGCCACATGAGCTCGGCCTCCGGCAGGGAGACCGCACCACGGATGACATAGGGACCGGACATGCCCCCATGGTCGCGCGCCTGGCGCGCTCACGTCACCCGCTTTTCGCCGCGCGGAACCAGCGCACCGCCCGGCGCGTTATCTGCAGTGACACCATGACGTCACACGACGTAGATCGACGAAGGGGACTTCCCATGGCTGTAAGCCTGTCCAAGGGCGGCAACGTCTCGCTGACCAAGGAGGCGCCGGGCCTGACCGCCGTGACGGTGGGCCTCGGCTGGGACGTCCGCACGACCACCGGCACCGACTTCGACCTCGACGCCTCCGCCATCGGCGTCGACGCCTCCGGCAAGGTCGTCTCCGACGGCCACTTCGTCTTCTTCAACAACAAGTCGACGCCGGACCAGACCATCGTCCACACCGGTGACAACCGCACCGGCGAGGGCGGCGGTGACGACGAGCAGATCAACGTCAACCTCGCGGGCCTCCCCGCCGGCGTCGAGAAGATCGTCTTCCCGGTCTCCATCTACGACGCGGTCAATCGCTCGCAGAACTTCGGCCAGGTGCGCAACGCCTACATCCGCATCGTGAACCAGGCCGGCGGCACCGAGATCGCCCGCTACGACCTCAGCGAGGACGCCGCCACCGAGACCGCCATGGTCTTCGGCGAGCTGTACCGCCACGGCGCCGAGTGGAAGTTCCGCGCGGTCGGCCAGGGCTACGCCGCGGGCCTGGAGGGCATCGCCCGCGACTTCGGCGTCAACATCTGACGTACGCGCACGGCGGCGGCCCCGGCGGCGAACCCCGCGCCGGGGCCCTACTGTTCTGCGCATGATCGTCGAACCCCTGGAAGTGGGCGGGGAAGCGGCCCTGCCCGGGCCGCTCCTCACCGAGCTGACCGAGCTGTACGCGTCGAACCGGGAGTTCCAGCAGCTCAGCGGGGACTTCCCGGACCCCGACGACATCCGGCCCGAGCAGGTGGCCGCCTCGCTCGCCGAGGAGCTGGCGCACCCGGACGCCGAGGTGCTGCTGGCCCGTTCGGCGGGTCACGTCATCGGCATCTCGGTGACACGGGCGCACCACCCCACCGACCCGGACGACCCGGACCCCTGGATCGGGCTGCTGATGGTGCACGCCCGGGACCACCGGGTCGGCTTCGGCCGCGAGCTCGCCGAGATCATCGAGAAGCGGTACAGGGGGCTGGGCCGGCGCGGCATCAAGCTGGCCGTCCTGGAGAACAACACCAACGCCCTCGCTTTCTGGGGCAGCCTCGGCTACGAGGAGATCGACCGGCGCCCCGACCAGCGGCTCGGCCGCGACTGCGTCGTGATGCGCAAGGACCTGTAGGGCCGCCGGCGGGGCCGGGCGTCACCGCGCGGGGGCCGTCCGGCCGGCCGGGCCTCACGCGGAAGGGCCGGCGGGCCGCTCCTCGCCGTACAGCCAGGTGTCCCACAGCGCGTCCAGGTCCTCCCCCGCCACCTCCTCCACGTACCGCGTGAAGTCCTCCGTCGAGGCGTTGGCGTGCCGGTACTTCGCCGGCCAGCCCCGCAGGATCTCCCAGAAGGTGTCGTCACCGACGGCCAGCCGCACCTTGTGGAGGACCATCGCGCCCCGGTAGTAGACGGGGTCGGCGGAGATGTCCGCCGCCGACGGCGGCTCGGCCGGCGCGAATGCCCAGTTGTCCGGGTCGGCGAAGGCCTCCTCGAAGCTCTTCTGCGCCGGGGTGTCCTCGAAGTCCTCCGCGTACAGCCACTCGGCGTACTGCGCGAAGCTCTCGTTCAGCCACATGTCGCGCCACGACTCGGGCGACACCGAGTTGCCGTACCACTGGTGGGCCAGCTCGTGGACGACGAACTCCACGGTGAAGGTGTCCTTGGCGTAGAAGGGCCTCGTCTGCGTCTCCAGCGCGTACTGGACGTCGACGGTCGGGTCGACGATCGCGCCGACGGAGGAGAAGGGGTACGGACCGAAGTTCTCCACCTCCCACGCCAGTAGCTCCGGGATGCGGGCCAGCAGCTCCGGGTCGGCCTCCGCCCCCTTGGTCGCGGTGTGCACGGGCAGTCCGGACGGCGTGCGCGAGACCTTCGTGTCGTACCGGCCGATCGCGACCGTCGCGAGGTAGCTCGCCATCGGCTCGGCGGACCGCCACACGAACGTGGTGCGGCCGCCGCGGGTCCGCTGCTCCCGCAACTCGCCGTTCGACACCGCCTGCAGACCCTGCGGCACGGTGACGGCCACCGCGTACGAGGCCTTGTCGGACGGGTGGTGGTTGCCCGGGAACCAGGCCGTCGAACCGGTCGGCTGGCCGAGCGCCAGCGCACCGTCGGAGGTCCTGAGCCAGCCCTCCTGCGCGCCGTCGTCACCGGTCAGGGTCCGCGGGGTGCCCGAGTAGCGGATGACCGTGCGAAAGGTGGCGCCGTCGGCGACGCCGGCCGCGGGGCGCACGGTCAGCTCCGGGCCCGCGCGCCGCACCGCCGCCGGCTCGCCGTCCACGCTCGCGGCGTCGACCGTCAGCCCGGTGAGGTCCAGGTTGAAGGCGCTGAGCTCCTGGGTGGCACGGGCGGTGATGGTCGCGGTGCCGGTCAGGCGCCCGGTGGCCGGGTCGTAGTCGAGGGCGAGGTCGTAGTGGCGCACGTCGTAGCCGCCGTTGCCCAGCCGGGGGAAGTACGGGTCGTCCAGCCCCGCCGCCCCGGCCCCACCGGATCCGGAACGGCCGTCGCCGCTCGTGCACCCGGCGGCGAGGACGCAGGCGAGCAGCGGGGCGGCGACGGCACGCAGGCGCTGCCGAAACGATCGGTGGTCCACGCACCGATCCTAGGGACCGCCGGCGGCCCGGGGGGAGGAGCCGGCGGCCCCGGGGGGGGGCGTGCGTGCCGCCCGGGGTGGTCAGTGGCCGAGGGAGGCAACGCCCGCCTGCGCGTACTTCTCGTCGAGGTCGCCGCTGGGCGCACCCGCCACGCCGATGCCCGCGACCGGCGCGCCGTCGGCCGCGACCGGGGCGCCGCCGCCCAGGAACAGCGTGCCGGGGATGTCCTTCAGGTTCGGCGCGCTCTGCAGGCGCTTGACCAGCTCGGACGTCGGAGCGTTCCAGGAGACGGCGGTGAAGCCCTTCCGGATGGCCGACTCGTACGACTGCGGGCCGGCGCCGTCGCCGCGCAGCGTGACGAGCGGGGTCCCGTTGCGGTCCACGACGGCGACGGTGACGTGCCGGCCGTCCTTCTCGGCGGCCTTGAGGGCGGCCTGCGCGGCCCGGGTGGCCGCGTCGACGGTGAGGTGGGAGGTGGTGCGCAGGTGGTGCCCGGAGGCGTCGGCCGTCCGCGCCGGAGCGGCAGGGGCGGCGGCCGGAGCGGCGGTGGCCGACATCGCGCCGAACGTACCGGCGGACAGGGCGGCGGCGGCCACGCCACCGGTCAGGACACGGGCGCGCAGCGACATCTTCTTCACGGGGACTCCTTGGCGAAGGGGCTTGTGCTTCCGATCCTGGGGCCGCCCTCCGGGCCCCGGGGTCAGCCGATCGGTTGATGCCGCGCCCCCGCGCCCGGGTGAGGATGGCGGCGTACGGACGCAGGTGCGCGTACGGACACGGAGACGACGTACGACGGTCGAGAGGAGCGCCGTGGACCAGGACCCCGACGCCCGCTGGCTGGCCCGGGTGATGCACGCCGCGTTCTTCGCGCTGCTCGGCGCCTCGCTGGCGCGGTTCCTGCTGCGCCACCCGTGGGCGGAGCTCGGCCCGTGGGTCGTGGCCCTGTCGGTGGCGCTCGCCGCGCTGTACGTGGCGCCCGTACCGCGCCGCCTCGCCTGGCTGAGCACCGTCGTCGCCGTGTGGGTGGTGCTCGTGGTGCTGGCACCGAGCTTCGCGTGGTGCGCGGTGCCGCTGTTCTACACGGGGCTGCGGACGCTGCCGCCCCGCGCCGCGCTCGTGCTGGTGGCCCTGCTCACGGCGTTCGTCATGGCCGCGCAGCTCCAGCTCGCGGACGGCGGCGTCGACCCGAACCTGCTGGTCGCGCCGCCCGCCGTCGCGGCCGTCGCCACCGCCGTGTTCGTGCACGCGCAGCGGCAGGCGGACCGGCTCGCCGCCACCGAGCGGCGCGAAGGCACGCTGGCGGAACGGCAGCGGCTGTCCATGGAGATCCACGACACCCTCGCCCAGGGCCTGTCCAGCCAGCGCATGCTGCTGCAGGCCGCCGACCGCACCTGGGACGCCGACCCCGCCACCGCGCGCCGCCATGTCCGTACGGCCGCGTCGATCGCCGAGCGCAACCTCGCCGAGGCGCGCCGCTTCGTCCACGACCTGGCACCGGCCGACCTGGCGGAGGGCGCGGGACTCGCGGAGGCGCTCGCCGCCCTCGCCGCCCGCGAACCGGGCCGGCTGCCCGTCGGCTTCCGGGTCGACGGCACACCGGTCGCCCTGCCCGACCGGGTGCGCTCGGCGCTGCTCCGGATCGCGCAGGGCGCGCTGGCGAACGTACGGGAGCACGCCGACGCCGCCTCGGCCGCGCTGACCCTCACCTACCTGGACGACCAGGTCGTCCTGGACATCGCCGACGACGGCCGCGGCTTCGACCCGGCCGCCCCGCCGCCGCCCGGCGACGGCCGCGGCCACGGACTGCGCGCGATCCGGGCCCGCGCGGAGCAGCTCGGCGGCACCCTGACCGTCGAGTCCGCGCCCGGCGAGGGCACCGTCCTGTCCGTGTCGATCCCCCTGGAACAGCCATGACCGTACGGCTCCTGCTGTGCGACGACCACGCCGTCGTACGCGCCGGGCTGCGCGCGCTGCTCGGCAGCGCCCCCGGCATCGAGGTCGTCGGCGAGGCGGGCAGCGGCGAGGAGGCGGTCGCGATGGCCGCCAAACTGCGGCCGGACGTCGTCCTGATGGACCTCCAGCTCGGCGCGGGCATCGACGGCGCCGAGGCGACGCGGCGGATCGCCGCGCCCGGCGTACAAGTGCTGGTCCTCACCACGTACGACACGGACGCCGACATCACCCGGGCCGTCGACGCCGGTGCCGCCGGCTACCTGCTGAAGGCGGAGCGCCCCGAGGAGCTGTTCGCCGCCATCCACGCGGCCGCCGAGGGCCGCACGGCCCTCAGCCGTGTCGTCCACCGCAGACGCGCCCCGGCCCTGACCGACCGCGAGCTGGACATCCTCGGCCAGCTGGCCCGCGGGCTGGGCAACCGGGAGATCGCGCGGGCGCTGTTCATCAGCGAGGCGACCGTCAAGACGCACCTGGGCCGCATCTACGCCAAGCTCGGCGTCGACACGCGCGCGGGAGCGGTGGCGGTGGCGAAGGAACAGCGGCTGCTGCCCTGATCGCCCGCGCGGGCGCCGGAACCGGCAGGCCGGACCGGACGGGGGCCGGCAGGCCGGAACCGGCAGTCAGGGGCAGGCCGGAACCGGCACGTCCGAACCGGCAGGCCGGACCGGACGGGGGCCGGCAGGCCGGAACCAGCAGGTCGGACCGCCACGTCCGAACCGGCAGGCCGGAACCGGCAACGACAGGCGCCTCGCGTCGGCGAGCAGATCGACCGGGATGCCGCCGCGGGCGCCGCCGCGGAGCCCGGAGGACCGCACATCGTGCACTCGCACGGGTGAGCGCACGCCCCGGGCGTGACACCATCGACCACGTGCTCGACATCGGCTACTCCCTCTCCCGCCGCTTCCCCGACCCTCCGCAGACGGACTACCGCCACGCGGACGTCCACGCCCTGCGGCACGACCTGTTCTGCGGCGACGTCTACCTCGCGGACACCAAGACCGATCGTGAGGTGTCCACAGCCTGGGGATGGGTCCCGGTGCTCGACTTCGCGTGGGCGCTGTGCGACATCGTCGAGCAGCTCGACCGCGACCCGCTCGGCAGCCGCTCCGCACGGCCCCAGCAGGCCGAGCTCGACTTCACCGAGTCCTCGGACCGCATGCTCTTCGAGCGCCGCTTCGGCTGGGTGGACGTCGAGGCCGACTGGATGCCGGCCGACGAACCCCCGCTCACCTTCAGCCACGCCACCCTGCGCCGCGAGGCCCGGGACTTCCTCCACGACCTGATCGCCGACCTCGCGGACATGCACGAGGGCCTGGCGGACAACCCCGCGATCTGGACGCTCCAGTCCCGCTTCCCCCGGCTGCCCTGACGGGCGCGTCGGGCACCGGCGCGTCCGCACCGATGTCACACATCGGCAGCCCCCGTCCGTCGACCTTCCGAGAGCATCGGAAGCCCGGAGGGACGCGTACATGTCCAGCACCACCACCACCATCACCGTCATCGGCGCCGGATTCGCCGGACTCACCGCCGCCATCACCGCCGCCGAGTCCGGCGCCCAGGTCACGCTGTACGAGGCGCACCGCACCCCCGGCGGCCGGGCCCGGACCGCCGCAGGGCCGTACCGGACGAACGAAGGCCCCCACGCGCTGTACTGTCGCGGGCCGCACTGGGCCTGGCTGAAGCAGCGGGGCCTGCTCGGGCCGATGGCCGCCGTCCCCCTCGGCGCAGCAGCCCGGTTCCGGTTCCACCGGGACGGCGCCCTGCGCCGCACCCCGCCCCCGGCCCTGCTGCGCCTGGCCCGCCGCACCCCGGAACAGGCCCCCGTCGACAGCGACTTCACCACCTGGGCGACCGCCCACGCCGGGCCCGCCGCCGCCCGCGCCGCCGCCCACTACGCGGCCGTCGCGCTTTTCCACCACGACCCCGGATCCCTGTCCGCCCGGTTCGTGCAGGAGCGGCTGCGCCGGGCCACCGCCCTGCCGCCCGAGGCGCACTACCCGCGCGGCGGCTGGGGCGAGGTCATCGACCGCATGGTCGCCCGCGCCTGGAACCTCGGCGTCCGCATCGAGACCTCCGCCCGCGTCGACGCCCTCCCGGACCGCGCGGGACCCGTCATCGTCGCCACCTCCCTCGACGCGGCCCGCCGGCTCCTGAAGGACCCGGCCCTCGACTGGCCCAGCGGCCGCACGGTCCTGTTCGACCTGGCCCTGCGCACCCACCGCAAGGACCCGTTCATCGTCTCCGACCTCGACGCACCCGGCTGGCTCGAGCGCTTCACCGCGCAGGACCCCACCCTCGCCCCCGCCGGCGAGCAGCTCCTCCAGGGCCAGTTCCCCCTCGCCCCGGACCGGTCGAAGGCCGACGGCGTCGCCCACGCCGAGCGCCTCCTGGACGCCGGCTTCCCGGACTGGCGCGAGCGCACGACCTGGCGCCGCGAAGCGCTCGCCCAGGGGCGTACCGGCGCGGTCGACCACCCCGGCACCACGTGGCGCGACCGCCCCGCCATCGCCCGCGGCGACGGCGTCTACCTGGCAGGCGACCGGGTCGCCGCACCCGGCGTGCTCGCCGAGGTGTCCTTCACCAGCGCCATCGAAGCCGTGACCCTCGCGCTCAGGGACAGCAGGACCACCCGGCCCGCCCGCGCCGGCGCCCCCTCCCCCGCGCCCGATCCCACGTCCGCTCCCTCCCCCTCCCTCGCGCCCGCTCCCGGCCTTGACCTCAAGCGCGCTTGAGGCTGAAGCATCACCGTGTCGTTCCACCGCAGGAGACACAGGAGAGAGCCATGCACGCCATCCGCCTCCACGCCTACGGCCCCGCCGAGAACCTCGTGTACGAGGAGACCGGCGATCCCGCCCCCGGACCCGGGCAGGTCCGGATCGCCGTCACGGCTGCCGGCGTGCACCTCCTCGACACCGCGCTGCGGCAGGGGATGCCGGGCCCCTTCCCGGCACTCCCCGACCTGCCGACCATCCCCGGCCGCGAGGTCGCCGGCACCGTCGACGCCCTCGGCGAGGGCACCGCCCCCGCCTGGCTCGGCAAGCGCGTCGTGGTCCACCTCGGCATGGCACCCGGGGGCTACGCCGAACTCGCCGTCACCGACGCCGCCCGGCTCCACGAGATACCCCCGGCCCTCGACGACGCGGCGGCGGTCGCCATGATCGGCACGGGCCGCACCACCCTGGGCATCCTCGGGTTCACCGACCTGGGCCCGGACAGCGTCGCCCTGATCACCGCGGCCGCGGGCGGCATCGGCACGCTCCTCGTCCAGTACGCCAAGAACGCCGGCGCCACCGCCATCGGCCTCGCCGGCGGCCCCCGGAAGACCGCCCGGGTCACGGCCGAGGGCGCCGACCTCGCCGTCGACTACACGCGCCCCGACTGGCCGGAGCAGGTCCGCGCGTACCTCGGGGACCGCGCGGCCACGGTCGTCTTCGACGGCGTCGGCGGCCCCACCGGCCGCGCCGCCGTCGGTCTCCTCGGCCCGGGCGGACAGCACCTCGTGTACGGCTGGGCCGGCCGCGGCCCGCACGACGGCGAGCCGCTCACCTTCACCGACGAGGAGCTCGCCGAACGCCGCATCACCTCCGAGTCCGTGCTCGGCCCCGCGATGCTCGCCCGGGCCGGCGGCGACATCCGCACCCTGGAGCTGCGCTCCCTCGCCGAGGCCGCCGCGGGCAGGCTGCGCCCCGCCGTCCAGCGCTTCCCGCTCGCCGAAGCGGCGGCCGCCCACCGCGCCCTGGAGAGCAGGGCGACGATGGGCAAGGTCGTCCTCGTCCCGTGACGACCGGGACGGCACCCGCGGGACGTCACACCTGACGCACCGGCCGGCCGGACCGGTACGGAGCCGACCGGACCGGCTCCGAACCGACCGGACAGGAAGGCGACCGAGCAGGAAGGCCGGCCGGCGCCGACCGCCTCACGACGACCGACGGAGCCGACGGCGCCTACGCGGCACCCAGCCGCGCCAGCGCCCCGTCGGTCAGCCGGTACACCGTCCACTCGTCCTGCGGCCGCGCGCCCAGCGACTCGTAGAAGGCGATCGACGGCGCGTTCCAGTTCAGTACGGCCCACTCCAGCCGCTCGTACCCCCGCTCCACACAGATCCGCGCCAGCTCCCGCAGCAGCGCCTTGCCGTGCCCGCCGCCCCGCGCCTCGGGCCGCACGTACAGGTCCTCCAGGTAGATGCCGTGCACCCCGCGCCACGTCGAGAAGTTGAGGAACCACAGCACGAAGCCGACGACCTCGCCCTCCTCGTTCTCGGCGATGTGCGCGTACGCCGCCGGGCGCTCGCCGAACAGCGCCTCCCGCAGGTGATCCTCACTCGCCCGCACCTCGTCGAGCGCCTTCTCGTACTCGGCGAGCTCGCGGACCATCGCATGAATGACGGGGACGTCGTCGACCACAGCTGTACGAATCATGAGCGCAGCCTAGGTCGTGCCCGCGCAGTCCCATCCGCCCGTCCGCCCGTCCACGCGACGCCGCGAACGCTCCCCGGGGGCCGCTGTCACCCCGGCGGAACCTGCGGATCCGCACCGCCCCGCACGGACCTCGATCACCGCACACCGCATCCAGTAACGTCCCGCCACACGGTCCCCACCCACCGGAAGCACCCAAGGAACCACATGAACACCGTCAACGGCGGCATATCGTTCTGGTACGCACAGGAGGGCACCCCCGCACCCCGGGAGCCACTGCCCGGCGACACCACGGCAGACGTCTGCATCGTCGGCGGCGGATACACCGGCCTGTGGACCGCGTACTACCTGAAGAAAGCCGTCCCCTTCCTCAACATCGTCGTCCTGGAGGGGAAGTTCTGCGGCTACGGCGCATCGGGCCGCAACGGCGGCTGGCTCTACAACGGCATCGCCGGCCGCGCCCGCTACGCCCGGCGCCACGGCCACGACGCCGCCGTACGCCTCCAGCAGGCCATGAACGACACCGTCACCGAGGTCGTCAGGGTCGCCGCCGACGAACACATCGACGCCGACATCCACCAGGGCGGCGTCCTCGAGATCGCGTACACCCCCGCCCAGCTGGCCCGGCTCAAGGCCCACCACTCCGTCGAGGTGGCCTTCGGCGAGACCGACCGCCGGCTGCTCGGCGCCCGGGAAACCGCCGAGCGCGTCCGCGTCACCGGTGCCGTCGGCTCCGGCTGGACCCCGCACGGCGCCCGCATCCACCCCGTCAAGCTGGTCAAGGGCCTCGCCGCGGCCGTCGAAGCCCTCGGGGTCACCGTCCACGAGTCGACGCCCGTCACCGAGATCAAGCCCAAGCACGCCATCACCCCCTACGGCACCGTGCGCGCCCCCTACGTCCTGCGCTGCACCGAAGGCTTCACCGCGAACATCAAGGGCCACAAGCGCACCTGGCTCCCCATGAACTCCTCCATGATCGCCACCGAGCCCCTCCCCGCCGCCGTCTGGGACGAGATCGGCTGGAGCGGCCGCGAGACCCTCGGCGACATGGCCCACGCCTACATGTACGCCCAGCGCACCGCCGACGACCGCATCGCCCTCGGCGGCCGCGGCATCCCGTACCGCTACGGATCGAAGACCGACAACGACGGCCGCACCCAGCCCGCCACGGTCGAAGCCCTGCGCGAGATCCTCGTCCGCTTCTTCCCCCGGCTCGCCGGCGTCGGGATCGCCCACGCCTGGTCCGGCGTCCTCGGCGTCCCCCGCGACTGGTGCGCCACCGTCACCCTCGACCGCTCCACCGGCCTCGGCTGGGCCGGCGGCTACGTCGGCTCGGGCGTCGCCACCGCCAACCTCGCCGCCCGCACCCTGCGCGACCTGATACAGCAGGACTCCGGCCAGTCGGGCCCCACCGACCTGACCACTCTCCCCTGGGTGAACCACAAGGTCCGCGCCTGGGAACCCGAACCGCTGCGCTGGCTCGGCGTCCACACCCTCTACGCCGCCTACCGCGCCGCCGACCACCGCGAAGCCACCGCCCACACCCCCGCCACCCACCGCCTGGGCACCCTCGCCGACCGCATCTCGGGCCGCCACTGACCCCGCCCGGCACCCGAAGGGCCCCGACCCCGACGGGCCCGGGGCCCCACCCCGGGCAGCCGGCCCCGCTGCCCTCAGCCGTACCGGCCGAACAGCGCCTGCAGGTACTCCTCCAAGCGGTGGGCGAGCACGGCCGGGGTCAGGTCCTCCCGCCCCAGCTCCCGCCAGGGCCCGGCCACCTTCTCCGCATCCGGCGCGAAGGCGAGCGCGTCCAGCAGGCGCCAGTACAGGTGATCGGCCGGGTTTTCGCTGATCACCCCTCCGGCCGCCAGGTAGTCGTCCACCAGCCGCATACCGGCGGGGACGCCATGCAGCAGCGCCAGTGCGGTGGCGCAGTGGGCCACGTCCAGATCGGCGGGCCCCCAGGACGTCTCGACCCAGTCGACGACCCCGGTGATCACCGGGCGGTCGCCGTCCGCGCCGAACAGCACGTTGCCGGGGTGGAAGTCGCGGTGCAGGAAGCGGGGCCGGTGGGCAGGCGGCTCCCGCCGGATGACGTCCACGGCACGCGACCACAGCTCCGGCCGCGCCGTGCCGACGGGGACCCGCACCCGCTCGGGACTCGTCCACGCCTCGTACGCCCGCGGCCGGTCGCGCTCCGGTACGTGCATCGCGTGCAACGCCGCCAGCTGCCGGGCCAGCAACCCGGTCCTCCGCTCGACGTCGTCCACGTCCAGCCGCACGCTCCCCGGAAGCAGCGACATCAGCAGCGAAGGATGATCACAGTGCTCCGCCGTGGCGTCCACGCCCCACAGGGTCGCCACCGGCACGTCCGTACCGGCGAGCAGCCCCAGGATCCCGGCCTCGCGTGTGAGCAGCCCGGCCGCGTGCTTCACGTAGAAGGGCTTGACGAACGACCGCAGCACCAGCGAATACGGCGCTCCCGGCCCCTCGATGTCGAGACGCCGCATCCGCGACGTCCAACCGCCCCGCAGCGCCACGACCGCGCGGATGCGGTCCCCGGGAGGCAGTTTCCTCTCCACCCATGCGCGGGTCCTGCCCCAATTGCGCGCGTTCGCGGCGGCCTTCACGCCTGCGGCGCCCTCGCCCTCTGCCATGCGAGCAGCGTAGTGAGCGACGCGAGCCCCGCTGGGACAGCCGAAGGCCCCCCGCCATGAACGGCGGGGGGCCTTCTTTCCGGAGCCCCCTGTCGGGTTCGAACCGACGACCCCCGCTTTACAAGAGCGGTGCTCTGGCCAGCTGAGCTAAGGAGGCGCTCCGCACGAGTGTAACCGGACACCGCGACCCTCCGGGTGGGAAATTCGCCGTCCTCGAACTACTGACAGACGCTATCCCGCCAGGTAGCGTCACCCGGAGTTCACTCGCGTGGACTAGACCCATCCATTCCTTCCACTCGGATCGTCCGGCACGTTCCTGCCGGTGAAGGGACCGCATCACCATGGCCACTGTCACGTTCGACAAGGCGACCCGGATCTACCCGGGGTCCACCAAGCCCGCCGTCGACCAGCTCGAGATCGAGATCGCGGACGGCGAGTTCCTCGTCCTCGTCGGTCCGTCCGGCTGCGGCAAGTCCACCTCGCTGCGCATGCTCGCCGGCCTGGAGGACGTCAACGGCGGCGCCATCCGCATCGGGGACCGGGACGTCACGCACCTGCCGCCGAAGGACCGGGACATCGCCATGGTGTTCCAGAACTACGCGCTGTACCCGCACATGACCGTCGCCGACAACATGGGCTTCGCGCTCAAGATCGCCGGCGTCAACAAGGCGGAGATCCGCAAGAAGGTCGAGGAGGCCGCGAAGATCCTCGACCTGACCGAGTACCTGGACCGCAAGCCGAAGGCGCTCTCCGGCGGTCAGCGGCAGCGTGTCGCGATGGGCCGTGCCATCGTGCGCGAGCCGCAGGTATTCCTCATGGACGAGCCGCTGTCGAACCTCGACGCCAAGCTGCGTGTGTCCACCCGCACGCAGATCGCGAGCCTCCAGCGCCGTCTGGGCATCACCACGGTGTACGTCACGCACGACCAGGTCGAGGCCCTGACCATGGGCGACCGGGTCGCCGTGCTCAAGGACGGCCTGCTCCAGCAGGTCGACAGCCCGCGCAACATGTACGACCGGCCGGCGAACGTCTTCGTCGCCGGGTTCATCGGCTCCCCCGCCATGAACCTGGTCGAGGTGCCGATCACCGACGGCGGCGTGAAGTTCGGCAACAGCGTGGTCCCGGTGTCCCGCGAGGCGCTGGCCGCCGCCTCCGCCCGGGGCGACAAGACGGTGACGGTCGGCATCCGGCCCGAGCACTTCGACGTGTCCGGCGCCGACAGCGACCAGGGTGTCGCCGTCCTCGTGAACGTCGTCGAGGAGCTCGGCGCCGACGGTTACGTGTACGGCTCGGCGCGCGTCGGCGGTGCGGACGACAAGGAGCTGGTGGTCCGCGTCGGCGGCCGCTCCGTCCCGGAGAAGGGCGCCACGCTGCACGTCGTGCCGCGCCCGAGCGAGATGCACGTCTTCTCGACCTCGACGGGCGAGCGCCTCAGCGACTGACGCCGCACCGCGGCACCGCCGCGGGTAAAACTCGTACACGGCCCCGCACTTCGGTGCGGGGCCGTGGCCGTACCTTGATCACGGTGTCGACAAATACCCCGGCACTTCGGTCAATTCGGACGCGTTCGTCAACCGGTGATTCGAAAAGGAGCATCGAACCATCCCCCGGGAGGGTGACTAAATGTCTCCAAATCATCACTGGCCGCTACGCTCACGTCCGTGACCCACACAGCACGCCGCATCGGCCGCACTCTCGCCCTCGTCCTGCCCGTCGTCCTGGTGCTCTCCGGAACTCTCGCGGTCACCAGTGTCCCGTGGGCCGGCAGCCGCCCCGAGTCGCAGTTGCTCACCGCGTCCTCGGAGAACGTCTCGGTACGGGCCAAGTCCCGTGCCCCGCAGGATATTCTGCGGGACCGCCTCCTCGCACAGCTTCAGGAGGAAAGCCCCGGTGTCGCGCTCACCGGCCTGCAGCGCGCGGTGGAGGAGCGCCCGTCGCTCGCCCGTCACTGCATGTCGATCGCCCGCGCGCTCGGCCGCGCCGCCGTCCTGCACTACGGGCCCGTACGCGCCCAGTCGTTCTCCCGCCCCGTCTGTGACACGTCGTACGCGTCCGGTGTAGCGCGCGAGAGCTGATGGACCACGCTCCTCCGACGCAGGCCGTGATCCTGGCCGGAGGTCAGGGCTCGCGCCTGCGCCCGTACACCGATGACCGCCCCAAGCCGATGGTCGAGATCCCGGGAACCGGGACCCCGATCATCGGCCATCAGCTTTCCTGGCTGGCCGCCGAGGGCGTCACGCACGCCGTCGTCTCCTGCGGCCATCTCGCGGCCGTCCTCCAGCAGTGGCTGGAGACGGCCGAACTGCCGTTGCGCGTCACCACGGTCGTCGAACCCGAGCCGCTGGGCCGGGGCGGCGGCCTGAGGTACGCGGCCGCGCACCTGCCGCTGCCCGACGAGGCGTGGTACGCGACGAACGGGGACATCTGGACACGCTTCTCGCTGCGTGAGATGGCCGCGTTCCACACCGAGCGGGACGCCACCGCCACACTGGCGCTGGCACGGCCCCGCATCCCCTGGGGAGCCGTGGAGACCGACGCCTTCGGGCACATCACCGACTTCATCGAGTCGCCGCCGTCCCCGTATCTGATCAATGCGGGGGTGTACGTCTTCTCCCCCGCCTTCACCGGTCTGTTGCCGGAGGTGGGCGACCACGAGCGCACCACGTTCCCTTGGTTGGCGCGCGACCGCCGCCTGGCGGGCTTTCCGCTGCCGCAGGGCGCGTACTGGCGGGCCATCGACACCGCGAAGGACCTCGCGGAGGCGGCGAAGGAGCTGGCTTCGTACGGCTCGTGAGAGCGCGCTCCCGGCGCGGGGCGCACAGTACGGCGGGAGGGCCGGTCACCCGGGGGGTGACCGGCCCTCCTGCTGGGGGGGTATGTACGGCTCAGCCGAGCAGGCCGCCGATCGGGTTGCGGTTCCCGCCGGTCGAGCTGCCGCCGTCGTCGGAGCCACCCGAGCCGTTGTCGTCGGAGCCGCCGGTGCCACCGCCGCCGCCGGAGCTGCCGGTGCTGCCGCTGGAGGACGGGCCGGCGCTGCTGGACGGCGGGTCCACGGGCTGGGGCTGCTGTGGGGGCCGCTGGCCGGTGCCCTGCGTGGCGGTCGGCCGCTGCTCTTCCACCGGCTCGGTCTCCCGTACGGTCCCGGCCGGTGACGACTCGTCGGCCGACGGGCTCGTGGAGGTCGACGCCGAGGGCTCGGGCTGCCGGCTCGCACTCTCGCGGGAGGAGGGGGACCGGGTGCCGGGCTCCTGCGGGAGGGGCTGGCCGGGGAGGTGGTTGGTCGGGTCGTCGTTCGGGCCGGGCACGGTGACCATCTCCGTGGAGCGGACGGCTCCGCCGAGCACCGAGCCGATGAGCAGGGTCAGGCCGACCACGACGGCCGCCACGACGGCGCCGCGCCGCAGGACGCGCCGGCGCAGGTCCCACAGGGCGGAGCGCGGGCCCAGCGTGCGCCATGCCTCGCCCGCGAGGCGGCCGTCGATGGAGTAGACGGGCGCGCCCGCGATGATCAGCGGCGACCAGGCGGCGAGGTAGACGATGTCGGGTGCGTCGTACGCGGGGACGGTGCGCCAGCTGACGGTGAGGATGAGAGCGGCGGACAGGGCCGCGCCGAAGACGGCGGCCACCCGCTGCCAGAGGCCGAGGACGGTCAGCACGCCGACGACGACCTGGGCGAAGGCCACGGTCAGTCCGGCGCCGACGGGGTGGGCGAGGGCGAAGTCGCGCAGCGGTTCGGCGGCGGGCCAGGGGTGGAGGGAGGTCAGCCAGCTGACCATGGAGCCGCGCTTGCCGCCGTCGAAGTAGACCGGGTCGCAGAGCTTGCCCATGCCGGCGTAGATGGAGATGAAGCCGAGGAAGACGCGCAGCGGCAGGAGGACGACACCGAGGTTCATGCGGCGGCCGGGGTAGTACGCGTGCCGCTGGGTGGCGGCGCTGTCGGCGTACTCGGCGGCGCGCGCCGCGGCGCGGGTGACGGGAGGCGGGACGTCGCGCTCCGGCTCCGGCGCGTAGCCGTGGGGTGGGGTGCGGTCCTCGTCGCGCCGGCCGTAGGGGGCGCGGTGGTACTCGTCGTAGGAGCTCTCGGCGCGCCGCATGGGCGGCAGGAGCGGTGTGGGCATGGTGTCGTCGGTGAGGTCGACGCGCGGGATGACCTGGGTGGAGCCGGCGTCGAGCGACGGTTCGAGGGTGTCCACGGTGGCGGAGTCGCGTACGGCTTGGAGCAGGCCGGTCGCTCCGGGGTCCCCGGGCGAGGACTTGCCGCTCCACACGACGGGCGCCCGCCGTCGTCCCCCCGCGCCGCCCGTGCTCATGGCGGGTACGCGGCTGGTTTCGGCGAACCGAGGCTTCCTTGCCGGGGCGAGCTGCACCCGGAAACTGGCGTGGTTCACGATGACCTGCGCGGGATCGCAATCCACCTTGACCATGCTCAACGCAGGCTGATCGTCGAACCCGGGCCGGGGCGTTCTGGTGTCCACACTCATCTAACCGAGTGATGCGCGGTTAGGACACTGCCTTGACGCAGGAGAAATGTCCGAGACCCGTCAAGATCATGACGGGTCCCGGGGATGGCTCGGATCAGGCGCGGCGGCGGGCCGCCTCGTAGAGCACGACGCCGGCCGCGACGCCCGCGTTGAGGGACTCGGCGCCACCGGGCATCGGGATGCGGACGAGGAAGTCGCAGGTCTCGCCGACCAGGCGGGACAGGCCCTTGCCCTCGCTGCCGACGACGATGACGACCGGGCCGCCGAGGGCCTCCAGCTCGCCGACCTCGGTGTCGCCGTCCGCGGCGAGGCCGACGACGGTGATGCCGGCCTTCTGGTACGCCTCCAGGGCGCGGGTGAGGTTGGTCGCGCGGGCGACGGGGGTGCGGGCGGCGGTGCCCGCGGCGGTCTTCCAGGCACCGGCGGTCATGCCGGCCGCGCGGCGCTCGGGGACGACCACGCCGTGGCCGCCGAAGGCGGAGACGGAGCGGACGACGGCGCCGAGGTTGCGCGGGTCGGTGACGCCGTCGAGGGCGACGATCAGCGGGTCCTCGCCGTCGTCGAAGGCCGCGGCGGCCAGGTCCTCGGGGTGGGCGTACTCGTACGGCGGGACCTGGAGGACGAGGCCCTGGTGGTTGAGGCCGTTCGTCATCCGGTCGAGCTCGGCGCGGGGGGCCTCCATGAGGTTGATCCCGCCGCGGTCGGCCGCGAGCTTGAGCGCGTCGCGCACCCGCTCGTCGTTGTCGATGAACTGCTGGACGTACAGGGTCGTCGCGGGGACGCCGTCGCGCAGGGCCTCGAAGACCGGGTTGCGGCCGACGACCATCTCGGACAGGCCCTTGCCGCCGCGCCGGGCGACCTGGCGGCGGTGCGCCTGCTTGGCCTTGGCGTTGGCGACACGGTTCTTCACATGGCCCTTGCGGGCGGACGCGGGCGGCGTGGGGCCCTTGCCTTCCAGGCCCCGGCGCCGCTGGCCACCGCTGCCGACCGTCGCGCCCTTCTTGTTGGACGTGCGGCGGTTCCTGCGCTGGCTGTTCCCGGCCATGAGCTACCTACTTCGTGTGTCCGCGGGTGCGGGTGGTGCGTACGTACGTCTCTATGAAGTGTGCCGCGTGGGCTCAGCGGGTGCCGAGCGTCCACCGCGGGCCGTCGGGGCCGTCCTCGATGACGAGCCCGGACTGGCCGAGCTGGTCGCGGATCGCGTCGGCCGTCGCCCAGTCCTTGCGGGCCCGGGCGGACTCACGCTGGTCGAGGACCATGCGGACGAGGCTGTCGACCACGCCGTGCAGGTCCTCGCCGCGGTCGGACTCCCCGGCCCAGTGCGGGTCGAGCGGGTCGAGGCCGAGGACGCCGAGCATGGCGCGGACCTCGGCGAGGCGCTCCACGGCGGCTTCCTTGTCGTCGGCGGCCAGGGCGCTGTTGCCCTGGCGGACGGTGGTGTGGATGACGGCGAGCGCCTGCGGGACGCCCAGGTCGTCGTCCATCGCCTCGGCGAAGGCGGGCGGGACCTCGGCGGCGGGCTCGACGGACTTGCCGGTCTTCTCCACGACGCGCTGGATGAAGCCCTCGATGCGCGCGAAGGCGGACTCGGCCTCGCGCAGGGCCTCCTCGCTGTACTCGATCATCGACCGGTAGTGCGGGGTGCCCAGGTAGTAGCGCAGCACGATGGGGCGCCACTGCTTGACCATCTCGCCGACGAGGACGGAGTTGCCGAGCGACTTCGACATCTTCTCGCCGCTCATGGTCACCCAGGCGTTGTGCACCCAGTAGCGGGCGAAGTCGTCGCCGTACGCCTTGGCCTGGGCGATCTCGTTCTCGTGGTGCGGGAAGACCAGGTCGAGTCCGCCGCCGTGGATGTCGAAGGCGGAGCCGAGGTACTTGTGCGCCATGGCCGAGCACTCCAGGTGCCAGCCGGGGCGGCCGCGGCCCCACGGTGTCTCCCAGTCGGGCTCGCCGGGCTTGGTCGCCTTCCACATGGCGAAGTCGCGCGGGTCGCGCTTGCCGGTGATGCCTTCCTCGGTGGGCTGGCGCAGGTCGTCGATGTCCTGGTTGGACAGCGCGAGGTAGCCGGGGAAGGAGCGGACGTCGAAGTAGACGCTGCCGTCGGCGACGTAGGCGTGGCCGCGCTCGATGAGGCCGCGCATCATCTCGATCATCTCGGGGACGTGGCCCGTGGCGCGCGGTTCGTAGGTGGGCGGCAGGCATCCGAGGGCCTGGTAGCCGTCGTTGAACGCGCGCTCGTTGTCGTAGCCGATCGCCCACCAGGGGCGGCCCTGGTCGGCCGACTTGGCGATGATCTTGTCGTCGATGTCCGTGACGTTGCGGATGAACGTGACGGTGTGCCCGCGGTACTCGAACCAGCGGCGCAGGATGTCGAAGTTCAGCCCCGACCGGATGTGCCCGATGTGGGGGGCCGCCTGCACGGTGGCGCCACAGAGGTAGATCGAGACATGGCCCGGCGTGAGCGGGGTGAAGTCGCGAATCTGCCGGGCGCTGGTGTCGTACAGACGAATAGTCACCACTCCAGGGTAGTGGGCCGGGGCCAGTGCCCTGTGCCCGTACGGCGAACAGGTGGCTCAGGCGTTGCGCACGAGGAGTGCGGTGGCGATGGCGGCGAGCCCTTCGGCGCGGCCGGTCAGCCCGAGGCCGTCGGTCGTCGTGCCGGAGACGGCCACGGGGGCGCCGGCCGCCGCGCTCAGGGCCTTCTGCGCCTCGTCGCGCCGCTTGCCGATCTTCGGGCGTACCCCGATGACCTGGACGGCGATGTTGCCGATCTCGAAGCCCTCGGCGCGGACGATCCGGGCGGCCTCGGCGAGCAGCGTGACGCCGGAGGCGCCGGACCACTCGGGGCGGGAGGTGCCGAAGTGGGCGCCGAGGTCGCCGATGCCGGCGGCGGAGAAGAGGGCGTCGCAGGCGGCGTGGGCGGCGACGTCGCCGTCGGAGTGCCCGGCGAGCCCGTAGCCGTCGGAGTCCTCCCAGAGCAGGCCCGCGCACCACAGCTCGCGGCCCTCCTCGAAGGCGTGGACGTCGGTGCCGATGCCGACGCTGGGGAGGCTAGAAGCCATCGGTGGCCCTCCTGCGGGCGAGTACGGCCTCGGCGAGGACGAGGTCGAGCGGGCGGGTCACCTTGAACGCCTCCTCGTGGCCGGGGACGACCACGACGGGCAGGCCGAGCTTCTCGACCATGCCGGCGTCGTCGGTGACGTCGCCGGTGACGCTCCCGTGCGCGCGCACGAGCGTGTCGCGCTCGAAGCCCTGCGGGGTCTGCACGGCGCGCAGGGTGGCCCGCTCGGGGGTGGCGACGACCGGTTCCGGCTCGCCCTTCCCGCGCGGCTCGACCTGCTTGACGGTGTCGGCGAGCGGGAGCGCGGGCACGACGGCGACGGCACCGTCCCGTACGGCCTCGATGACGGCGTCGACGGTGTCCACGGGCACGAGGGGGCGGGCGGCGTCGTGGACGAGGACGGTGGTGATGCCGTCGGGCAGGGCGTCCAGGCCGAGGCTGACCGATTCCCGGCGGGTCTCCCCGCCGGGCACGACGAGGTAGTCGGTCCTCTCGGGCAGCGCGTGCGTGTCCAGGAGGTTCTTGACCTCGCCGGCCCCGTCGGGCGGGGCGACCACGACGACGAGGGAGACCGCGCGGGAGGCCGCCATGGCGCGGACCGCGTGGATGAGCATGGGGGTGCCGTTCAGCGCGCGCAGCGCTTTGGGCGCGCCGGGGCCGAGCCGTACGCCCCGGCCCGCCGCGGGGATCACGGCGGCGGTGCGGGCCACGGGTGCGGGGCGTGCTTCGTCTGACATTGGTTGCACTCCGGCAGGTTTGTTGACTCGGCCGTTCTGGGTATGGCCTCAAGCGACGGCGACGCCTTGACCGGACCCTTCCGTGACCCTGGTCGAGCGGGCCGGACCGCGCGGGTCCTTCGGTGTCGCCCGCGTGGTGTGGTGCCCCCGGCATGAGCCATGCGCGGTGGGGTACGGGTGTATCCGGGAGGGATCCGGGGGCCGGACATGCCGCAGCGCCCGGCGACGAAGCTGTGGATCGGCGTGGATCACAGCAGGTCAGCGGGCACCGCGGCATCGCTTGGCGTCAGCGTCAGGACGCGAGGACCTCGTCGAGCAGGGCCTCGGCCTTGTCCTCGTTGGTGTTCTCGGCGAGTGCGAGTTCGCTCACCAGGATCTGGCGCGCCTTGGCCAGCATGCGCTTCTCTCCGGCGGAGAGACCCCGCTCGCGCTCGCGGCGCCACAGGTCGCGCACCACTTCGGCGACCTTGATGACATCGCCGGAGGCGAGCTTCTCGAGATTTGCCTTGTAGCGACGGGACCAGTTCGTCGGCTCTTCGGCGTACGGTGCACGAAGCACCTCGAAGACCCGGTCCAGCCCGTCCTGTCCGACCACATCGCGCACGCCGACGAACTCCGCATTGTCCGCTGGCACACGAACCGTCAAGTCGCCCTGGGCGACCTTGAGCACCAAGTAGGTCTTGTCCACGCCTTTGATCTGGCGAGTTTCGATGGCCTCGATCAGCGCGGCCCCGTGATGGGGATAGACCACGGTGTCGCCAACCTTGAACGTCATGTGACAGGTACCCCTTCCGTGGCTATCCAGGGTAACACGAGAACGGCTTCTTCTGAATGGCGTTTTCGCAGGTCAGGGCATATCTCGGGGCTTGACAACACGGACAGGAACGTGCTGCGGAGGGCTTGCGGAACGAGGTATTCGCAGGTGGGAGCCGCTGCGCGGCCGGGAGGAAACGGGCCCGCCACACCCACCCGACGACGGCGCGGCGGGGGTGAAACATCCACTTATGTCTGGTTCGAAGCGGTGAAGTTCCCGTACTCCGTTCGGATGTCGGTCACCCGCTCGGACGCGCGCGCCGGAGGATTCCCGAATTGACACGCCGATGATCACCGGTGTGTTTTCGGTGAGGAATGCATGGCGCCCGCGGAATTGATCAAGGGCGGTTATGTGAACGGCGTCCGAAGCCGCACGCCGGAGGCGTGCCGCGCAGGCCGACACGTGGCAGGGGGCGGGTCGGGTGCGGGAGCGGCTCGAGGGGTCGGTAACCTGAGCCCGCTGAGTGATCCTTAGCTCGGTCTTAGCCGTCCGTCTTCGGTCAACGGTCGTCCGTCGCCCGTCCGTCCGTACGTCCTAGGAGTTGCCGCCGCCGTGAGCCGCAGCCTTCGACGCGGCGTCCTCGCCGCCACCGCCATCGTGTTCTCGATCGCCTCGCTCTCCGCCTGCGGCGCGGGCAATGACGCCCAGACGCTGCAGATCAGGCCGGACAACGCGGCCACCACCGTCGGCGACATCAAGATCCAGAACGCCACGGTGATCGCGCAGGAGAAGCCCGGCGCCGAGGGCCCGGCCGTCGTCTCGGCGACCCTCTTCAACGCCGGCGACAAGGAGGAGAAGCTGGAGGCCATCCAGCTCCCGGGCTCCGACGCCACCGTGAAGCTCACGCCCGCGGGCGGCTCCGGCGCCATCACCGTCCCCGCGTTCGGCTCCGTCGTCATCGGCGGCAAGGGCAACGCCTCGGCCGTCCTGGAGCAGGGCGTGGACAAGGCCGAGCTCGGCAGCGCCCGCGAGGTCGTCTTCCAGCTCAGCGAGACCGGTGACGTGAAGCTCGACGCGTTCGTCGTCACGGCGCACGGCTACTACGCGGACTTCGGTCCCACCGGCGCGCCCGAGGCGCCCGCCGCCTCGCCGTCGGGCTCGCCGGCCGCGTCGCCCTCCGGCTCGCCGACCGGCTCCCCCTCGGGATCGCCGGCCGGTACGCACGGCCAGGACGGCGGCACCCCGGCGACGGGCGGCGAGCAGTCGCACGCCGCCGGTCACTGACCCGCAGCCGCACGAGGGCGCCCCGCCGGAGCTTTCCGGCGGGGCGCCCTCGTGTTCGCACGCACGTCCCGTGCGGGCCGGCCTACGGCTCGAACTTGTACCCCAGGCCCCGGACCGTCACCAGGTAGCGCGGCGCGCCCGGGTCCGGCTCGATCTTCGCGCGCAGGCGCTTGACGTGGACGTCGAGGGTCTTGGTGTCACCGACGTAGTCCGCGCCCCACACACGGTCGATGAGCTGCATGCGCGTGAGCACGCGGCCCGCGTTGCGCAGGAGCATCTCCAGCAGGTCGAACTCCTTCAGCGGCAGGTCGACCTTGGCACCCGAGACCGTGACGACGTGGCGGTCCACGTCCATCCGCACCGGGCCGGCCTCCAGGGCCGCCGGCGTGACCTCCTCCGGCTCGCCGCGGCGGCGCAGCACCGCGCGGATGCGGGCGACCAGCTCGCGGGAGGAGAACGGCTTGGTGACGTAGTCGTCGGCTCCTATCTCCAGCCCGACCACCTTGTCGATCTCGCTGTCCTTGGCCGTGACCATGATGACGGGGACGTTCGAGCGGCCGCGCAGCTGACGGCAGACCTCCGTGCCGGGCAGGCCGGGCAGCATGAGGTCGAGCAGGACCAGGTCGGCGCCGTTGCGCTCGAACTCGTCCAGCCCCTCGGGCCCGGTCGACGCGACGGCGACTTCGAAGCCCTCCTTGCGGAGCATGTAGGACAGGGCGTCGCTGAAGGATTCCTCATCCTCGACGACAAGGACTCGGGTCACGGAAGGACCTCCGGGGCGGTGAGCGGTTCTGTGGTGGTCTCTGAGTCGTGGTGCCGCGGGCGGGACCCGGCGGAGCGGTCCCGTACGGCGCCGGCCTCGGGCAGCCGGAGTGTGAAGGTGGAGCCCTGACCCTCGGTGCTCCACACCGTGACCTCCCCGCCGTGCGAGGCGGCCACGTGCTTGACGATGGCCAGGCCCAGGCCCGTACCACCGGTGGCGCGGGAGCGCGCCGGGTCGACGCGGTAGAAGCGCTCGAAGATGCGCTCCTTGTCCTTGTCGGGGATGCCGATGCCCTGGTCGGTGACGGCGATCTCTATCAGGTCGCCCCCGGGCGCGGAGACGCGGCGGGCGGCGATGCCGACGCGGGTGTGGGCGGGTGAGTAGTTGACGGCGTTCTCGACGAGGTTGCCGAGGGCGGCGGCGAGCTGGCCGCGATGGCCCCACACGTGCAGGTCGTGGGTGCCTCCGGCGGCCATGGTGATCTGCTTGGTGCCGGCCGTGTGCCGGGAGCGGTCGACGGCCTCGGCGACCAGCTCGTCGACCCGCACCGGCTCGGCGTCGTCCAGCGGGTCGTCGTTCTGCACCCGGGAGAGGTCGATGAGCTCCTGCACGAGGTTGGTGAGCCGGGTCGCCTCGATCTGCATGCGGCCGGCGAAGCGGGTGACCGCCTCGGGGTCGTCGGAGGCGTCCATGACGGCCTCGGAGAGCAGCGAGAGCGCGCCGACGGGTGTCTTGAGCTCGTGGCTGACGTTGGCGACGAAGTCGCGGCGCACGGCCTCTATGCGGCGCGCCTCCGTCAGGTCCTCCACGAGGAGCAGGACGAGGCGGGAGCCGAGCGGGGCGACGCGGGCGGACACGGCGAGGGCTTCGCCGCGGCCGGTGCCGCGCCGGGGCAGGTCGAGCTCGACCTGGCGTATCTCCCCGTCGCGGCGGGTGTCGCGGGCCATGTGGAGCATCGGCTCGACGGCGAGCTTGCCGCCGCGGACCAGGCCCAGCGCGTATGCCGCGGAGCTTGCCTTGACGACGGAATCGCTCTCGTCGAGCACGACGGCGGAGGAGCGCAGGACCGACAGGACCGTGTCCACGCCCGGCGGCAGCACCGCGTCCGTGTGCAGCGAGGTACGGGTGGGCCTGGCCTGGTCCCGCTCGCTCCAGCGGAACGCCAGCATGGCGATCACGCCGGTGCACGCCCCGGCGATCGCTGCCAATGCGGCGACCGCCGCGTTCACGTCCATGCATCCAGGTTATGCGGGGTCTCCGACACTCTCCCAGCCATCCGAGTGGGTGCTCGAACAGTCGTCGCCCAGAGTTCACCGAGGGGATAGTGACGGTTCACTTGGGAGGGAGGCCCCGGACTTTTTGGACTCGGACCGTGGGAGCGTGGGGGTCCGAGCCCCACCCGGACCCCTGTTGGTCGTACTGAGAGAGGGACATCCATGCGGGACGCGTACCACGAGGAACTGGACTCGATCGGCGAGGGCCTGGTCGAGATGGCCCGTCTGGTCGGGTCGGCGATCGGGCGCGCCACGACGGCGATGCTCGACGCGGATCTGAAGCTGGCGGAGGCCGTGATCGCGGCCGACCAGAAGGTCGACGACCTTCAGCACGACCTGGAGGCGCGGGCGATAGCCCTGCTGGCGCGCCAGCAGCCCGTCGCGACGGACCTGCGGATCGTGGTGACCTCGCTGCGCATGAGCGCCGACCTGGAGCGCTCGGGCGACCTGGCGCAGCACGTCGCCAAGCTGGCCCGGCTGCGCTTCCCGGACCGCGCGGTGCCGCACGACCTGCACGCGACGATCCTGGAGATGGGGCAGCTGGCGCAGCGCCTGATGGCGAAGGCGGCGGAGGTCATCATCACGAAGGACGTCGACCTGGCGCTGCAGCTGGAGCACGACGACGACGAGATGGACCGCCTGCACCGCACGCTCTTCCAGCACCTGATGGACGACCGCTGGAAGCACGGCATCGAGACGGCGGTCGACGTGACGCTGCTGGGCCGCTACTACGAGCGCTTCGCCGACCACGCGGTGTCGGTCGCCAAGCGCGTGGTCTACCTGGTGACGGGCGAGCACGCCGACGAACTCCAGCAGGCGGAGGCCCCGGTCGAGGGGGCCTGAGGGGTGCCGGACGCAGTCCGGCTCGCGGCCCGAAGCCTGCGCAACAGTGCGGGGGCCGCCGGAAAGAAGGGGTCGCGGACGAACTCCGGCAGGCGGAGGCCCGGTCGAAGGACCTGACGGCGTCACCCGCTGGTCCCGTCCACGGAAGGCGGCGCCCGACGGGCGGGGCGGGCCTCTGTGCGCCGTTGATGCGCCCTGTCGGCTGGGCATGCAATGGGGAGAGGTGACGTACGCCTTCGAACGTACGCCTTTGAGGAGGGACCCCATGGCAGATTCCCCCGTGACCGACGTCCAGCAGGAAGCAGCACCGGTCGAAGTGGTCCACCTGCCCGTCCTCGGCGCCTGCGGATGCGGCTCGGGCTGCGGCTGCGGGTGCCAGTCGGGCGCCCCTTGCCAGTGCGGCGGCTGCTGCGGCTGACCGGCGCCCCGTACGTACGCGGAAGGGCCCCGCCCGGGCGGACCGGGCGGGGCCCTTCTCCGCGCGGGATGCGCGGGGCAGGGTTACTTCTTGCCCTGGTTCTTGACCGCCTCGATGGCCGCCTTGGCCGCTTCCGCGTCGAGGTACCGGCCGCCCTTGGTCAGCGGCTTGAACTCGGCGTCGAGCTCGTACACCAGCGGGATGCCCGTCGGGATGTTGAGGCCCGCGATGTCGGCGTCGGAGATGCCGTCCAGGTGCTTCACCAGGGCGCGCAGGCTGTTGCCGTGGGCGGCGACCAGGACCGTGCGGCCGGCCAGGAGGTCCGGGACGATGCCGTCGTACCAGTACGGCAGCATGCGGACGACGACGTCCTTCAGGCACTCCGTACGGGGGCGCAGCTCCGGCGGGATGGTGGCGTAGCGCGCGTCGCCGGCCTGCGAGAACTCGTTGTCGTCGGCGAGGACCGGCGGCGGGGTGTCGTACGAGCGGCGCCACAGCATGAACTGCTCCTCGCCGAACTCGGCGAGCGTCTGCGCCTTGTCCTTGCCCTGCAGCGCACCGTAGTGGCGCTCGTTCAGGCGCCACGAGCGGTGGACCGGGATCCAGTGGCGGTCGGCGGCCTCCAGGGCCAGCTGCGCGGTGCGGATGGCGCGCTTCTGGAGGGAGGTGTGCAGGACGTCGGGGAGCAGACCGGCGTCCTTGAGCAGCTCACCGCCGCGGACCGCCTCCTTCTCGCCCTTCTCGGTGAGGTTGACGTCCACCCAGCCGGTGAACAGGTTCTTCGCGTTCCATTCGCTCTCGCCGTGGCGGAGGAGGATCAGCTTGTACGGTGCGTCGGCCATGCGTACGAGATTAATGGACGCCGCTGACGCTTGACGGCTCCCGTCAATTGACTGGCCGCCGGGAGCAGAACCCTTGTAAGTTCCCTCTGCTGGCAACGCCACTTACAGGGGGATGGGTTCATGTCGATGGCCACGCTCAGGCGCGCGGCGAGGGAGAGCGTCTCGGGCCTGCCCCGGGAGTTCTGGTGGCTGTGGACCAGCACGCTGGTCAACCGGCTCGGGGCGTTCGTCGCCACCTTCATGGCGCTCTACCTGACCCTCGACCGCGGGTACTCGGCGACGTACGCCGGGCTCGTCGCCACCCTGCACGGCCTCGGCGGCGTCATCTCCTCGCTCGGCGCGGGCGTCATGACCGACCGGCTGGGCCGGCGGCCCACCATGCTGATCGCGCAGTCGTCGACCGCGCTGTCCGTCGCCGTCCTCGGCTTCATGGAGCACCCGGTCGCCATCGCCGCCGTGGCCTTCCTCGTCGGTGCCGCGTCGAACGCCTCCCGCCCGGCGGTGCAGGCGATGCTGGCCGACCTCGTACCGCCCGAGGACCGCGTACGGGCCTTCTCGCTCAACTACTGGGCCATCAACCTGGGCTTCGCCATCTCCTCCGCCGGCGCCGGCTTCCTCGCCGAGTACAGCTACCGCGCCGGCTTCCTGGCCGAGGCCGCGATGACCCTGGCCTGCGCCGTGCTGATCTTCGTCAAGATCCCGGAGTCGCGGCCCGAGCAGGCTTCGGGGACGGCCGGGAAGGCGGCGGCCGGGCCGGAGGTCGGCCTGGGGGCCGTCCTGCGCGACGGACGGTTCATGGGCGTGGTCGGCCTGTCCTTCCTCATCTCGCTGATCTTCCAGCAGGGGTACGTGGGCCTCCCGGTCGCCATGGGCGCGGACGGCTTCACCAGCGCGGACTTCGGCACGGCCATCGCCGTGAACGGTGTGCTGATCGTGGCCCTCCAGATACCGCTGACCCGCTACATCGAGCACCGCGACCCGCGTTCGCTGCTGGTCCTCTCCGCGCTGCTCGCCGGGTACGGCTTCGGGCTCACCGCCTTCGCCGGTTCGGTCGCCGTGTACGCGCTGACCGTCTGCGTCTGGACGGTCGGCGAGATGATCAACGCGCCGACCCAGACCGGTCTGGTGGTGCGGCTGTCCCCGGTGCACGGGCGCGGGCGCTACCAGGGCGTCTACACGATGTCGTGGTCCGTCGCCGCGCTCGTCGCCCCGCTGCTGTCGGGCTGGGTGATCGACCGGTTCGGTGCACCGTGGCTGTGGGGGATGTGCGCGGTGCTGGGCACGGTGGCCGCGCTCGGCTCCTGGCTGCTGATGCGGGCGCTGCCGGAGGAGGACGCCCCGGTCGGGGAGGTCGTGGCCGGAGAGATCGCGGTCCCGCGGGCCCCCGTCGAGGGGGAGAAGGTCACCGCCGCCTGATCGGCAAGAGACCCGCTGGGGGCGTACGGCCACGGGGGTGCCGTACGCCCCCGGTCGTGCGCGAGCGGGCCGGTGTGGCCGGTGGCCTCGTGGCGGGCCCCGCGCGGGTGCGGGCCCCGGCGACCGGGGAATCGGCTGGTTCCGGCCCCGCGTGGGCCGGGCTCTTCCTAAGCTGCCGGGAAGCATGGCTGAGCACCGACAACCGCACGGGGGCGAACAGTGGACAGCGGGGCACCACAGCCGGATGCGGCCACGACTCCGGGAGAGTTCGTGGCGGCGATGCGCGCGCTGCGCCAGTGGGCGCACCTGAGCTACCGCGCGCTGGAGCGCCGCGCGCAGGAGGCCGGCGACGTACTGCCCCGCGCGACGCTCGCGGGCGCGCTGAACCGCGAGGAGCTCCCCAGGGAGGAGCTCCTCGCGGCGTTCGTCCGCGCGTGCGGGGGCGACGACGCGACGACCGCGGCCTGGATCCGTACGCGCAAGCGCCTCGCGGCCGCCCTGGAGGGGCCTCCCCCGCCCCGCCCCGGGGCCGCCACAGCGGCGCCCCCGGCGGAGGGGGAGCCGGACGTCGTCCGGTTCGACGGAGCCCGGCCGGCGGAGCCGGAGGCCCGGTTCGGTGGGGCCCAACCGGCGGAAGGGGAGCACCGGCTGGGCGGGGTCCCGTCGGCTCAGCCGGAGTCTCGCTCAAACGCGACCGGACCTTCCGGGCCGGACACCCCGTCCGGGGAAGCCCGGCCCCACGAGCCGGAGGCCTCTCCGGACGGAACCGAACCGGCGCCGGAGAGGCAGCAGTTCGACGTGGAGCCGCTGCCCCGGTCGGACACCGACCCGCACACCGAGCCGCCTTGCCGGCCGGACACCGACCCGTGCACCGCCTCCCCTTGCCGGTCGGACGCCTCACCGGACAGGCCCGGCATCACAGTCGGCGTCACCCCGGCGCAGGGAGCCGTCCCCTCCGACCCCGCCGGACACCAAGAGCCCGCCGGACCCGAGCCGCACGAGCCGTCCGAAGAGCCCGCCGGACACCAAGAGCTCGCCCGACCCGAGCCGCACCAGCCGTCCGAAGAACCCGCCGGACCCGAGCAGCCCGCCGGACCCGGGAAGGCACCCACCGACCCGTCGGCGGGCGACCGGAGCCGGCCGGCGCACCGCAAGGGTCGGCGCCGCGCGGGCGAAGGGAAGCGGCAGCGGGGGCGCGGACGGGTCGTGGCGGGGGCCGCCGCCGTGCTGGTGCTGCTCGCGGCCGGGGTGACCGGGGTGGCGCTGCTGCCCGACGGCGAGGGCCGGGCGCCCGCCGGGACGCCCGGCGGAAGCCCGGCCGTCCGGACCCCGGCAGGCGCGAGCCCGTCCGGCACCGGCGCGCGCCCGGTGTCCCGGCCGTCCGCGGCCGCGAGCTCCCCGCGGCCCGCCACCCGGGCCCCGGAGGTGTCCACGGCCCCGTCCCCGAAGCCCACGCCGGCCAGGAGCAGCAAGCGGCCCGTGCCCGAGCGGCCGGCCCCCACGGCGCCGCCGCCGTACGAACCCGGCCCCACGCCGTACGAGCCGCCGCCCTGGACCCCGTCGCCGACGCCGGAGGGCCCGTCCGGCGGCGGCAGCGGCGGCGGCGGCGGTGGCGACCCGTTCCCGGAGGAGACGTGCTGGGACGCCACCAACGACTGCGTGTGACGCCGGGAGGGCCGCCGGAGGCCGCCTACTTGTACTGGTACTGCAGGCCCCACGTGTTGCTGTTCTTCTTCACCGGGGCCGTGACGGTGGTCTTCCAGACGGTCCGCGTCACGCAGCCGCCGCGCGGCCCCGTGGCGAAGCGCTTCTTGGTGACGCCGAACTTCTTCGCCTCGTGGAACATCACCAGCCGTGCCTTCCTGACCTTCTTGCCACCCGCCTTGGTGGGCACGGTGGCCTGGTAGGACCACTGGTCCGTCCAGGTCCACTGCGAGCCCACCGAGACGCCGATCTCGACGCTCGCCTTGGCGAAGATCACGCCGGCCTCGGCCGACGCCGAGGCGCTCAGCGTCGCGCTGACCGCCGCGCTCCTGCTCTTGGTGTAGTTGATGGTCACCTTGGGCTTGGCCCAGTCGCTGCGGACACCGGTGGCCACCCACTTGGTGGTCGGCTTGCCGAACCTGTGGAAGGTCTGCCCCGCGTCGGGGCAGGCGAGGCTCCGCTGGGCCGAGCCGGCCAGGGTGGTCGTGGACGGCGCCTCCGGGTCGCCGGGGAGGGCGAGGGCCCCGCCGGCCAGGAGGGCGCCGGCGGCCGCAGCGGCCACGAGGGCGCGGGTCGTACGGGGGCGGCGGGCTGAACGGGCGTTGCTCATCAGGGTGTCCTCTTCTCGCGGAAGGAAGGAAACGAGGGCTCGCCCCGGTCGTCGACACCGGCGGAAAGGCGAGGAGCGCCCCGGCGGGCACCACCGCTCGCATTCGACGTTGCGAGGCGGCGGGCGGGCCGGTCGATGGCATGAGCGTGCCGGGTCCGCGGACCGTCCGGCAAGGGTTCCGGGTGGCCGGGACAGTCCGGCGAACCCCGCCTGACCTGCGAAGACGTCTCGGACTGTACCGGACCGCCGACGATCTTGCCGGAGACCCGCGGGTCGCAGCAGCCTCCTCGGAAGCCCACTCCCGGGCGAGTGAAGGAGGCTTCGATGTTCGGTCAGGTACGGCTCGATGTGTGGCGTGCGCGCGGGGTGCACCGGGCGCCGCGGCCGCACACGTGGTGGCAGCGGCCGGGTACGGCGGCGGTGGCGACGACCGCGCTGCGCACCGCCGCCGTCAGCGTGCTCGCCCTGCTCGCCGTCGTGCTGGGCGCGGTCCTGGCCGTGCACGGCCCCGCGTCGGACGCGCCGGCGGTCCTGCGGCCCCCGGCCGCTCCGCCGGCGGCGCCCGGGACCCCGCAGCCGCAGACCCCGGGGCCGTCGCCGGCACCCGAGCAGCCGGGGAAACCCGGGACGCAGAAGCCCGGGCAGCCGCGGAAGCCGGGCACGCCCGCGCCGTCGGCGCGCAGCATCGTCCTCGTACCCGGCGACACCCTCTCGGAGCTCGCCGCCCGCCACCGCACCACCGTGGGCGAGCTCCAGCGGCTCAACGGCCTCGGCACCTCGACCCTCATCTACGCCGGCGAGAGCTTCCGCGTCGCGGGGGCCGCAGCAGCACCGGGAGGAACCGGCGGCGGAGACGGGGACGGTGGCGGGGGCGGGGGCGGAGGCGGGTCCGTCGGCGCCGCGCAGGCGGTCGCGTACGCCCGGGCGCAGCTGGGCAAGCCGTACGTCTGGGGCGGCACGGGGCCGCGCGGCTACGACTGTTCGGGCCTGGTGATGCGCGCGTGGGAGGCGGCCGGCGTCCGCCTGCCGCGCACCACCTGGGACCAGGTCCGTTCGGGGCGGGCCACGACGCGCTCCGCGCTGGTGCCGGGGGATCTGCTGATCACGGCGAAGGGCGGCCACGTGCAGATGTACGCGGGCGGCGGCACGGTCATCCACGCGCCGCGCACGGGCAGCGACATCACGGTCGCGCCGCTGCCGCCGCACTCACAGGTGGTCGCCTACCGGCACATCAGCGCTTCGGAGCGGTCAGGTGGGTGAACGCGTCGAGGTTCCGGGTGGACTCGCCGCGCGCGACGCGCCACTCGTACTCCTTGCGGATCGCCGTCGCGAAGCCCAGCTCCAGCAGCGTGTTGAACGCGCCGTCCGCCGCCTCCAGGACCGAGCCGAGCAGCCGGTCCAGCTCCTCCGGGGTGACCGCGGAGAGGGGCAGCTTGCCGGTCAGGTAGATGTCGCCGAGTCCGTCGATCGCGTAACCGACCCCGTACAGCTTGAGGTTGCGCTCCAGCAGCCAGCGGTGGACGCCCGCCTCGTTCTCGTCGGGGTGGCGGATCACGAAGGCGTTGACGGAGAGGGAGTGGTTGCCCAGCTTCAGCGAGACGGTGGTCGAGAGCTTGCGGGTGCCGGGGAGCGTGACGACGTACGTCCCGGGGGACGGGGACTCCCAGGTCAGTTCGGCGTCGTCCAGCGTCGATTCGATGATCTGCCGTGCGTCTGCGTGCCCTGCGTCAGCCATGGTGGGAGCGTACGTGACGCCGTCGCTCGTGCATCGCAGCGGTGTAGACGTCCGCCGTCGCCGATGCCGCCGCGTCCCATCCGAAGGACCCGGCGTGCCGCGCCGCAGCGTCCCCCATGCGGGCGGTGAGCGCGGGATCGCCGGCGAAGCGGTGCAGCACGGCGGCGTACGCGGCCGGGTCGTGGCCCGGTACGAGGAAGCCGGTCTCGCCGTCCCGCACCGCCACCGGCAATCCGCCGACGGCCGCCGCGACGACCGGGGTGCCGGCCGCCTGCGCCTCGATGGCGACCAGCCCGAAGGACTCGCTGTACGAGGGCATGACGAGCACCGACGCCGCACGGAACCAGTCCGCGAGCCGCTCCTGCACCACCGGCGGGTGGAACCGCACGATGTCGGCGATGCCGAGGCGCGCGGCGAGCTTCTGCAGCCCCTCCGGCTTGGCGAGACCGCTGCCGCTCGGCCCGCCGACGACCGGGACGACCATGCGGGCACGCAGCGAGGGGTCCCGCTCCAGCATCAGGGCGGCGGCGCGCAGCAGGATGTCGGGGGCCTTCAGGGGCTGTATGCGCCCGGCGAAGACGGGGACGAAGGCGTCGGCGGGCAGCCCGAGCCGGGCCCGGGCGGCGGCGCGGCCGTCGGCGGGGCGGAAGCGGTCCAGGTTCACGCCGGGGTGCACGACGGCGACCTTCGACGGGTCGGCGTCGTAGAAGCGGGCGAGCTCGTCGGCCTCCTCCGCGGTGTTGGCGATCAGCCGGTCGGCGGCGCGCACGATCTGCGTCTCGCCGATCACGCGGGCCGCGGGCTCTGGGGTGTCCCCCTCCGCCAGGGCGGCGTTCTTGACCTTGGCCATGGTGTGCATGGCGTGCACGAGCGGTACGCCCCAGCGCTCGGCGGCGAGCCAGCCGACGTGGCCGGACAGCCAGTAGTGGGAGTGGACCAGATCGTAGTGGCCGGGCCGGTGGCGCGCCCAGGCCTGCATGACGCCGTGCGTGAAGGCGCACAGCTGGGCCGGCAGCTCCTCCTTGGCGAGCCCTTCGTAGGGGCCGGCGTCCACGTGGCGCACGAGGACGCCGGGGGCGAGCTCGACGGCCGGGGGCAGGCCGCCGGCGGTGGCCCGGGTGAAGATCTCGACGTCGATGTTGATCGCGGCGAGGCGCCTGGCGAGCTCGACGATGTAGACGTTCATGCCGCCCGCGTCCCCCGTGCCGGGCTGGTGCAGCGGCGAGGTGTGGACGCTGAGCATGGCGACCCGGCGGGGCGTCCGGGGCCGGCCGGGGAGCCGGAGCCGGGACGGCGTGGCCGCCAGGGTGCCGGCGAACCGGGACACGTACTGGCTCACGTCGGCGTCCTTCCGCAGTCCTTCGGGGTCCTCGTGCACGCCGGGCGCTGCGGCATGCCGAAGGGAGGATGCGCTGGCCGATCCTCTCCAGCGCTCCACAACAGCGGAATGCGCCCCTTCATTTCCGTTTTGCCAAATCATTTACCCTCGTCCGCATGGCCCCGCGCATCACCCGCCCCGTGGGCACCACGACACGCGGGACCACCCACCCGAACCGGCTGCGCCGCATGGACCGCTGGATCGCCGCCGTGCACGGCCCGGCCCTGCGCCGCGGTGCCGCGGCCCCGGTCGCGGTGGACCTCGGGTACGGCGCCGCGCCGTGGACCGCCGTCGAGCTCCTGGCGCGGCTGCGCACGGCCGACCCCCGTACCCGGGTCGTGGGCGTGGAGATCGAGCTTGCGCGGGTCGAGGCCGCCCGGCCGTACGAGCGCGACGGGCTCCGCTTCGTCCACGGCGGCTTCGAGGTACCGGTGGACGGCGCGCCCGCGCTGATCCGGGCGGCGAACGTGCTGCGCCAGTACGACGAGGACGAGGTCGCCGCCGTGTGGCGGCGGCTGTGCGCGCGGCTCGCCCCGGACGGGCTGCTGGTGGAGGGGACCTGCGACGAGATCGGGCGGCGGCACGTGTGGGTGGCGCTCGGGCCGGAGGGTCCGCGCACCGTGACGTTCGCCACCCGGCTGGGGTCGCTGGAGCGTCCCTCGGACCTGGCGGAGCGGCTGCCGAAGGCGCTGATCCACCGCAATGTGCCGGGGGAGCCGGTGCACGCCTTCCTGCGGGACTTCGACCGGGCGTGGGCGGCGGCGTCGCCGTACGCGTCGCTGGGGGCCCGGCAGCGGTGGATCGCGGCGGCGACGGCGCTGGCGGCCGACTGGCCGGTGGCGGACGGGCGGCGGCGGTGGCGGCAGGGCGAGCTCACGGTGGCGTGGCGGGCGCTCGCGCCGGGCGCCTGAGGGGTACGCGCGGCGCTCGCGCCGCGGGCGCGGCCGGCGTGCTCCCCGACCCCTGTTACTTTGCGGATCGGCATGGCACCATCTCGGAGTCGGCCGGAAGTTACTGACGGTAAATCAGGTCGAGTGAAAAGGATGGACCGTTGAGGGGGAGCTCGTGACCCGACGCCGTTGCGCCACAGCCGCGATCACGGTGGTCTGCGCCCTGACGGTGCTCGCCTCACCCGCGTACGCCGCTCCCGCTCCCCCGGCCCCTCCGCGGCCGGAGAAGAGCCTCGAAGAGGTGCGCAAGGAGATCGACGGCCTGTACCGGCAGGCCGCGTCCGCCACCGACGCGTTCAACCTCGCCGAGGAGCGGGCCGAGAAGCAGTCGGCCGAGATCGTCCGGCTCGCGCAGGCCATCGTCGACGGCCGGGCCCGCATCGACGACCTGAAGAAGCGGGCCGGGGCGGCCGCCCGCGCGCAGTACCGCAACGGCGGCGTACCGGACGAGGCCAAGTTCGTCCTCACCGACGACCCCCGCCGCTTCCTCGACGGCGCCGGGCGCCTCCAGCAGGGCCAGAAGGCGACCCGGGACCTGCTCGGCGAGCTCAACCGCACCCAGGCGGACCTGGAGGCGTACACCCGGACCGCCAGCAGCGAGTGGACCCGGCTGGAGACCAGCCGGGTGCGGCAGGCGAAGGCCAAGAAGGAGATCGAGACCAAGATCGCCGCGGCCGAGAAGCTGGAGTCGCAGCTGGAGGCCGAGGAGCGCGAGCGGCTGCTCCAGCTCGAACAGCAGGAGCAGACCCAGGCCCAGACGGCGTGGATCGGCTCGGGCGTGCTCAAGGACATCGCCGGCAGCGCGAGCGAGCAGGGCCGCAAGGCCATCGAGTTCGCCACCGCGCAGATCGGCAAGCCGTACGTGTGGGGCGCGGAGGGTCCCGGGTCGTACGACTGCTCGGGGCTCACGCAGCGCTCGTGGGGCTCGGCCGGGAAGGCGATCCCGCGCACCTCGCAGGAGCAGTGGCGGCTGCTGCCCCGGATCGACATCAGGGACATGCGCCCCGGTGACCTGATCATCTACCACGAGGACGCCAGTCACGTGGGCATGTACATCGGGGACGGGGCGATCGTGCACGCCCCCCGGCCGGGACGGAACGTGACGATCGCGGGGGCCGGCTCGATGCGGATCCTCGGCGTCGTACGCCCGGACAAGTAACGCATCCCGGGCGAGGGGCCCCCGGCGCCGTGCGCGCCCGGCGCCCCCGCCGCCCCGGGCCCGGCCCGGTGTGACCCGGCTGACACACCGTGCGTGACGTTCGTCATGGGCCGTTGCCCAACTACCTCCCGCTGCGCGGCATATGCCATCGGCTCTTCGCCGATCACCATTCCGCTCGGCCGCCGGGGACCGCTATGGTCCCCGTCTGGCGGTGCGTCGCCCGACGCGCCACCGCGCCCTCGGGGGGAGGGAAGGAAACAGACCGATGCCCGTACCCGTACCGCGACAGAGGGTGAGCAGTCCCGCTCCGGCCGCCGCCACCACCGTCGCGGACACCGCCGGGGCCACGGACCTCGTGCTCCTGGTGATCGAGGACGACCCGGCGGGCACCTTCACCGTCCCGGAGCTGGTGGACGCCTCCGGCACCCGGGTCCGCATCCGGACCGCCCGGAACCTCACCGAGGCCGAGCGGCTGCTCACCGACGACGTCCACTGCGTCCTCGTGGACCTCGCGCTGCCCACCGGCCCGTCCGGCGGCGACGACCCGCTCGCCGCTCTCCGCCACGTGCTGCGCATCGCGCCGCGCCACGCCGTCCTGGTGCTGGCCGGCTCCGGCGAGCCCGAGCTGGCCGCCGAGGCGGTACGCGCCGGGGCCCAGGACCACCTCTTCCGCGAGGAGCTCGACGGCCCGCTGCTCAGCCGGGCCATCCGGTACGCCGTGGAGCGCAAGCGCGCCGACTCGGTGCAGGTGAAGCTGGCCGAGTCACGGCTGCGCGCGCAGGAGAACGCCCGCCTGGAGCGGGGCCTGCTGCCGACGCCGCTGCTCCAGGGCTCCGACCTGCGCTTCGCGGCCCGCTACCGGCCCGGGCGCTCGCGCGCGCTGCTCGGCGGCGACTTCTACGACACGGTGCGCACACCGGACGGCACCGTGCACGCCATGATCGGCGACGTGTGCGGCCACGGACCGGACGAGGCGGCGCTGGGCGTGGAGCTGCGGATCGCGTGGCGCGCGCTGACGTTCGCCGGGCTCTGCGGGGACGAGTTGCTCTCCACCCTCCAGCAGGTCCTGGAGCACGAGCGCGCCAACGACGAGATCTTCGCGACCCTCTGCACGGTGGACATCGCGCCGGACGGACGCCGTGCCGGGCTGTGCCTGGCGGGCCACCCCTCCCCGCTGATCGCCCGCCGGGGCCGCGCGGCGCAGCTGCTCCCGTACGAGGACGGCGGCCCGGCGCTGGGTCTGCTGCCGCGCGCCCGCTGGCCGCGCCGGCAGGTGGAGCTGGGTGGCTCATGGAGCCTGATGATGTACACGGACGGCCTGATCGAGGGCCGCTCGGCCGGCCCCGGCTCGCCGCGGCTCGGCCAGGACGGCATGGTCGCGATGATCAACGACCAGCTGGCGCGGGGTCTGCAGGGCGAGGAGCTGCTGGAGGCCGCGGTGACGCAGGTGCGTGAGCTGAACGGCGGCGAGCTGACCGACGACGTGGCGGTCCTCCTGCTGGACCGCGCCCCGCGCGGCGCCTAGGCCCTGTCGTCACATTCCCGTCGTCGCCCGAAGGGCGGCCCTGCGGCGTTTGGTGCGTGCTCTCGGTGTGCCGGGCCCTGACCCTCGTACTGGATGTACTCGGGTCCGGGCCCGGTGCGGCGAGAGTGCGTGCATGGCGTCGCGGGGCAGACGGGAATGTGACGACAGGGCCTGGGGCGCGTATCGAGTCGTGATCAATGAGCATCGCAGCCTCCGGGGTGGGTGCCCCGTCTGGGTGCGGGGCCCGGCGGTCTGCGGCTGCGCCGTGCGGGCGCGGGTGACCGGAAGCGTGGCCGCAGGCAGGTGGCGGCGGGGCCCGAGGGCCCCGGCTACGTGCCCACCGGGACGGTGTGTCAGACCATGGCGAGCCGGTCCACCAACAGCTCCACCCTCGGCTCAGCGTCCTCGGGCAGCAGGCGGCCCGCTCGGGTCAGGGTGGCCAGGCCGTGCAGGGCCGCCCAGAACGTCTCGGTGAACAGCCCGGGGTGGACGCCGTCGCCGGCGACCTCGGCGAGAGTCTCCAGCAGCGCGGCGAAGGCGTCCTTGAGAGGTTCCGGGGTGTCCTCCTGCGCGTACGCCAGGCCGCCGTCGAGCTGGAACAAGGCGTCGTAGACCGCCGGGTTGCGTGCGGCGAAGTCGAGGTAAGCGCGGGCCAGGGCGGCGACCCGGGCGCGCGGGCCGTCCGCGGCGGAGGTCGCGGCCCGCACCGCCGTGGCCAGTTCGGCGGCCCCCTGAAGGGCGACGGCGCCGATGATCTCGCGCTTGCCTCGGAAGTGGCTGTAGAGGACGGGCTGGCTGTATTCGATGCGCTCGGCGAGCCGGCGGGTGGTGACAGCGTCCCAGCCCTGCTGCTCGGCGAGTTCGCGGGCTGTCGCCACGATGAGGCGCTCGCGGGCCGCCCGTTCGCGCTGCTTGCGTTCCTGTACCGACATGAATCGATCCTAGCATCGCTAGACAATCGGGCGGTGGCAGCATTAGCGTTGCCTCGCCAGCTAGCAATGCTAGTTCAACGGAGGGATCGTCATGCTCAACGCACTCGAGGTCGTCACCACCGTCGCCGTCGGCCTGATGGTGGGGGTGGAGTTCTCCGTCGCCTTCATCATGAACCGGATCCTGGACGCGCTTCCCGAGGACAGCGGCCAGCTCGGCCATGCCCACGGCGGCCGGATGCTCGGCGCCCTGATGCCGTTCTGGTACATCGGCTCGCTCGTCCTCGTCGCGATCTGGGCCGTCGCCGGATGGCACCACGACGGCGCCGGACTCGTCGCCACCGCCGGCGCGCTGCTGATCCTCAGCGTGATCATGTCGATGCTGCTGCTCGTCCCGATCAACAACCGAAACAAGACCTGGACACCCGACAACCGGCCCGCCGACTGGAAGCAGCAGCTGCACCGCTGGGGCCGCTACCACTACGTCCGCGTCGCCGTCATCATCACCGCGTTCGCCCTGCTGGTCGCCGCCCTCGCCTGATACCACCGCTGTCCCGGTATGCACTGGTTCGCCCCTGTATATCAACGGCTTTTGCCCCGTCGGCGTGAGCCCGAGAGGGCTTCGGATTTCTGACCCCGCGGGCCGACGCCGCGCCGGTGGCCGCACAATCCCCACTCCCCGGGCGGCTGCTGACCACCGAAATCCCGGCATCTGGAAATGCAGCTGCCGCTCAGATCCCACAACTGCGATCCCGGCAAGCCACGTCCCTCGATCAGCCGCGTCCGCGCGGCCTGATCAGGCCCCATGCAACACAGCAAGCTCCACGAAGCTCACCAAGCTGACGAAGTCTCGCAAGGAGAAGAACAGTGTCGCTGAAGAAGATCAATACCGTACTGGCCGCCGCCTTCATCCTCTTCATCCTCTGGTTCGGGACGGAGTTCATCCTGAGCCCGGAAACGACGGCGCCGGGCTTCGGCCTGCCGAGCTGGCCGTCCGGCGACGGCGACGGCTTCCTGATCATCAAGGGAATCCGCGACGTCGTCCTGGCCCTGGTCCTGGGCATCCTGCTGGTGACGGGCCACCGCCGGGCGCTGGGCTGGGTGCTGCTGGTGGAGGCCCTCGCCGCGTACGGCGACATGACTACGGTGCTGGCCCACCACGGCTCCGTGGCCACCGCGCTCGGCGTCCACGGCCTGACCGCGACACTGATGGTGGTCAACGGCCTGCTGATCATGCGTGAGACCCGCAACGTCGCGGCCGCTCCGGAAACGCCCGCCCCGCAGCCCGCCTAGCGCGGATCGGGTCGTGATCAATCTGTGGGTTTCGCCCCGTTCCAGGCCCTGGCCCGGTAGACCGTCGTGCGTGACGCGCGCGCAACTGACGGATGAAGAGTGGCAGTTCATCGAGCCGCACCTGCCGATCGGCGAGTACGGCCCGTACCCCAAGACCCTGCGGCAGCAGTTCGAGGGCGTGATCTGGCGGTTCCGGACCGGCGGGCAGTGGCGGGAGATGCCGAGCGAGTTCGGTGCCTGGTCAACCGTCTCCAACCGCTTCCGCCAGTGGCGTGACGCGGGAGTGTTCAAGCCCTGCTGGAGGACCTGATCGCGGAGGCGGCGAAGCGGGGCGAGGTGGACCTGTCCCTGGTCAGCATCGACTCCACCATCACACGCGCCCACCACGACGCCGCCTGGATGCACCTGGGCCAGGAGGTCCTCGCCGCCCTGGAGAAGACCGCCGCCGAAGAGGAGAAGGCCCCGCCAAAGGGGGCAGCCCCGAAGAACAAAGCGGACACGCGGCCGAAGCGGCCCCCGAGCGGGAGGAACGACGACGGGTCCGCCGCCGGCGAAGCTCCGCCTGAAGACCGCCCTCTTGGGACGCTCGCGGGGCGGGCAGACCAGCAAGGTCCACCTCGCCACCGACCGCAGGTGCCGCCCGCTGGCGTTCGTGCTGACCGCCGGACAGGCTGCCGACAGCCCGCAGTTCATCCCCGCCCTGCGGAAGATCCGGGTCCGCGGGCCCGTCGGCCGCCCCCGCACCCGGCCGGACGCCGTCGCCGGGGACAAGGCCTACTCCTCCCGCGGTAATCGCACCCACCTGCGCAAACGCCACATCAAGGCGGTCATCCCGGAGAAGGCCGACCAGGCCGCCAACAGGAAGAGGAAGGGTTCCGGGGGTGGCCGGCCCGTCGGCCACGACGCCGGCCTCTACAAGGAGAGGAACACCGTCGAGCGGCTGATCAACAAGCTCAAGGCATGGCGGGGCGTCGCCACTCGATACGACAAGACCCCGGACAGCTACCTCGCCGGCCTATACCTGCGCGCCTCGATGATCTGGATCAAGGACCTCACCAGAGCGACTCACTGATCACAACCCGATACGCGCCCTAGGCCCTGTGGGGCCGCCGGGCCGCGGACGGTGCGGCACAGCCGCGGGCAGCCCGGGGAGCGGATCCGTGCCGGTGCGACGGCCGCGGGTCAGCGCCCGCCGTTGTAGGGGCCGTAGGGTCCGTCGCTGCTGGAGCCGCCGCGGCGGCCGCCCGACACGTGCCGCAGCGCGGGACGGACGTCGACCATGAACACGATCGACGCGACGAGTCCGGCGAGCTGGAGGAACAGCATGGGGACGAGCAGGTTCACCGCGATCGTGACGCCCAGGATGATCAGCCAGAACGTCTTGGTCTGCTTGTCGGCGGCGCGGTACGCGTCCTCGCGGGCCGTCATGGCGACGACGAAGGCGACCACCGCGATCGCGAGCATGGCCAGGTAGAGCAGGGACAGGAAGGAGCTGAATCCCTCGAGCAACATGCTGAGCACCGCCTCACCAGTGACGTAGGCCGCTGAGGGCCCCTCGCGGCCAAGGTACCCCCACAACGCCTGCCCCGCGCCGAAGGTGCCCGGGGCGAGCGTGTGGGGGCCGGGGACTTACTGGTCGGCCGGCGCGGTGGGCTTCTTCGCCGCGGGCTTGCGGGCCACCGGGGGCTTCTTCGCCGGGGCGGGCTTCTTCGCCCCGGTCTCGGCGCCCGCCGGGGAAGCGGCCGTGGACGCCGACGCGGACGACGGGCCGGCCGGGAAGTCCGGCTCCACCGCCACCGCGATCTCGGTCAGCTCCTCGGCGGCCTCGCCGCGCCACTGCCGCACGGCCTGCTCACCGTGCTCGGCGACGCGCTCGTAGGTCTCCCGCGCCCTGACCGCGTACTCGGCGGCCACGCCGACGCTGCGCAGGGCGAGGTCCTGGGCGGTCTCGCCCAGCTTCTTCAGGTCCGTGTCCAGCGACCCGAGCACCTCGGTGACCTTGGCCTGCGCCTCCTTGGCCTGCGCGGTCACCTTCTCCTGCACGACCTTGGGGTCGGTGTTGCGCACCGCGTCGATCCGCGCCGGCGCCTCCGTCTTGAGCTGCTCGATCAGACCGGGCACCTTCTTGGCCTGCTGCACGGCGAGGTCCGCCGTACCGGCGGCGAAGTAGAGGGGCGTACGCAGTTCTTCGATGATGGCCACTGTGGGTCCTCCGGGAGGGGTCGCGGATGTCAGTCGTCGGTTGAGGTGCCGTCCTCGGTGATGTCATCGGCGCCTCTGGTCTCCGCATCGAGCCCGTTCTCCTTGCGGAAGGAGTCGTAGATCTGGAGCAGCACCTGCTTCTGCCGCTCGTTGATCGACGGATCGGCGACGATCACGGCACGCGTCTCCAGCTCCTCGCGCTCCCGCTCCTCGAGGATCCCGGCTCGTACGTACAGCGTCTCGGCGGAGATCCGCAGCGCCTTGGCGACCTGCTGCAGCACCTCCGCGCTGGGCTTGCGCAGCCCGCGCTCGATCTGGCTCAGATACGGATTGGACACCCCGGCGGCATCGGCGAGCTGCCGCAGGGACAGCTGCGCGGTGCGCCGCTGCTCGCGGAGGTACTCACCGAGATTGCCGACGTTGAGTGATGCCATGCCACCGATGCTGCACCACCCTGCTAACTATTGCAAGCAAATGCTTGCTGGTGTGTTGCACCTCGCACGCCCGCCGGTGTGCCCGTTTCCGCCCCTTCCCCGGCCGCGCTGCCTCACGCCTCCCCGTCGTGCGGGAAGCGCGCGAGCGGGGCGTCGCGCTGGAAGAAGGTCTTCGCGCGGATCAACGCCCGCTCGTCGGCCCGCACCTGGCCCGGACGGGAGCCGTTGCCGAGGAGCACCCCGCCGAACCGCATCCCCAGGTAGGCCGCCGTGTGGTTCAGGGTGGTGACCAGCCCCTCGGCCCGGGCCTCGCCGCGGTCCGCCATGACCGTCACGCCCCACAGCGTGCGGCCCGCCATGCGCTGCTTGAAGTCGGAGCCGGGGACCGTCAGCCAGCCCGACCAGTAGTCGAGGTAGCGCTTGGTGTGCGCGGACAGCGAGTACCAGTACAGGGGCGAGGCGATGACGATGTCGGTGGCCTCCAGGGTGGCCTGCCGCAGCGTCTCCTCGGGCTCCGCCGCCTGCCACGCCTCGCTCTCGTGGCGCCCGTCCTGGAAGTCGGGCAGCGGCACCCGGGCCAGGTCGATCCAGCGCTGCGGGACGTCCGCCGGCAACTGCTCGGCGGCGGCCCGGGCGAGTATCTCCGTGTTGCCGTCGCTGCGGGAGCTGCCGAGGACGAAGAGGAACGAGCGGTCCGGGCCGGGGGTGGTGTCGCTGGTCATGTGTGCTCCGGTCTCGGCCCCGGGGTCACCCGGGGCGGTCGGTGAGGTACCGGCTCCAACTCCCGGGCCCGGCCCGGCTATTCCGCGTCCGGTCAGGTCAGTGCCGCCGCCATGCGCCGCACCGCCTCGGTGAGCAGCTCCGGCGAGGCCGCCAGGTTGAGCCGGACGTGCCCGGCGCCGCCCGTGCCGAACGCCGTGCCGGAGACCAGCGCGACCCGGCCGCGCTCGAGGAAGAAGGCGGCGGGGTCGGCGCCGCCGAGGTCGAGGGCGCGGCAGTCCAGCCAGGCGAGGTACGTCGCCTCGCCCGGGCGGTGGGAGACGCCGGGCAGGTGCCGGGCCAACAGGTCCGCGAACAGGCGCCGGTTGGCGTCGAGCCCCGCGAGCAGGGCGTCGAGCCAGCCGGTCCCCTCGCGCAGGGCGACGGTGTGCGCCATCACGCCCAGGTGGCTCGGGCCGTGGCTCACCTCCTCCGGCAGGCGTGCCAGGTCGCCGGCGGCCGCCGGTCCGAAGACCGCGAGGGCCGCCTTGAGCCCGGCGAGGTTCCACGCCTTGGACGCCGACATGAGGGACATGCCGTTCTCCGCGCCCGGCACGCTCAGGTACGGCACGAAGGCCGACCCGCCGGCCACGATCGGGGCGTGGATCTCGTCCGCCACGACCCGTACGCCGTGGCGGCCGGCCAGGGCGGCGACCGCGGAGAGCTCCTCGGCGGTGTGCAGCGTGCCGGTCGGGTTGTGCGGGCTGCACAGCAGGTACGCGGCCCGCCGCCCGCCCGCCGTGACCCGGCCGAACGCCTCGTCCAGCGCGGCGAGGTCGATGCGCAGGCCGGCGCCGAGGGGCACCTCGACGACGCGCCGGCCCAGGTGCGTCACGAACTGGTAGAACGGCGGGTAGACGGGGTTGTTGACGACGACCGCGTCGCCGGGGCCGGTGACGAGCTTCAGCAGCTCCACGGCGCCGAGCATCACGTCGGGCACCAGGGCCGTACGCTCCACGGCCACGCCGTCCCAGCCCCAGCGCTTCACGGCGAACTCCGCGAGCGCCTCGGCGTACCCCGTGCCGGCCGGATAGCCGGTGTCGCCGAGCGAGATCGCCTCGTGGAGCGCCCGCGCGACGGGCTCCGCCAGGGGTACGTCCATCTCGGCGACCCACAGTGGCAGCACGTCCTCGGGATGCGCGCGCCACTTGACGCTGGTGCGCCGGCGGAGCCGGTCGAGGGAGAGCACACGCAGCGGGTTCGGTACCGGTTCGCCGGGTGCGGCGTACGCCTGCGGTATGTCGGCCATGGGCACACCGTAGGCCGCGCACCGCGGGGAAGCACCCCCGCCTGCCCCGTCCGGGCCGCGGCTCCGCGGGCAGGCGGGCGCAACCCGGCCCGGGACGGGTGCAGGCAGCGGGAATTCCCGTACGGGGGCGGTGTGTTGGGGCGTACGGAGAACCGTGCACCGCGACCCGAACGGAGACCGCGACCGTGGCAGCCACCCTCCCGGAGCAGCTCAAGAAGTTCATCGACGAGGCCAAGGCGTTCGCCACCGTGGCGACGGTCCTGCCCGACGGGCAGCCGCACCTGACGGTCGTCTGGATCAAGCGCGACGGCGAGGACCTGCTGTTCTCCACCACCGCGCAGCGCCTGCAGGGCAGGAACCTCGCCCGCGACCCGCGGATCACCGTGATGATCAATCCGCCCGACGACCCGTACACGTACGCTGCCGTCCGCGGCGCCGCCACCCTCACGCCGGACCCGGACGGGAAGCTCGCGGACGAGCTGTCGTACAAGTACACGGGCCAGGACTTCGCCTCCTACCTGCAGGGCAGGGCGGACGGCGACCGCGTCGTCGTGCGGGTGACCCCGGCCAGGATCACCGGGCGCTTCTGAGGCCGGCCGGGGCGAGTCCCGGCGGCAGCTCACCGGTGTGCAGGACGTCCAGGCGGGAGACCGCCCGGGTGAGCACGACGTAGAGGCGGTGCGCGCCGCGCGGTTCGGCCGCCACGATGCCGGCGGGCTCGGCGACCACGACGTGGTCGTACTCCAGGCCCGTCGCCAGGACCGCCGGCACGACGGTGACGCGGGCGTCCGGCCCGTCCGGCTCCTCACCCGGTGCGCCCGTGCCGATCCCCGCCCGGGTGAGCGCCTCGCGCAGCAGCGCGGCCGTCGGAACGGCGGCGATCACGCCGATCGAGCCCTCCCGGGCGAGCGCGGCCCGTACCGCCCCGACCGCCGCCGCCGCGAGACCGGCGGACGGCACCCGGCGGACGGTCACCTCGCCCCCGGCCCGCAGCGACCGGGGCCGCGGCACGTCGACGTCCAGGGTGGCGAGCAGCCCGCCGGCCAGCTCCATGACGTTCGCCGGGACGCGGTACCCGGCGGTCAGGGGCACCACGGGCGCCGACGGCTTGCCCAGGTGCGCCAGTTGCGCGGCCCACCCGCGGGCGGCCCACGGCGTGGTGCCCTGCGCGAGGTCGCCCAGCACGGTGAGCGATCCGGAGCGGGCCCGGCGGGCGATGGCGCGGCACTGCATCGGCGACAGGTCCTGCGCCTCGTCGACGACGATGTGGCCGTAGCCCTCGGGGCGTTCGACGAGCCCCGCGAGCTCGTCCAGCAGCACCAGGTCCGCCGCCGTCCACCGCGCCGAGCGGTACGAGCGCGGCGGCTTCGCCCAGCGCAGAGCGGCCCGCTCGCCGGGGGTCAGCGCCGCGTCGCGCGGATCGGCCAGCAGTTCCGCCAGCACCTCCTCGGGCGTCACCCTGGGCCAGCACGCGTCGACGAACGCCGACACCGCCCGGGTCCGTCCGGTCCTGCGCACCCACGCGTCGCTCCGCGGCCCGGCGCGGCGCTCGGCCTGCGCCTGCACCGCCCGCACCACCCGGCTGCGCACCCGCTCGCGCCCCACCGCGTACGGCGGTGCCTCGGCCAGTACGTCCCCGACGATGCGCTCCAGCTCGGCCACCGGCACCCGCCACCGGTACGAGCCGTCCGGCACGGCGAGCGGCTCGGCGGGGCGGGTGACGCGTCCGTACAGTGCCCGGCGCAGGACGTCCGCCATGCGGGCGTCGTGCTTGAGGGCCTCGGCCTCCGGGGAGTCGTACGCCCTCACCTCGTGCCCCCGCGCGACCTCCTCCTCGACCGTCGACTGGCGGACCTCCGACTCGCCGAGCGCGGGCAGCACTTCGGCGATGTACGACAGGAACGCGCGGTTCGGCCCGAGGAACAGCAGCCCGCCGCGGCGCATGCGGTGCGGGTAGGTGTAGAGCAGGTAGGCGGCCCGGTGCAGTCCGACGGCCGTCTTGCCGGTGCCGGGCGCCCCCTGCACGCAGACGGAGCCGGCCGGGTCGGCCCGTACGAGGTCGTCCTGCTCGGGCTGGAGGGTGGCGGCGATGTCCCGCATGGGCCCCACGCGGGGCCGCTCGATCTCCCCGGCGAGGATCGCGCTCGCGCCGCGGACGCCCGTCGGGCCGGCCGCCCCCGGCTCGGCCGTGACCAGGTGCTCGTCCTCCAGGCCCGTCAGGTCCGCCGGGTCGCCGTCGCTGTGGGGCGCCCAGCCGAACCGCCGCCGTACGCGCACGCCCTGCGGGTCGCGGGTGCTCGCCTGGTAGAAGGTGCGCGCGACGGGGGCGCGCCAGTCGACGACGAGCGGCGGGGCCGCGGGGTGCTCCCCGATACGGCGGCGGCCGATGTAGTGGCGCCGGCCGTCCGCCAGCTCGAGCCGGCCGAAGAAGAGCGGGCCCGGCCGCTCCTCGCGCAGCTCCTTGGCGCGGCTGCGCAGCCGGTGGCCGAGGACCTCGGCGTCCGCGCCCGACGCGGAGACGTCCTCACCGGTGACGACGTGGTGGGCGGCGCCCTCGACCATGCGGGCCAGGGCTGCGCGGCAGGTGTCGTGGTAGGTCCGTTCCGTGCTCAGTTCATGGTCGAGTGACGTCATTCCACCGAGGATAACGCAACCGAGTAACATTTTTAACCGAGCCTCAAGATGGCGGAATCATGAATTCCAGGCGTCCGGAAATCGACGCGCCTCGGCCTTCGTTGACACTCTCCGTGGTCGGAAGCTAACTTCACGGCGTCGTCGCCACACCGGGAGCACGAGGCTCCTCAGGGACTAGCGACGCGAAGGACTTCCTTCCAGTTGACGACTGAGACCGTCTTCGCGATTCAGCCCTTCACTCCCCCGGACACGGACACGGGCAGGGACACCGCTGCCGGACTCTTCACCGTCCGGCCCTACACCGCCCACTGCCGGGTGATCCACGCCGAGGGCGCCCACGCCGTGATCGGCGTGTCACCCGGCAACAGCTACTTCTCCGCCCGGCGCGTCACCGATCTGGCCTGCTGGGGCGTCGCCCGCTTCGACCAGGTGGACTTCGTCTACACCGACCTCCACGTGGCGGAGATGTACGAGGCGTCCGGCTACACCGCCGACGACGCCCGCCGCAAAGCCGTCAAGAACCTGCGCGGCGTGCGCGCCAAGGTCACCGGAGCCGTCGCGGCCGTCGACCCCGGGGGCCGGCGCCTGCGCGCCCACCCCATGTCGGCGTTCCTGGACAACCCGGCGTACCGGGACATCCACCGGCACCTGCAGGACCGGCTGGAGACGGACGCGGACTTCCGTGCGACCTGCAACGCGCTCGTGGACACCTTCCTCTCCTCCAAGGGCCTGGACGGGAAGGCCCCCACGGCCCGGCAGCGCGAGGTGTGCGTGGAGTACGTCTGCGCCGAGGCCCCGCTGTTCCTGGACACCCCCGCCATCCTCGGCGTGCCGTCGTCCGTCAACTGCTACCACCAGCTGCTGCCGATGGCCGAGCTGCTCTACTCGCGCGGCTCCGGCCTGCGCGCCTCCCGCAACCAGGGCCACGCCATCGTGACCCCCGCAGCACGCGCCGAGCGCGCGGAACACGCACCGGGCGCGGTACGCGCCGAAGGAGAGACCGATGTCCGCTGAGACGCTTCCGACGCTTCGGACCCCGCAGGCGCCCGGAACGCCGCCCGGCGAGCTGCCGGACTTCCCCTTCTCCTGGCGCGGCGACCGACTTCCCGCCGAGATCGAGGACTTGCGCAAGGAGCCGGTCAAGCGGGTGCGCACCATCGCCGGCGACCCCGCGTGGCTGGTGTCCTCCCACGCCCTGTGCAAGCAGGTCCTGGAGGACCGCAGGTTCAGCCTGAAGGACACCTCGGCACCCGGTGTGCCCCGGCAGTACGCCCTGACGATCCCGCCGGAGGTCGTCAACAACATGGGCAACATCACCGGCGCCGGCCTGCGCAAGGCGGTGCTGAAGGCGCTGAACCCGAAGGCGCCCGGACTGGTGGAGTGGATGCGGTCGGCCGCCGCCGACCTGGTCGACCGCATCCTCGCCGACGGCGCCCCGGCGGACCTGCGCGGGCAGTTCACCGACCCGTACTCGGCAGCCATGCACTGCCACATCCTCGGCATCCCGCAGGCGGACGCACCCCGCCTGATGAGGAGCCTGGACATCGCGTTCATGAACTCCGCATGCCCCGTCACCGGCGCGAAGCTCAACTGGGACCGGGACATCGCGTACATGGTCGACCGCCTGGACGATCCGTCCACCACCGGTCTGATGGCCGAACTCGCGGCACTGCGCGGGGACCCGGAGTACGACCACCTCACCGACGAGATGCTGGCGACCGTCGGCGTGACCATGTTCGGCGCGGGCGTCATCTCCACCGCCGGCTTCCTCACCATGGCCCTGGTGTCGCTCATCCAGCACCCGGAGCTGAAGGCCGAACTCCTCGCCGACCGCGGGAAGATCCCCGCGGCCGTCGACGAACTCCTGCGCATCAACCTCTCCATCGGCGACGGCCTGCCGCGCCTCGCGCTGGAGGACGTCACCCTCGGGGACGTGGAGGTGAAGAAGGGCGAGCTCGTGCTGGTGCTGGTCGAAGGCGCCAACTTCGACCCCGAGGCCTTCCGCGACCCGCACACCGTGGACCTGGCGCGGGAGAACAACACCGCGCACCTGTCCTTCGGCGGCGGGCAGCACTACTGCCCGGCGACCGCGCTGGGCAAGAAGCACGCGGAGATCGCCCTGGAGACGCTGCTCGACCGGATGCCCGGCCTGGACCTGGCCGTGCCCGTCGCCCAACTGGTCTGGCGGACCGGGTTCATGAAGCGCATCCCGGAGCGGCTGCCCGTGCTCTGGTAGCCGCTCCGGGAACGGGACGAGGCCCACCGGGACCCGGTGGCGCCCATCCGGTCCCGGTGAAGACCTACCCGGGCCCGGTGAAGGCCCATCCGGGCCCGGTGAAGGCACGCCGGTCCCGGTGGACCGCACCCGGCCCCGGTGAAAGCGCGCCGGGCTCCGGTGCAGGCGCGTCCGGCAAGGCCACCTGTCCGCCGCCCTCCGTCCGGGGCGGCGGTCGGGTCACGTCAGGGCCCCGGACAGCCCCTCCGCGAGCTGCCGGAACGCCAGATCCGCGGCGGCCACCGCGTCCGGCTCGACCGCGTCCGCCGCCTCGCCCGCCTCGATCCGCCGCCAGTTGTCCTCCGCCAGGATCCGCTGGACGGCGACGATCTGGCCCGCCGCGAGCCGCGCCGCCACTCCGCCCCCGAGCGCCCGGCCCAACGCGCCCTCGGACGCGCCCTGGTACGCGTACAACCGCGCCACCAGGCTCGGCGTCCCGTACAGCAGCCGGTGGAAGGCGAGCACCGGCGGCTCGTCGCAGAGCCCGGTCACCGGGTCGCGGCGCGCGAGCCCGTCGCGGAAGTGGCCGTGCAGCGCGTCGAGCGGGGCGGTGCCCGCGGGCCGGCTCCGGACGACGCGCGCCGCCTCGTCCCGGTGGTCGGCGAACCGGTGCAGGACGAGGTCCTCCTTGGCGGGGAAGTACCGGAACAGCGTCGGCTTGGAGACGTCGGCCGCCGCCGCGACCTCCGCCACCGACACCCGGTCGAAGCCCTTGTCCAGGAAGAGGGCGATCGCGGCCTCCGAGATCGCCTCGTACGTCTGCCGCTTCTTGCGTTCGCGCAACCCGCTCATGCCGCCGAGCCTACGCACCCGTTGACCTCAAGTCCGCTTGACGTTCCAGACTCGGACCCGCGGGCGCCGGAGGGACCGGAACACGCCCGCGCACGGAGGGGTGTGAACGTGATGCGCGTGACGCGGGCGATGAGGTTCGGCGGTCCGGAGGTCCTGGTCCCGGGCGAGGCCCCGGAGCCGGTGGCGGGTCCCGGGCAGGTGGTCCTGGACGTCGCCGCGGTGGACACGCTCTTCGTGGAGACCCAGGTGCGGTCCGGGTGGGGCGGGGAGTACTTCCCGGTCGAGCCGCCGTACGTCCCGGGCGGCGGCGTGGCCGGTACGGTCCGGGCCGCCGGCGCGGGCGTCGACGAGGCGGCGTGGGCCGGGCGGCGGGTGATCGCCTCCCTCGGCTTCACCGGCGGGTACGCCGAGCGCGCCGTCGCTCCCGCCTCGGCTCTGACGCCGGTACCGGACGGCCTCGCCCTCGACGAGGCCGCGGCCCTCGTCCACGACGGCGTCACGGCGATGGCGCTGCTGGACGCCACGGAGCTGAAGCCCGGCGAGACGGTGCTGGTCGTCGGCGCGTCCGGCGGGATGGGCACCGTGCTGGTGCAGCTGGCCAAGGCCCTGGGCGCCCGGGTCGTCGGCACCGCCCGCGGGGAGGGCAAGGCCGCGCTCGTACGGGAGCTGGGGGCCGACGCGGTGGTGGACGCGAGCGCCCCCGACTGGCCCGCGCGCGTCCGGGAGGCGATCGGCCCGGGCGGCGCGGACGTCGTCCTGGACGGCGTGGGCGGCCGGGTCGGCGCGGCGGCGTATCCGCTCGTGGCGGACGGCGGGCGGTTCTCCGCGCACGGCGCGCCCACCGGCGGCTTCGCCCCGGTCGACCCGGCCGCGGCGGAGGGGCGCGGGGTGCGGCTGCTGGGCATCGGCGACGTCCAGCTGGCGGACGACGCCCACGTCCGGCTGGCGGAGCGGGCGCTGGCGGAGGCGGCGGCCGGGCGCCTGCGCCCGGTGATCGGCGCGGCCTTCCCGCTGGAGCGGGCCGCGGACGCCCACGCGGCGATCGAGTCGCGGAACCTGGTCGGCAAGGTGGTGCTCACGGTCTGACCCCGGCAGCGGCGGACGGCCCCACCGCACGGTGCGGCGGCCGCGCGGAGGGGCGGGGCATGCGACGCGACGGCCCGGTCCACGGTCCGGCGGCCCGGCTCGCGGCGCGCCGGGCGGGCTCGCGGTCCGGCGGGCGGGCTCGCGGTCCGGCGGGCGGGCTCGCCGGCGGCAAGTTCGGCGGCGGGTCGTACGCCGCGCGCTTCTGGTTCATGTGGGACGACCTGCTGAACGGCGCGCTCGGAGCGGTCGTGCTCGTGGACACGCGGCGCCTGCGCGGCGCGGCGGGGCGGTCCGGCCCGCGGGCGCGCGGACCCGCCCCGGTTCACGCCCCCCGCGGGTTCACCGCGCCGTGCGGTCCACCAGGACCTCGATCCCGTCCAGCAGCCGCTCCAGCCCGAAGCGGAACTCGTCGTCGGGGCCGTCCACGCGGTCGATCACCCCCGCGTCCAGCGTCTTCGCGAGCGCCGGGAAGCGCTCGGGGTCGGCGAGCCGCCGCAGCGTGCGGGCGTAGCGGCCCATGAGGGCGCCGGGGGCCTCGCCGGTCGCCCGCATCGCCGCGTCGAGGTCGGCCCGCAGCCCGGCCTCGCTGCGCACGAAGCTGCTGACCAGCAGGACCACCGAGGTCTTGCTGCCCTCGTCGAGCCCCGTGCCGGCGAGGGCGGCCAGGCCCCGGTCCCACCAGGCCACCGAGTTCGGGGTGGCGGGCGGCCCCGAGATCGGTACGTGCAGCGCCCACAGGTGGTGCTGGAACGCCTCCCGCTGCGCCCGGGCCCACCCGGCGAGCGCCTCACGCCAGCCGGTGCCCGGCGCGGGCGGGGGCGGCGGGGCACCGATGGCCGTGTCGAACATCAGCAGGTACAGCTCGTCCTTGGCGGCGACGTACCGGTACAGGGACATCGTCGATGCCCCGAGCTCCTTGGCGACGCGGCCCATGGAGACGGCCGCGAGCCCTTCGGCGGCGGCGACGGACACCGCCGCGTCCACGATGCCCCGGAGACTCAGGCCGGGCCGCGGCCCCTTGGCGGCGCGTTCGCGCAGGCCCCAGGCGGCCTCGATGCTCGCCGGCAGTCCCGTGCCGTCGTCGGTCGTCATGAGCCGGCGCCTCCTTCTGCTTGACGCCCATCCTAGTAATGCGTAACCCTTACGCAGTAACGCGTATGGCATACGCAGAAGGGGGAGTCACCCATGCACGCACCGCCGGCCGTCGAGGCCACGGGTCTGCGCAAGACCTACCGCCACGTTCCGGTGCTCGACGGCATCGACCTGCGCGTCGAGCGCGGCACCGTCTTCGCCCTGCTCGGCCCCAACGGCGCCGGCAAGACCACCACCGTCCGCGTCCTGGCCACCCTGACCGCCCCGGACGGCGGCCGGGCCCGCGTCGCCGGACACGACGTGGTCGCCGACCGCGCCCGCGTACGCCGTGCGATCAGCCTGACCGGGCAGTTCGCCGCGGTCGACGACGACCAGACGGGCGAGGAGAACCTGCGCGTGATGGCCCGGCTCACCGGGCTGCCCCGCGCCGCGGCCGCCCGCCGCGCCGGCGAACTCCTGGAGCGCTTCGGCCTCACCGACGCGCGCCACCGCCTCGCCGCCACGTACTCCGGCGGCATGCGCCGGCGCCTGGACCTGGCCGCGGGCCTGCTCGGCGAGCCCGAGGTGCTCTTCCTGGACGAGCCGACGACCGGCCTCGACCCCCGCAGCCGCCGGCAGCTGTGGGAGGTGGTGCGGGAGGTGGCGGACCGCGGCACGACGGTCTTCCTCACCACCCAGTACCTGGAGGAGGCCGACCGGCTCGCGGACCGCGTCGCCGTCATGGACCGCGGCCGCATCGTCGCCGAGGGCACCGTCCCCGAACTCAAGGGCCGCCTCTCGGACCACCGCCTCGACCTGGTCCTCGCCGACCGGGAGACCTATCTTCGCCTGGCGCCCCGCGCGGTCCACCACGACCCCGAGGCGCTCACCCTCGGCATCCCGACGGACGGCAGCGCTCCGCACGTCCGCGCCCTGCTCGACGAACTGGACCCCACGGGCACCGGCATCACCCGCTTCGCCCTGCGCACCGCCACCCTCGACGACGTCTTCCTCGCCCTCACCGGCACCGACGGCAAGGAGCCGGCCCGTGTCTGACGCGCTCACCCTGATCGGCCGCGGCATCCGCCTCAGCCGCCGCAACACCGACGCCCTGATCACCGCGCTCGCGCTGCCGATCATGCTGATGCTGATCTTCGTGTACTTCTTCGGCGGCGCCATCGAGACCGGCACGCGCTACGTCACGTACGTCGTCCCCGGCGTGCTGCTGCTCTGCGCCGGCTTCGGCGCCGCCGGCACCGCCGTGCGCGTCAGCGACGACATGAAGGGCGGCATCATCGACCGGTTGCGCTCCCTGGACGTGGGCGCCGTCCCGATTTTGGCGGGGCACGTGGGCGCGAGCCTCGCCCGCAACCTGATGTCGACGGGCCTCGTCCTCGGCGTCGCCTTCCTCATCGGCTTCCGCCCCGCGGCCTCCGCCGCCGGCTGGCTCGCCGCGCTCGGCCTGCTGTTCGCCTTCATCCTCGCCATCTCCTGGCTGTCCGCGGCCATCGGACTGGTGGCCCGCACCCCCGAGGCCGCCGGCGGCTTCACCTTCTTCATGATGTTCCTGCCCTACCCGAGCAGCGCGTTCGTCCCCATCGACACCATGCCGGGCTGGCTGCACGGCTTCGCCGGCCACCAGCCCGTCACCCCGGTCATCGAGTCGCTGCGCGCCCTGCTGCTCGGCCGGCCGGCGGGCGACGCCCCCTGGATCGCGCTCGCCTGGTGCGCCGGGCTTCTGGCGCTGGGCATCGCCGTCTCCGGCACGCTGTTCCGCGTCCGTACGCGCTGACGCGCCGGGAGCCCGCCGCGCCAGGCCCGGGCCCACGTCAGAAGACGTCCGGGCACCACGGCCGCCGCGACGTCCGCAGCAGCAGGTCGGCCCGCGCCGCCGCACCCGGTACGGACTCCTCCACCCGCCCGAGCGCGGCCAGCCGCACCGCCGACTCGTCGCCCAGGAAGAGCACCGCCAGCTCCCCGATGTCCATCACCAGGTCGGCCGCCCGGCGCGTCGGGGCGCAGCTCGCCCCCTCGGGCGAGGCGTCCAGCAGGAACCGGCCGCCCGCCAGGCCCGCCGCGTCCCGCAGCTCCAGCACCAGCGCCCCGGACGTGCCGTACGTCCGGGACTCCAGGACCCGTACGACATCGAGGATCCGAACCCACAGCCAGTCCGCGTGCGTCGTGACGCGCGCCGCCCGCGGGTCCGGCAGCAGCAGCGGCAGCAGCTCGTCCGGGGCGCGGTACCCGCTCTTGACCTTGGTGATCCAGTCGATGGAGCAGAGAAACCGCCACAGCGCGCGCTCGGCGGCCGGGGTGAGGGCGATCAGTTCGCGCACGGTCGCGGTGTTCATCGGCTGCTTGCCGTCGTCCCACCGGTCGTCCGCGGTGTACGCGACGTACCCCTCCACCTCCCCGGCGGCCGAGCGGTACAGCGCGTAGAACGGCTCCCGCCACTGCTCCTCGGGGAGCGGGTCCACGCCCGTGCGCAACTGCCAGCCCAGCTCGGTGCGGCTGACCACACCGGGCCGGACCGCGCGCAGCCGGTCGTGCACCCGCCGGGCCGTGGTGCGCAGCTCGGGCGCGTCGACGAGGTCGATGCGGCCGCCGTCGTCCGGGCCCGACCAGCGGGGGTCGAGGGCGGCGCGCCGCACGTCGACGGTCCACTCGGTGGTCCAGGTGGCCGGCCCGAAGCCGTACCGCCCGTAGATCGGGTACTCGGCCGCGATCAGCGTGGAGACGACGTCGCCCCGCTCCTTGGCCGCCGCCAGGTCGGTGCGCATCATCCGGCTGAGCAGACCGCGGCGCCGGTGCGTGGGCGAGACGGTCACGGCGGTCACGGCGCTCGCGGGCAGCGCGGCGCCGCCCACGGCGGTGAGCTCCTGGGCGAACGACCGGAACGTGGCCACGCAGCGCCCGCCGTCGAACGCCCCCTGGACCCGCGACAGGTCCGTGTGCGGCCGCACCTTCGCGACCTCGGCGTCCGTCACCACGGGTGTCGTCAGGAAGCCGGTGCGCCGGGCGCGCAGCCAGTCGGGCAGTTCGGACTCGGTCAGGGTGCGGACGTCGACGGTCATGGCCGCCACGCTAAGCGGGCGCTCGCCCCGGGCGCACCCAGTTTTCGGCGCGGCCCTCCGGAAGCGGCCGGGGGCTGCTCAGAACGCGGCGCGGACCTCGCCGACCCGCTCCCCGCCACCGAGCAGGGGGGCCTCCGAGATGCGCGCCACCACCGGCGCCCCGGCGTCCACGCCCAGCAGCTCCAGGCCGCGCGCCAGGACCGGGCCCGCCGCCCGCGCCGAGCCGTCGTCGATCTTGAAGGCGAGAGCGCGCCCGTCCTCCAGGGCCACCGCCTGCACGGCCTCCGCGCCCATCTTCGACAGCGCCCCCGGCACCTCGCGCATCAGCCACGTGTCCGGGCGCCGTGTCCCCGCCACGTACTCGGGGTACGCCCGCATCGCGTCGGCGACCTTGCGCTGCGGGGTGCCCGGCTCGGCCAGCACGTACGAGCGGAAGGCGCGGGCGAGGCCCACCAGGCTGATCGCCATCAGCGGCGCGCCGCACCCGTCCGTCCCGACGGTGGCGACCTGCTCGCCGGAGGCCGCCTCGACCTCCGAGAGGACCAGCTGCTGCAGCGGGTGCCCGGGGTCCAGGTAGCCGGCGGTGTCCCAGCCGTTCAGGGCGCAGGCGGCGAGCATCGCGGTGTGCTTGCCGGAGCAGTTCATGGTGACGCGGTCCCGTACCTGCCCGCCGGCCAGGTACGCCTCCGCCTCCACCGGGTCCAGCGGCAGGTCGGGCGGGGTGAGCAGCTGGGACTCGGACAGCCCGTACTCGGCGAGCATCTTGCGGACGAGATCCAGGTGGAACGGTTCGCCGGAGTGGCTCGCGGCGGCGAGGGCCAGCCGCTCCCCCGACAGGTCGAGCCCGGCGCGCAGCAGCGCGGCCGCCTGCATGGGCTTGTTCGACGAGCGCGGGAAGACCGGCGCCGTCACCTTCCCCGCGGTGAACTCGATCGTGCCGTCCTCGGCCAGCACGACCAGCGATCCCCGGTGGTGGCCCTCGACGAAGCCGGAACGGACGACTTCGGCGAGGACCGGAGGTATGGATGCGGTGGCGGAGGTGGAGGTCATGATGGTGGCCTTCCGGGACGAGACCCGCGTCCAGCACTCAGGTGAGCAGGTCGTCTACTTGTGCTTCGCCTTCACGGTACCTGCGGGCGATCTCGGCACTGCAATCGTCGGCCGTCCGCTGGAGCTGCTGACGGCGCCTGGAGACCTGTTGTTCATAGCGTGCCAGGCGGCCCATCGCGGCGCGCAGCTCTTCGTCCGTTCGGGCGGTCAGGTCCGACAGCTCGACCTCGCCGAGCATCTCGGCGGCCAGCCTCCGGAACGCCTCCCCCCGCGGTGTCGACACGGTGACGTGCCGGGCGGACGAGCGGTGGCGGGAGGGCGTGTCGGCGAGGATCTCGGAGAGCCGGTCCACCACCGGGACCTGCGCGCCGCCGCGGCGGCCCAGCTCGGCCCGCAGGATGTCGATACGGCCCTGGAGCAGCCGACGCACGTAGCTCAGGTCGGCCTCGTCACCGTGCGCGTCCCGGCGCAGGGCGCGCAGCTCCGGAAGCCGCAGGGCCTTCAGATCGGGCGGCCACACCTCCGGCACGACGGTTTCGGCCGACGTCCGCTGCCCGGGCGGCTTGAGGTGCGCATGATGTACGGCATGCGACGGCGTCTGCCCGGCGCCAGGTGTGCTCATGGTGGATCCGTCCCCTCGACCGGTGCGCAGCCGCACCGCCTGACAGGCATGGTGCCACTCCCGCATGCGATGTGCAGGTGCTCTGCACCCGTTCGGCCCCGTTACGTTTGTACGCATGCGTGCAGTGGTGCAGAGAGTGGACGGCGCGAGGGTCGTCGTCGCGGGCGAGACCGTCGGCGAGATCGTCGGCGAAGGACTGTGTGTGCTGGTGGGCGTCACCCACGAGGACACCCCGGAGAAGGCGGCGCAGCTGGCCCGCAAACTGTGGTCGGTGCGGATCCTGGAGGGCGAGAAGTCCTGCTCAGACGTGCAGGCACCCTTGCTGGTGATCTCGCAGTTCACCCTCTACGGGGACGCCCGCAAGGGCCGCCGCCCCACCTGGAACGCGGCGGCGCCCGGCGAGGTGGCGGAGCCGCTGGTGGACGAGGTGGTGGCGCGGCTGCGGGAGCTGGGGGCGCGAGTGGAGACGGGCCGCTTCGGAGCGGACATGCGCGTCTCGCTCACGAACCACGGCCCGTTCACCCTCGTCATCGACGTGTGAAGCGGGCTCGCGACCCTCAGGGCTCTACGACGACCTCCTGGGCGGCGGCCGTGCCGCCCGCGAGGAGTTCGGCGTCCACCGGCACGTTGCGCTTGACCAGCGCGAGCGCGATGGGCCCCAGCTCGTGGTGGCGCACCGCGGTGGTGACGAAGCCGAGCTGCCGCCCCTCCTCGCCGTCCTCCTTGAGCCGCACCGGCGTGCCGGGCGCCGGGAGGTGCACCTCGCTCCCGTCCAGGTGCAGGAAGACCAGCCGGCGCGGCGGCTTCCCCAGGTTGTGGACGCGCGCCACGGTCTCCTGGCCGCGGTAGCAGCCCTTCTGGAGGTGGACCGCGGTGCCGATCAGCCCGATCTCGTGCGGGATGGTCCGGTGGTCGGTCTCGAAGCCGAGCCGGGGGCGGTGCGCCTCGACCCGCAGCGCCTCGTAAGCCCAGATGCCCGCGAGCGGGCCGTGCGCCTCCGCGTACGCCTCCAGGTCGGCGCGCGGCAGGAACAGGTCGCGGCCGTGCGGCGTCTCCCGTACGGCGACGCCTTCGGGCACCTCGGCGATGGAGCCCGCCGGGAGGTGGACGACGGCGATGTCGTCCGTACGGTCGGCGACCTCGACCCGGTAGAAGAACTTCATCGACTCCAGGTAGCCGATCAGCGCCTCCTGCGTGCCCGGCTCGACGTGCGCCCAGACGGTCGCGCCGTCGTCGACCAGGTACAGGGCGTGCTCGATGTGGCCGTTCGCGGAGAGGACCAGCGCCTCGGTGGCGTGCCCGGCGGGCAGCTCGCTGACGTGCTGGGTGAGCAGCAGGTGCAGCCAGCTCAGCCGGTCCTCGCCGCTGACGGTCACCACACCGCGGTGGCCGAGGTCGACCAGCCCCTTGCCGTCGGCGAGCGCGCGCTGCTCGCGGAACAGGTCGCCGTAGTGCGCGGCGACACCTTCGTCACGTCCCTCGGCGGGCACCGCGCCGGGCCGGGACAGGAGAGGGCTCTTCATGGCCTTAAGCCTACGACCCGCTCGTCGTACCTTTCGCTGTGCAGTCCCGGCAGCGTCCGAAGATCGCGAAGTGCTTGAGGTCGGTGTCGAACCCGAAGGTCTCGCGCAGCTTGCCGGTGAACTCCGCGGCCACCTCCACGTCCGCCTCGATGACCTCCGTGCAGTCCCGGCACACCAGGTGCAGGTGGTGGTGGCGGTCGGCGAGGTGGTACGTCGGCGCACCGTGCCCGAGGTGGGCGTGGCTGACCAGCCCGAGCTCCTCCAGGAGCTCCAGCGTGCGGTAGACGGTGGAGATGTTCACACCGGACGCCGTCTTGCGCACCTCGCTCAGGATGGCGTCGGGCGTCGCGTGCTCCAGCGCGTCCACCGCCTCCAGGACGAGCTGGCGCTGGGGGGTCAGCCGGTAACCGCGCTGCCGTAGGTCGCTCTTCCAGTCGGTGCTCACCACGCCGTCCAGTGTAGGAGCACCGACCCGGAAAGCCCCCGGCCTACTTGAAGAAGGCGATGCCGTCGTCCGGCAGGTCGCCGAGGTCCTTGGCCCACGCCTCCACCTGCTCGGGCGTGACGACCTTCTTCAGGTGGGCCGACATGTACGGCCGCAGCGGGACCTCGGGCGTCGACTTCTCGCCGACCCACATCAGGTCGCCCTTCACGTAGCCGTACAGCCGCTTGCCACCGCTGTACGGGCCGGAGGCCGCGGTGCGCGCGACGGCGTCCGTCGCCAGGTCGATCTGCGGCTTCTGGTCGGCGAGCTCGCCGTACCAGACCTCGACGATTCCCTGGTCGCGCACCATCACGATCTCGACCTTGCGGTCCTTGTCGATGCGCCAGTAGCCGCTCTCGCTCTCCAGCGGCCGCACCTTGTTGCCCTCGGCGTCCAGGACCCAGGTGCGGGAGGTGTACTCGATGAAGTCCCGGCCGTCGTGGCTGAAGGTCACGGACTGGCCGAAGTTGCACTTCTCGGCGCCGGGGAAGTCGGACACACCCGCGCCCTCCCACGTACCGAGGAGGAACGCGAGCGGGACGAGGTCGGGGTTCAGGTCGGACGGGATCTCGATCATGAGCAGCTCTGTCGATCTGTAGGAGTGGTCAGCGCTGGCCCTGGTACAGCTTCTTCACGGTCAGGGCGGCGAAGCCGATGACGCCGATGCAGACCAGGACCAGCAGGGCGGAGAAGAAAGCCTCAAGCACGGGTGCTCCTCGGTGAGCGATGTGGGTGAAGAAGGGGCCGAGTCCCAGCGTAATGGGTGGGCCCCGGCCCCTCGCTGTGAGGTTCGCCGGGCCGCGCGCATTACAGTTCGGCGTATGGCGAAGAAGCTCGTGATCAAGGTGACCGCAGGGGCCGACGCGCCCGAGCGGTGTTCGCAGGCCTTCACGGTGGCGGCGGTCGCCGTGGCCAGCGGGGTGGAGGTCTCGCTCTGGCTGACCGGTGAGTCCTCGTGGTTCGCGCTGCCCGGCCGTGCCGCCGAGTTCGAGCTGCCGCACGCGGCGCCGCTGCCGGACCTGGTCGACTCCGTCCTGGCGGGCGGGCGGATCACGCTGTGCACCCAGTGCGCGGCCCGGCGCGGGATCACCGAGAAGGATCTGCTGGACGGTGTGCGGATCGCGGGGGCGCAGGTGTTCGTGAGCGAGGCGATGGCCGACGGCACGCAGGCGCTCGTCTACTGACGCTTCTTCTTGCCGTCGAGCTCGTCCCACCACTCGTCGGACGTCGGGTCGCCGCTGGGGTCGTCCCACCAGCGGTCGTCCGGTCCGCGCCGGTTGGCGATCACCGCGGCGACCGGCGGGATGACCATGGCGACGCAGCACAGGGCGACGGCGGCGGGCACCGACCACAGCCGTACGACGGCCCAGGCGCTCACGAAGAGCACCAGGCAGGCCGTCATCATCCCGAAGTAGACGTGCCGACGCCGGGCGTACATACGTCCAGCGTAGGACGGGAACGACCGAAGGGCCGCACCTCGTATCCCGGTAAGCGTCCAACCCCCAGGAGGCGCGGCCCTTCGGCCGGTATGCGTGACGTTGCCGTCAGACGGCGATGGCCACCTCGGCCAGGCCGCCCTTCTGGGCGACGACCGTGCGGTCTGCCGTGCCGCCGGGAACCAGGGCCCGGACGGTCCACGTGCCCTCGGCCGCGTAGAACCGGAACTGGCCCGTCGCGGAGGTCGGGACCTCGGCGGTGAACTCGCCGGTCGAGTCCAGCAGGCGGACGTAGCCGGTGACCGGCTCGCCGTCGCGGGTCACCTGGCCCTGGATGGTGGTCTCACCGGGCTTGATCGTCGAAGCGTCCGGGCCGCCGGCCTGTGCTCCACACATGGGTGCTCCTGAGGGGTGTGAGGGATGGACGGGAGGTCCGGGACTACTTGTTGGAGCCGACCTCGATCGGCACGCCGACGAGGGAGCCGTACTCGGTCCACGAGCCGTCGTAGTTCTTGACGTTCTCCTGGCCGAGCAGCTCGTGCAGGACGAACCAGGTCAGGGCCGAGCGCTCACCGATGCGGCAGTAGGCGATGGTGTCCTTCGCCAGGTCGACCTGCTCCTGGGCGTAGAGCTCCTTGAGCTCCTCGTCCGACTTGAACGTGCCGTCGTCGTTGGCGTTCTTCGACCACGGGATGTTGCGGGCGGTCGGCACGTGGCCGGGACGCTGCGACTGCTCCTGCGGCAGGTGCGCCGGGGCGAGCAGCTTGCCGCTGAACTCGTCGGGGGAGCGCACGTCGACCAGGTTCAGGTTGCCGATGGCGGCCACGACGTCGTCGCGGAAGGCGCGGATCGAGGTGTCCTGGGCCTTGGCCTTGTACGTGGTGGCCGGGCGGTTCGGGACCTCGGAGCCGTCGACCAGGTCGCGGGAGTCGAGCTCCCACTTCTTGCGGCCGCCGTCGAGGAGCTTGACGCTCTCGTGGCCGTACAGCTTGAAGTACCAGTAGGCGTACGAGGCGAACCAGTTGTTGTTGCCGCCGTAGAGGACGACGGTGTCGTCGTTGGCGATGCCCTTCGCGGAGAGGAGCTTCTCGAAGCCCTCCTGGTCGACGAAGTCGCGGCGGACCGGGTCCTGGAGGTCCTGCTTCCAGTCGATCCGGACGGCGTTCCTGATGTGGTTCTTGTCGTACGCGGACGTGTCCTCGTCGACCTCCACGATCACGACCTTCGGGTCGTCGAGGTGGGCCTCGACCCAGTCGGCGTCTACCAGGACGTCGCTGCGGCTCATGCTGTTTCTCCTCCGGGGCAGTGTGCGGCGGGGTGTGGCAGGGTGGTGCCGGTCGCTCGTCGCGTACGGGGGTACGGCGCTGCGAGCACGTGCGTGGCTGCGTCGGCACGAGGGGTGGGCCCGAGGTCTCGGAAGGGCCCGGGGAACGCGGGAGGCGGGCTCCCGCTCAGATGGAGCGACAGAGCATGGCGGCGACGCGGCACAGGTCTACTGCCCGCCGCTTCGTGAGGTCCGCGTGTCGCTTCATGACGCCGATCGTAGGGACGGACCGGCGGCCGTGTCACCGGTGTGTCGTATTCTGAGACACGATCGTCCGGCATGTGGGATGGGCATGGGTTGCGCAGGTCCGCCGCCCGGGCCGGGCCGGGCGCATCGCCGCAGGTGGCTTACGGAGCGGACGCCGCCGTCTCACCATGTGGTGCGCCGCCCGGTGCAGGCCCCGGAGGTCAGCCCGCCAGGACGACGTTCGTGCCGGTCAGCGTGATGACGAGGCCGTCGGCCGTCGCCTCCGCCTTCTGGAGCTTCAGACCGGCCGGCAGGCCGCCGATCTTCCGGTCGAAGTCGGTGCGCGCCCGGACGCGCTCCTCCACGCCCGGGATGTCCTCGCCCGGCACCGTGTCCGCGCGGACGCGGAGGGTGTCACCGTCGACGACGCTCACCGTGGACAGCACGCTGCGCGTGATGCTGCCGAGGACGGGGACCTCGATGGAGCCGGTCACCTTGACCTTGCCCTTGCCGCCGTGGCCGACGGTGACGTCCTCGCCGGACGCCGCGCCGAGGTCGGCGTACGAGATGCGTGCGGTGCCGGTGGCGGTGGCGGCGGTCGCCTTGGAGAAGTTGTCCTCCAGCCGCACGTCGTGGAGGTCGGCGGTCAGCTCGGCGATGCGGACCTTCCGGTCGCCGGCCGTCGCCTCGATCCCGGTGAGGGTGACGCCGACCTCGTCGAGCTCCTTGCCCATGGCCTGGGTGAGGAAGGGGAAGCCGTGGATGGAGACGTCGGTGGAGCCGGACGGGGTGCCCTGGCGCGCCTGGATCCGGTCGGCCACCTCGGACTCGGCGTAGTTCACCGCCAGCCGGTCCGCGATGGCGAAGAGGCCACCGAGGATGACGGCGGTGATCAGCAGTATTCGCAGTGCACGCATGACTCGGTGTTCCCCCACCCTGTTCGCGCCCGGTCCCCCGTCACGTCATGATCGACGTACGGGGCTGTTCCTTTGGTTCCCCGGTCAGGCGAGGGCACGCCCCAGGACGTACACCGCGGGCGCGGCCAGGGCGAGCGGCAGCGCCACACCGGCCGTCATGTGGACGAAGCGCGACGGGTAGTCGTAGCTCGCCGCCCGGTGCCCGGCCAGGGCGCACACCCCGGCGCCGAGCCCCAGCAGCGCGCCCGGGGCGCCGATGCCGGTCATCCCGCCGGCCGCGACCCCGGCGCCCGCCGCGGCGAGCAGGGCGACGGCCAGGGACGCGGCGCCCGGCAGGGGCAGCGCGCGGGCGAGGACCGCGACCGCGACCGCGAGCCCGCCGACGATCACGGCGTCCGGGGCGGCGGCCAGGTGCCCGGCCGCGACGATCGTGAGCGCCGCCGACGCGACGGTGGCCATCAGCCCGTACATGCGTTCCTCGGCGCCCGCGTGGCTGCGCAGCTGGAGGACGACCACGAGCAGGAGCCACACGCCGAGGGTGCCGAGGATCGCGGCCGGCGCGTGCTCCCGGCCGGCGGCGAGCAGCGCGACGTCCGCGGCGAGGCCGCCCGCGAAGGCGAGCGCGATGCCCTGGCGGGCCGGCCACATGCCGTTGAGCCGGAACCAGCCGGCGGCGGTCACGGCCTGGAGCAGGACCAGCGGGACCAGCAGCCCGTACGTGCCGACGGCGGCGCCCGCCGCCATCAGGACGCCCAGCAGCGCGGTCAGCGCGGCGGGCTGCATACCCGGCTCGATGATCGGCGAGCGCCCCTCGGCGCGGGCGCGCTGGGCATCGGTGATCCGGGCGTTCCCGACGGTGACCGGCGCGCTGTACGCCGGCTCGCCGGCCGCCGCCGGGGTGGGCTCGGGCGGCACCGCCCGCAGGGTCGTGGTCGGGGTGTCGTACGGGACCTCGGGCGGCAGCGGGAAGGCCCCCTGCGCGGGCGCGGCGTTCTGGACCGGCAGGTAGGCGGTCGCGGCCGCGTCCGGCTGCTGCGGCGCGGGCGGCGTCCGCGGCCCGGGCGGGACGGCCGGCTGGTAGGAGGTGTCCCAGGTCTGGCCCTCCCACGTCTGCGCGACGCCGGATTCCTGGTACCCGTACGCAGCGTCTCCGGACGAGGCGCCGCCGTACGCCGGGTCCTTGTACGGAGCGTCTCCGTAGGAGGGGTCCCCGTAAGAGGGGTCCGCGGGGTACGAGGGGTCCCCGTACGGCGGGTACTGCTGATCGCTGCTGCTCATGCTGTGCGGTTCACCCTCCTGCGAACGGCGGGAGCACCTCGACCGTGCCGCCCTCGGCCAGCCGTACGGTCTCATGCCCGCGGGTCCCCACGGGGTCGCCGTCGACCAGGAACGAGCACCGCTGCAGCACGCGGACGAGCTCACCGGGGTGCCGCTCGCGCGCGGCTTCCAGCGCCTCGGCCAGGGTCTCCGCGGCGTACGGCTCCTCGGCGGTCCCGGCGGCGGCCTTGGCCGCGGCCCAGTAGCGGATGGTCCCCGCTGCCATAGCGGCACTCCTTTCGTCGGCCTCGTCGGCATCCATCATGGGCCATCGCGCCGGGAGCCCGTCCGCAGCCAGTCGCCGATGCGGGCGAGCAGGGCGTCGTCCGCGGCGTTCTCCGCGTGCCCCATGCCCCGCTCCAGCCACAGCTCCGACGGCCCGGCCCCGGCCAGCATCCGCGGGTGGTCCACCGGGAAGTACGGGTCGCGGTCGCCGTGCACGATCAGCAGCGGCACCGGGGCGATCAGCGGCACCGCCTCGACCGGCGACATCGGCACCGGGTCCCAGGCGCGGTCGTGGATGCGGGTGCGCAGCCCGTAGCGGCCGACCAGGCGCCCGGCGGGCCGGGTGACCACCCAGTGCAGCCGGCGCATCGGGGCCGTGCCCCGGTAGTACCAGCGCGCGGGCGCGCTCACGGCGACCACCGCGTCCGTGCGGGTGCGCGCGCTGTCCTTGTGCAGGGCCGCGTGCCGCAGCACCACCGAGCCGCCCATGGAGAAACCGACCGTCGCCACGCGCGCGTACCCCAGCTCACGCGCCCACGCCACGGCCGCCGCCAGGTCCAGCACCTCGCGGTCGCCGACCGTGGAACGCCCGCCGGAGCCGCCGTGCCCGCGGAAGGAGAAGGTCACCACCCCCGCGTACCGCCGGAAGGCCCGCGCCGCGCGCCGGACGGCCGGCCGGTCCACCGATCCCGTGAAGCCGTGCGCGACAACGATGACGGTGTCCGCAACACTGTCCGTATGCACCGCATGCCGCATATGCGGCTCATGGACCGCTTCGATGGGCACCCCGTCGGAGGCGCGCAGGGTTGCGCGCAGGAGGCCGCGCGTGATCGAGGAGACATCCGCGATGTGAAATGCGCCCTCTGGCTCGGAGCTCATGTGGGCTATTGTGCTGGGCAGAGGATCCGGGCAGAGCAGCCCCCGGGTCCTTTTGTGTTTTCCCGCCGTTGTTACAGGCAGGTGAACAAAGGCTCTCAGGGCGCGGGAGCCGGCCGTACGACCGGTACGGACCGTAGGAAGCAGTGCCGCAACGTCCTCGCAGGCAGGGACCGAGGAGGAACCGACGTTATGGGCGAGCGAACCGTGCACGACCGTGGAACGACGACCCGGGCAGGTGGGGCGCGATGAGCTCTCTGCTGCTCCTGACCAATGCCCTCCAGCCGTCCACGGAGGTGCTCCCCGCCCTCGGACTGCTGCTGCACAACGTGCGGGTGGCCCCCGCCGAAGGCCCCGCCCTCGTCGACACCCCCGGTGCCGACGTGATCCTCGTCGACGGCCGCCGGGACCTGCCGCAGGTGCGGTCGCTGTGCCAGCTGCTGCGCTCCACCGGCCCCGGCTGCCCGCTGCTGCTGGTGGTCACGGAGGGCGGCCTCGCCGCCGTCACCGCCGACTGGGGCATCGACGACGTCCTGCTCGACACCGCCGGCCCGGCGGAGGTCGAGGCGCGGCTGCGCCTGGCGATGGGCCGCCAGCAGATCACCGCCGACGACTCCCCGATGGAGATCCGCAACGGCGACCTGTCGGTCGACGAGGCGACGTACAGCGCCAAGCTGAAGGGACGGGTCCTCGACCTGACCTTCAAGGAGTTCGAACTGCTGAAGTACCTGGCCCAGCACCCGGGCCGGGTCTTCACCCGCGCCCAGCTGCTGCAGGAGGTGTGGGGGTACGACTACTTCGGCGGTACGCGGACGGTCGACGTGCACGTGCGGCGGCTGCGCGCCAAGCTCGGCCCCGAGCACGAGTCCCTCATCGGCACCGTGCGCAACGTGGGCTACCGCTTCGTGACGCCCGAGAAGGTCGAGCGCGCCGCGGAAGAGGCCCGCACGAAAGAGGCGAAGAAGGCGAAGGCCGCCGCCGTCACCCGTTCGCAGGACGCCGGAGAGGTCGAGGAAGCCTCCGTACGACCTGCCCAGAGGTAGGTCACCCCGCGTAGACTGCGGCGCGTGGCCAAGGTGACGCGGGACGACGTGGCACGACTTGCGGGTACTTCGACCGCGGTCGTGAGCTACGTCATCAACAACGGACCCCGGCCGGTCGCCCCGGCCACGCGCGAGCGGGTACTCGCAGCGATCAAGGAGCTGGGCTACCGGCCCGACCGGGTGGCGCAAGCGATGGCCTCGCGCCGCACGGACCTCATAGGCATGATCGTCCCGGACGCCCGGCAGCCCTTCTTCGCCGAGATGGCGCACGCGGTCGAACGGGCCGCCGCCGACCGCGGCAAGATGGTCCTGGTCGGGAACTCCGACTACCGCGACGAGCGCGAGATCCACTACCTGCGGGCCTTCCTCGGGATGCGCGTCGCCGGACTCATCCTGGTCAGCCAGGGCATGAGCGCCCGCGCCGCCCAGGAGATCGAGGCGTGGGACGCGCGCGTGGTGCTGCTCCACGAGCGGCCCGAAGCCCTCGACGACGTCGCCGTCGTCACGGACGACATCGGCGGTGCGCAGCTCGCCACCCGCCACCTCCTGGAGCACGGGCACGCGTACGTCGCCTGCCTCGGTGGCGTGGAGAGCACCCCCGCGGTCGGCGACCCGGTGGCCGACCACGAGGAGGGCTGGCGCCGCGCGATGCTGGAGTCCGGCCGCTCGGTGGAGGGCCGGCTGTTCCAGGCCCCGTACAACCGCTACGACGCCTACCAGGTCGCGCTGAAGATCCTGTCCGGCCCCGACCGGCCGCCGGCGATCTTCTGCTCCACGGACGACCAGGCGATCGGCGTCCTGCGCGCCGCCCGCGAGCTGCGCCTGGACGTGCCGGGCGACCTGGCGGTGGCGGGCTTCGACGACGTGAAGGAGGCCGCGCTGACGGACCCGCCGCTCACGACGGTCTCCTCCGACCGCCCGGCGATGGCCCGTGCGGCGGTCGACCTCGTCCTGGACGACGGCCTGCGGGTCGCCGGCTCGCGCCGGGAGCGGGTCAAGCAGTTCCCCTCGGCCCTGATCGTCCGCCGCTCCTGCGGCTGCGACGGCGAGTAGCCTCCGGCCGGCCCCCCTCCCCGGGGGAGCCGCGACCGCCCTTTACACCGGGCATACAGGACTCTGTCCGGACTCTCAGGGCGTCCTCAGCCTCTTCTCATGCGCGGCCCCGAGAGTCGTCCCCATGACGGACCACCAGGGTGAACAGCAGCAGCCGCACGCGTATCCCGCGTATCCGCCGCCCCCGGCGTACGCGCCGCCTCTCCCCGCCGCCGGTCACCGGCGCGCCCGGCGTCCCGTCGCCCTGATCGCCGCCGTCGCGATCGCCGCGGCCGCGATCGGCGGCGGCGCCTCGGTCCTGGTCCAGCAGCTGACCGGGACGGACGGCGGCGCGGGCGGCGGCACCGCGGTGAACGGCACGAACGTGTCCCGGAGCAGCACGGGCACCGTCGCCGGGGTCGCCCGGGCCGTGGCCCCCAGCATCGTGGAGATCCGGGCGGCTTCCGCCTCGGGCCGGTCCACCGGATCCGGCGTGGTCATCACCGCCGACGGCGAGATCATCACCAACCACCACGTGATCTCCGGTGCCTCGGAGATCACCGTCCGGCTCGGCGACGGCAGGACCCGTACCGCGGAGGTCGTGGGCACCGACCCCGGCAAGGACCTGGCCCTGATCAAGCTGGAGGGGGCCTCCGGGCTGAAGGCGGCCGCCCTCGGCGACTCCTCCGAGGTCCGCGTCGGCGACCAGGTCGTGGCCATCGGCTCCCCCGAGGGCCTGACCGGCACGGTCACCAGCGGTATCGTCTCCGCGCTCGACCGGGACGTGACCGTGGCGAAGGACGAGGGCGGGCAGCGGCCGCAGGACCCGGGGCAGGGCTGGCCGTTCGAGTTCGGCGGGCAGCGGTTCAACGGCGACACCGGCGCGTCGAAGACCACGTACAAGGCCATCCAGACCGACGCCTCGCTCAACCCGGGCAACTCCGGCGGCGCGCTGATCGGCATGGACGGCCGGATCATCGGTATCAACTCCGCCATGTACGCGCCGAGCGCGGCCACCGGTTCCACCGCCGGCAGCGTGGGGCTGGGCTTCGCCATCCCGATCGACACGGTCAAGGCGGACCTGGACGAGCTCCGCGCCGGCTCCGCCGGCTGACCGCGTGCGAGGCTGGCCCCATGCATCCCACCGGTGACGCCGACCGCATCCTCGTCGTGGACGACGAGCCCGCCGTCCGAGAGGCCCTGCAGCGCAGCCTCGCCTTCGAGGGGTACGGCACCGAGGTCGCCGTCGACGGCGCCGACGCCCTCGCCAGGCTGGACGCGTACGCGCCCGACCTCGTCGTCCTCGACATCCAGATGCCCCGCATGGACGGTCTGACCGCCGCGCGCCGCATCCGCGCCGCCGGTTCCACCGTCCCGATCCTGATGCTCACCGCCCGCGACACCGTCGGCGACCGCGTGACGGGCCTGGACGCCGGCGCGGACGACTACCTGGTGAAGCCGTTCGAGCTGGACGAGCTGTTCGCCCGGATCCGCGCGCTGCTGCGGCGCAGCTCGTACGCCAGGACCGCCGGCGAGCAGCCCGACGCCGAGGGCTTGAGCTTCGCGGACCTGCGGATGGACCTGGCGACACGCGAGGTGACGCGGGGCGGGCGGCGCGTGGAGCTGACCCGTACCGAGTTCACGCTGCTGGAGATGTTCCTGTCGCACCCGCGGCAGGTCCTGACCCGGGAGCAGATCCTCAAGTCGGTGTGGGGCTTCGACTTCGAGCCGAGCTCCAACTCCCTGGACGTGTACGTGATGTACCTGCGGCGCAAGACGGAGGCGGCGGGCGAGCCGCGGCTGGTGCACACCGTGCGGGGCGTCGGCTACGTGCTGCGCGCCGGAGGCACCGAGTGACCGGACCGGTCGCGCGCTTCCGCGCCCTGCCGCTGCGTTCCCGCCTCGCCCTGCTGACGGCGACGGCGGTCGCGGTCGCCGTCGCCGCGGTGTCGGTGGCCTGCTGGTTCGTGGTGCGCGGCAAGCTGTACGACGAGGTCGACGCGAAGCTGCGGTCCGTCAGCGCCGGCGCCGGCCTGCAGACCCTCGACGTCGTCGACGCGCTGCGCAGCTGCCCGGCGGGTCCCGCGGCGCCCACCGGTTTCGGCGGCCCGAAGCCGGTGTACTACTTCCAGCTCGTCCGGGCCTCCGCCGCGCAGCCCTGCGTCTTCGCCGGCTCCGCCGGAACCGTGCGGGTCCAGGGCTCCGACCGGGAGGTGGCGCGGCAGGCCGACCCGGACGCCGAGGCGTACCGCGACGGCGTGGACAGCACCGGCAACGCGGTACGCGTCCTGACGGTCGCCGCCGTCACGCAGGGCCCGGGCGGCGGGGTCGTGGCGGACACCGCCGTGATGTACGGCTTCCCGCTCCGGGAGACCGAGCGGACCCTGGGCGATCTGGCCCTGCTGCTGCTCCTCGTCTCCGGCGTCGGTGTCGTGGGCGCGGGCGCGGCCGGGCTGTGGGTGGCGCGCACCGGGCTCAGGCCGGTCGACCGGCTCACCGGGGCGGTCGAGCACGTGGCCCGTACGGAGGACCTGACCGTGCGGATCCCGGTGGAGGGCGAGGACGAGATCGCCCGGCTGTCGCGGTCCTTCAACGCCATGACGGCGGCCCTGGCCTCGTCCCGCGACCGGCAGGCGCAGCTGATCGCCGACGCCGGGCACGAGCTGCGCACCCCGCTGACGTCCCTGCGGACGAACGTCGAGCTGCTGGCGCGCAGCGAGGAGACGGGCCGGGCGATCCCGCCCGCGGACCGGCGGGCCCTGATGGCGTCGGTCACGGCGCAGATGACGGAGCTGGCGTCGCTCATCGGTGACCTGCAGGAGCTGGCGCGGCCGGACGCGGCGGCCTCCGGCCGGCTGGAGGTGGTGGCGCTGCACGACGTCCTGGACACCGCGCTGCGGCGGGCGCGGCTGCGCGGACCGGAGCTGACGATCACACCGGTGGACGTGCGGCCCTGGTACGTACGGGCCGAGCCGGCGGCGCTGGAGCGGGCGCTGGTCAACGTCCTGGACAACGCGGTGAAGTTCTCGCCGCCGGGCGGGACGGTCGAGGTGTCCCTGGCCGGCGGCGAGCTGGTGGTGCGGGACCACGGGCCGGGCATCGCGCCCGACGAGCTGCCGCACGTCTTCGAGCGGTTCTGGCGCTCGCCGTCGGCGCGCAGCCTGCCCGGCTCGGGCCTCGGCCTGTCGATCGTGGCGCGTACGGTCCGGCGGGCCGGCGGAGAGGTGGAGCTGACGGCGGCCGAGGGGGGCGGCACCCGCGCGGTGGTGCGGCTGCCGGGCGCCCCGGCACCGCCGCCCGGAGCCGCGTCAGTTGTGCCGGATCAGTGACTCGACGAGCCCGGCGCGGGTGTGGGGGAAGTCCAGGGGGACGATGCCGAGGCCCTTCCAGCCGCGTGCCTCGGCGCCGTCCACGAAGCCGTGGACCCGGGGGTTGAGCCGGTCGGCGTTCCAGCGGGGCGGCAGCAGCGCGGAGGTGGAGACGTAGTTGACGTACAGCTTGCCCGGTTGCGCGGCCGCCTTGCGGAAATGCGCCTCGATCTTCGGGTACTTGGCGCCGGGCTCGGCCATGTAGTCGTCCTGGATGTCGAAGAGGGCGCCGTCGCCGTACCGGACGCCCGGCAGGCCGCCGTTGTCGGCGAGGAGGACGACCCTGCCGCGCGCCTCACCGAGCGAGGGCAGCCCGTCGCCGATGCGGAACAGGGGCCGCCAGCCCTTGGCGTCCAGGTAGAGGTCGAAGATCCGCCGGAAGGTGGCGTCGGAGTCCTCGGAGTACTCCTGCTTGACGCGCATCAGGACGGTCTCGGAGGGGTGGGCCGCGAGGAAGTCGCGGCAGGCGATGAGGATGTCGCCGAACATCAGGTTCTGGTAGTAGGCCCCGTGGTGGATGGCGAAGGCGTCGCCGGTGACCCGGCACCGCACGTCCAGGAAGCGGATGCCGCTGTCCAGCTGCTGGGCGACGGTGGTGTTCTGGCAGGCCACCCAGGGGCCGCCGTACCGCGCTCCGGAGTCGTGCGTGCCGGGGATGGTCAGCGTCCGCAGCGGTGTGTCGCCGCTGAAGGCGGCCATCCAGTCCTGGGTGCCGAGCACCCGCGGCCGGGGCGGGGCCGCGCCCAGCAGCGCGGTGGCGGACAGTGCGGCGGCACCCGCGAGAAAGCTCCGTCGGTCCAGGTCCATGGCGCGGAGTATGACGGGTTCACGTCAACTCCACCAGACACAGGAGCGGGACAGCGCAGCCGCTGCCCCGCTCCCGGTGCCGTGCCCTACTTGATGACCGTGATCCGGTCCGCCGCCGGCGGCGCGATCGGCGCGCTAGCCGAGGAGTTGGCCGCCAGGTAGGCGTTGAACAGGTCCAGGTCGGACGCGCCCACCAGCTTGTTCTTGCCCTGGGCGAGGGCCGGGAAGCCGTCACCGCCACCGGCCAGGAACTCGTTCATCGCGACCCGGTAGGTCTTGGCCGGGTCCAGCGGCTCGCCGTCCAGCTTCACCGACGCCACGTCGATCCGGGCCGCGCCCGTCTTCGTCATGTCGAGGGTGTACGTGAAGCCCCTGGAGACCTGCAGGATCTTCGGGGAGGCCTCGTTGGAGCCGCTGACCTGCTGCTGCAGGGCCGCGATCAGCTGAGCACCGGTCAGGTCGACCACGTTCATCATGTTGGTGAACGGCTGCACCGTGAAGGCCTCGCCGTACGTCACCACACCGTCGCCCTCGCTGCCGGAGGCCTTGTACACCAGGTCGGCGCGGATGCCGCCCGGGTTCATCAGCGCGATCCGGGCGCCGCCCTTGTCGGCGGGGGCCAGACCGGCGAGCTGCGCGTCCGCGATCAGGTCGCCGAGCGGCTTCTCGTACGCGGTGGAGCCGCGGCCGTTGATGTCGGCCGAGATGAAGCCCTGCGGCTTGTTCGCGATCGGCGCGGCGAGCGTGTTCCAGCGCCCGATCAGCGAGGTCATGTCCGCGGCCTTGGGCACGTCACGGCTGACGACGTAGTTCGCCGACTCGACCGACGTCCGCACGATGTCCTTGGTGCGGCGGTCGTAGGTCAGCGTGGTGTCCGTGTACAGCTTGCCGAAGGACGCCGCCGAGGTGACCATGCGCGGCTTGCCGGCCGGGTCGGGGATGGTGCACACGTACGCCTGGTGGGTGTGGCCGGTGACCAGCGCGTCGACCTGCGGGCTGAGGTTCTTCGCGATGTCGACGATCGGGCCGGAGATCCCGTCGCCCGCACCCGGGCTGTCGCAGTCGTAGTTGTACGACGAGGAGGCCGGCGCGCCGCCCTCGTGGATCAGGGCGACGACGGACTTGACGCCCTTGCGCTCCAGGACCTTCGTGTACTTGTTGATCGTCTCGACCTCGTCACCGAACTTCAGGCCCTTGACGCCCTCGGCGGTGACGATGTTCGCGGTGCCCTCCAGGGTCACCCCGATGAAACCGATCTTGACGCCGTCCCGCTCCCAGATGAAGTACGGGTCGAGGATCGGCTTGCCGGTCTTCTCGTGCGTGACGTTGGCCGCCAGGTACGGGAACTTCGCGCCCCGGAAGGTCTTGCCCTCCTCGAAGCAGCCCGCGGTGGGGTGGCAGCCGCCGTCCTGCATGCGCGCCAGCTCCTTGGCGCCCTCGTCGAACTCGTGGTTGCCGACGGAGGAGACGTCCAGCTTCAGCTTGTTGAGCGCCTCGATGGTCGGCTCGTCGTGGAAAAGGCCCGACAGCAGCGGAGAGCCGCCGATCATGTCACCCGCGGCCGCGGTCACCGAGTAGCGGTTTCCCTTGCGCGCCTCGCGCAGGTGCGTGGCCAGGTACTCGACGCCACCCGCGTCGATCTTGGTGGTGGTGCCGTCCGGGTGGGTGCGGGTGACCTGCCCGGAGGAACCGGCCGGCGGCTCCAGGTTGCCGTGCAGGTCGTTGAAGGAGAGCAGCTGCACGTCGACGGTGCGCCCGTGGTTCCCGGCGGGCCGCCCCCGGTCGTCGGCGCCGGCCGGCAGGGCCGCCACCATCGCGCCGGCGGTGGCGAGTCCGGCGGCGGTGGCGAGTATCCGCCGTGCCGCACGGTTCTTCTTCGGTGTCGCTGACATCTGTCCCCTCGTTGGTCCAAGTTGCGGGTGGCCCAGCGCAGCCTAGGGTCAACGCGCGTAGCGCAACAGGGGGTAGCAGGTTACGAGGTGGTTGCCTTCACCCGGCCGCAGGCGGCCGTAGGCTCGTACGCATGACGACTGACGCCCCCGTATCCGGCATCGAGCCCGGCCGACGCATCGACACCCTCGACGAGCTCTCCCCCGAGCAGGCCCGGGACGTCCTCGCCCTCCTCGACGAAGCCGCCCGCACCGACGGGATGCAGGCCGTCTCCGAACAGGGACGGCTCCAGCTGCGCCACGGGCGGCGCGCGGGCGTGTCGCACCTGCTGCTCACCGTGCGCGGCGAGCTCGTCGGCTACGCCCAGCTGGAGGACACCGACCCGGTCGAGGCCCCGGCCGCCGAGCTGGTCGTCCACCCCGCGCACCGCGGCCGCGGTCACGGACGGGCCCTGGGCAGCGCGCTGCTGGCCGCGTCCGGCAAGCGGCTGCGCGTGTGGGCGCACGGCGGCAAGTCGGCCGCCCGCCACCTCTCCCAGGTCCTCGGGCTCACCCTCTTCCGCGAACTGCGCCAGATGCGCCGGCCGCTCGTACCGCTGGACATCCCGGAGCCGGAGCTGCCGCCCGGCATCTCGGTGCGCGCCTTCGTGCCGGGGCAGGACGACGCGGCCTGGCTCGCGGTGAACGCCGCCGCGTTCGCGCACCACCCCGAGCAGGGCTCGATGACCCAGCGCGACCTGGACGACCGCAAGGAGGAGCCGTGGTTCGACCCGAAGGGCTTCTTCCTCGCCGTACGGGAGGCGGACGGCGAGGTCGTGGGCTTCCACTGGACGAAGGTGCACGCCGAGGAGCAGCTCGGTGAGGTGTACGTGCTCGGCATCAGCCCGCAGGCCCAGGGCGGCGGCCTCGGCAAGGCGCTGACCGCGATCGGCCTGCGGCACCTGGCGGCCCAGGGCCTGCCGACGGCGATGCTGTACGTGGACGCCGACAACACGGCGGCGGTCCGGGTGTACGAGCGGATGGGCTTCACCACCCACGAGGTGGACCTGATGTACCGCTCGGAGACGTGAGGCGGGCGCAGCCGGCCACCGGGGAGAGGGCGGGGTGTTGACACCTCGCCCTCTCTGCCCACACCCTTTCACTACTTGATTAGTGAAAGGGTGGTGGAAGGACGTGGTCGAGTACCGCATCGACCGGCGCAGCGGCGTCGCCACCTACCTCCAGATCGTCCAGCAGACCAAACAGGCCCTGCGCCTGGGCCTGCTGGAGCCCGGAGACAGGCTGCCCACGGCGCGCGAGGTCGTCGAGGCCACCGCCATCAACCCGAACACGGTGCTCAAGGCCTACCGCGAACTGGAGCGCGAGGGCCTGGTCGAGGCCCGCCGCGGCCTCGGCACCTTCGTACGGAGGACGCTCGGCAGCGCCCCCGCCGACTCCCCGCTGCGCGGCGAACTGGCCGCCTGGGCCGCTCGCGCCCGCGCGGCCGGACTCGAACGGGACGACGTGACGGCGCTCTTCACCTCCGTACTGGACCGGACCTACGAGGGGGACGACTCATGACCAGCGCCGCACTGGAGGCCCGCGGTCTCGGCAAACGGTACGGACGGCGGCGCCCGCCCGCCCTGGCCGACTGCACCTTCCGCTTACCCGCCGGCCGCGTCTGCGCGCTCACGGGCCCGAACGGTGCCGGGAAGTCGACGCTGCTCGCCCTGGCGGCCGGGCTGCTGCACCCCGACGAAGGCACCCTGCGCGTCCTCGGCACCGATCCCGCCTCCGCCCGCCACCGGGTGGCGTACGTCGCCCAGAACAAGCCGCTGTACCCGCAGCTCACGGTGGCCGACACCCTCCGCATGGGCGGGGAGCTCAACCCGGGCCGCTGGGACGCCGGCGCGGCCGAGCGCGTCGTCGCGGCCGGGAAGCTCGACCCGGCGGCCCGCGTCCGCGGCCTCTCGGGCGGCCAGCGCACCCGCGTCGCACTCGCCCTCGCGCTCGGCAAGCGCGCCGAACTCCTCCTGCTCGACGAGCCGATGGCCGACCTCGACCCCCACGCCCGCCACCAGCTGATGGGCACGCTCATGGCGGACGCCGCCGAGCGTGGCACGACCGTCGTGATGTCGTCCCACATCCTCGGCGAACTGGAGGGTGCCTGCGACTACCTGTTCCTCCTCGACGGCGGCCGGATCCGCCTCGGCGGCGGCATCGACGACATCCTGGGCGCCCACACCCTGGTCACCGGCCCCGTCGCCGACCTCTCCCCGCACACGGTCATCGAGGCCCGCACCACCGGCCGCCAGCTCACCGCGCTCATACGCCGCGAGGGCCCGGTCGAGACCCCCTCCTGGCGGACCATGGAACCCACGCTGGAGGAACTGCTCCTCGGCCACCTCCGCTCCCCCGAAGCCCCGCCCCTGCTCGCCCCCGGCGCGGACGGGAGCGCGGCATGAGCGCGCCGACGACGGCCCGCGCCGGCCGCGTGGTGGTCCGCCAGCACCGGCGGGCCCTGCGGGTCACCCTGGCCCTCCTCGCCCTGGCCGCGGCGGCCACGGCCGGCCTGCGCCTGTGGGTGGCCGGTTCCATGGACGAGGCCCGCTGCTTCGCGGGCGAACCCGAGGCGTGCGGCGCACAGCTCTTCGGCGACTGGGTCACCCCGCAGGGCTTCCTGGCGCTGGCACTCCAGTGGTCCCTGTTCGCGCTGATGGCGGTGCCGCCCCTGATCGGCGCCTTCGTCGCGGGCCCGATGCTGGCGCGGGAGCTGGAGAGCGGCACCCACCAGGTCGCCTGGACGCAGTCGGTCACCCCCGCCCGCTGGCTCGCCGCCAAGCTCCTCCTCGCCGCCGCCCTGGCGGCCGGCACGGCCGCCGTCCTCACCGCCGTGTTCCGCCTGGGCCGGAAGCCGGTCTTCTCCCACGAGCACCTCGGCTGGGCGGACCGGGGCGCGTACGAGGCGATGGGCCCGGCCCTGGGCGCCTACTGCCTGCTCGGGGTCGCCGTCGGCGCCCTCGCCGGACTGCTGGTCCGCCGTACCGTCGCCGCCATGACCACGGCGGCGGGCGTCACCGGCACCCTGCTCCTGGGCATCGGGACCCTGCGCTGGGAGCTCAGGCCGCCGGTGCACGTGAGCGGTCCCGGCACGGACCTGTCGCACGGCCTGGCGGGCCTGCCCTTCGACGCCTACCTGGTCGGCTCGGGCTTCACCACCACCGACGGGCGCCGCCTCCCCTACGACGCGTGCCTGCAGCCCGACACCACGACCCCGTGCCCCCCGGACGTCACCGGCTGGTACGCCGAATACCACCCCGCCACGCACTTCTGGCCCGTCCAGCTCCTGGAGACCGGAATCGTCCTCGCCCTCGCGGGCCTGGCCGCGTACGCCGCGTTCCGCGTGCTGCGCCGCCACTGCCCGTAACCGGGCGGGGAGGGGACGGGGCGGACGGCCCGGACGGGGGTCTGGCCGTCCGCCCCCGGCACGTCACGTAACCGTTACCGGTGATTCAGACATGCTTGCGAAGCTCACCGAATGAAGCCCGCCGTGTCAGCGGCCCGCTCCGACGCGCTTGACCACCCCTCCGCGCGGAAGAATGGAGCCATGAGCCAGCAGCCCGCCGATGTCCAGGTCCCGTCGGTCCCGCCCGTGCAGCACGTCCAGCCGTCCGTCGGTTCCATAGCCGCCCACCGGCCCCACACCGTCGCGGGCGCCCCGGTCCCCGACCTGGATCCGGACATCGACAGCGACCTCGACGCGTACGAGGACGGCAGCGGCACCGCCGAGCTGCCCGCGGGCCGCTTCCTGGACCGCGAGCGCAGCTGGCTGGCGTTCAACGAACGGGTGCTGGAACTCGCCGAGGATCCCGCCACCCCCCTCCTCGAACGAGCGAACTTCCTCGCGATCTTCGCCTCGAACCTGGACGAGTTCTTCATGGTCCGGGTGGCCGGCCTCAAGCGCCGCATCGCCACCGGCGTGGCCACCCGCTCCGCGTCCGGCCTCCAGCCCCGCGAGGTCCTCGACCTGATCTGGACCCGGTCGCGCGAGCTCATGGCCCGGCACGCCGCCTGCTTCCAGCAGGACATCTCCCCGGCGCTGGCCGACGAGGGCGTCCACCTCATCCGCTGGCCCGACCTGACCGAGAAGGAACAGGCCCGTCTCTTCACCCTCTTCCGCCAGCAGATCTTCCCCGTGCTGACCCCGCTGGCGGTCGACCCCGCGCACCCCTTCCCGTACATCTCCGGCCTCTCCCTCAACCTGGCCGTCGTCGTGCGCAACCCCGTCAGCGGCCACCGCCACTTCGCCCGAGTCAAGGTGCCGCCGCTGCTCTCCCGCTTCCTCGAAGCGTCCCCGCAGCGCTACGTACCGATCGAGGACGTCATCGCCGCGCACCTGGAGGAGCTGTTCCCGGGCATGGAGGTGCTCGCGCACCACATGTTCCGCGTCACCCGCAACGAAGACCTCGAGGTCGAGGAGGACGACGCGGAGAACCTGCTCAAGGCCCTGGAGAAGGAGCTCATGCGCCGCCGCTTCGGGCCGCCGGTGCGCCTGGAGGTCGAGGAGTCGATAAACCCGTACGTCCTCGACCTGCTCGTACGCGAGCTGAAGGTCTCCGACGCCGAGGTGTACCCGCTCCCCGGGCCGCTGGACCTGACCGGCCTGTTCGGCATCGCCGCCCTGGACCGGCCCGAGCTGAAGTACCCCAAGTTCGTCGCCGGCACCCACCGCGACCTCGCCGAGGTCGAGTCGGCGTCCGCGCCCGACATCTTCGCCGCCCTGCGCGAGCGCGACGTCCTGCTGCACCACCCGTACGACTCGTTCTCCACCTCCGTGCAGGCGTTCCTGGAGCAGGCCGCCGCCGACCCCGACGTCCTCGCCATCAAGCAGACGCTGTACCGGACCTCCGGCGACTCCCCCATAGTCGACGCCCTCATCGACGCCGCCGAGTCCGGCAAGCAGGTCCTCGTCCTCGTGGAGATCAAGGCCCGGTTCGACGAACAGGCCAACATCAAGTGGGCGCGCAAGCTGGAGGAGGCCGGCTGCCACGTCGTCTACGGCCTCGTCGGCCTGAAGACCCACTGCAAGCTGTCGCTCGTCGTCCGCCAGGAGGGCGACACGCTGCGCCGGTACTCGCACGTCGGCACCGGCAACTACCACCCCAAGACGGCCCGGCTGTACGAGGACCTCGGCCTGCTGACCGCCGACCCGCAGGTCGGCGCGGACCTGTCCGACCTGTTCAACCGGCTCTCCGGCTACTCGCGCCGCGAGACCTACCGGCGGCTGCTGGTCGCCCCCAAGTCGCTGCGCGACGGCCTGGTCTCCCGCATCAACAAGGAGATCGTCCACCACCGCGCCGGGCGCCCCGCCTACGTCCGCATCAAGGCCAACTCGATGGTCGACGAGGCCGTCATCGACGCCTGCTACCGGGCCTCGCGGGCGGGCGTCCCGGTCGACGTGTGGGTGCGCGGCATCTGCGCCCTGCGGCCCGGCGTCCCGGGCCTGTCGGAGAACATCCGGGTCCGCTCCGTCCTCGGACGGTTCCTGGAGCACTCCCGCGTCTTCGCCTTCGGCAACGGCGGTGAGCCGGAAGTGTGGCTGGGCAGCGCCGACATGATGCACCGTAACCTCGACCGGCGGATAGAGGCGCTGGTACGGGTCTCCGACCCGGCCCACCGCGCCGCACTGACCCGTCTCATGGAGACGGGCATGGCCGACACCACCTCGTCGTGGCACCTCGGCCCCGACGGCGAGTGGACGCGGCACGCGACGGACGGGGACGGGCAGCCGCTGCGACACGTCCAGGAGATGCTCATAGACGCGCGGAGGCGCCGGCGTGCACAACCCTGACCAGTTCACCGCGGGCGAGGTCCTCGCCCCCTACCTGCACGCCCGCGCGGGGGACTTCCTGCGGAACCTGCGCCTCCATACGCAGAGCGGGGCCGACACGGCGGGCGCGGAGGAGGCGGCACGGGGGCTGCGGGCCGCCGCCCGGCGCATCAGCGGCACGCTGCACACCTTCCGGCCGCTGCTGGACGCGGCGTGGGCGGACCAGCTGCGCACGGAGCTGGCCTGGCTCTCCGGGATCCTGGCCCAGGAACACGCCTGCACCTCGCGGCTCGTCCGGCTGGTGGACGCGCTGTCCCGCCTGACGAGCGGCGCCGAGGCGCTCGCGGTCGGCGGGGCGCGGGCCGGCGCGCTGCTGGAGCGGCGCCTGACGCTGGCCAGGACCCGCGCCCACTCCGCCGCCCTGCAGGCCCTCGGCTCGTCCCGCTTCCACGCGGTCGCCGACGGCGTGGCGCTCCTCGCCTCGGAGGTGCCGCTGGGACCGGCCGCGGGCTCCCCGGCCCGCGAGGTGCTCGGCGCGCCCGCGGAGGCCGTGGAACGGCGCCTTTTCGACGCGGTGACCGCGCTGCCGACCGCCCCCGTCGTGGGCGGCGAGCAGCACGACACCTCCTGGCACCACGTACGGCTGCTGCTGCGGCTGCACCGCTACGCCCAGGAGGTCATCGGCACCGAGGCACCGCTGTACGAGGCGGGCCGCGCGCTCGACCGGCACCGCGACGCCGCGGAGGCCGCGTCCGCCGCGGCGAGCGCCGCCGGCACGCCGCGCATCGCGCCCGCGACCGCGTACGTCCTCGGCGTCCTCCACGCGGACCAGCGCCACGAGGTCGAGGCGGCGCGCCGCGCCTTCCAGCGGGCCTGGCAGCGGACGACGGTGACGACATGACGCCGCGCGGGCCGGTGATCCGCGCGGCGGGATGCGTCCTGTGGCGGCGCTCCCCGGCCGGCGGCGGGCTGGAACTGGCCGTGATCCACCGCCGTAAGCACGGGGACTGGTCGCTGCCCAAGGGGAAGCTGGAGCCCGGCGAGGAGGCCCGGGAGGCAGCGGTGCGCGAGGTCCTGGAGGAGACCGGCATGACGTGCGCCCCGGGCCCCGAACTGCCCACCGCCCGGTACGAGGTCGACGGCCGCCCCAAGGAGGTCCGCTACTGGTCGGCCGAGGCGACCGGCGGCACGTTCACCCGCAACCGGGAGGTCGACGAGCTGCTCTGGCTGCCCCCGGCGGCGGCGCGGGCCCGCCTGACGTACGAGAAGGACCAGTCCCTCCTGGGCGCGCTCCTCGCCACCCACCCGCTCGCCTGACGGGCTCGCCCGACGCAGGCACCCGACCGGCCCGGAAGACCCGCTCGCCCGGCCGGCCCGTAAACACCACCGCCCGACCTGCTCGCCCCGACCGGCCCGGAAGACCCCCTCGCCCGACCCGCCCGGCGACCCCACGGCCGCGCGGGCCGCGCCGCCCGCGCCCCCGCCTCACACCTGCGGGCGACGCCTCCCGCCCGCACCCGCCACCCGCGCGAGTGGCCCGGGTGCGCCCCCGTCCCGCCCGCGCACCGGCGCACCACCCGGCGCCGGCGGCGGCCCGGGCTCCCCCACGCCGCCCGGGCGGACGACACACCCGGGAAGGACGGCCGGACCGCCGCCCCCGCGGCCCCGCAGCACACCCCCGCGCCCCGCACAAGAGGCACCACGGCGGGGGCCAGCGCCCCCGGACAATGACCGCCACACCCCCTCACCGCGGCTTCCGTCACGGTTCACCCGCCGTTCACTCTCCCCCGCCAGCCACGTCACCTGTCCTGCCTAATTTCGGCCGTACACGGTGACCGGCTCCGCGCCGCGCGCCCACTATCCAACCGACACACGCCGCCCGCCGAGAACCGTACGGAACACGCTCGCGGCGGCTCCTGGAAGGAACACCCAACAGTGAAGCTTCAGCGCAAGACCGGGCTTCGCGCCACCGCGCTCGGCGCCCTCGCCGTCTCCGGCGCCCTGGTACTCACGGCGTGTGGTTCGGACGACAACACGGGCACCCCGGACGGTGGCAAGAAGACCGGCGCCGCGTCGAACATCAAGTGCGACGGCGCCAAGGGCCAGCTGCTGGCCTCCGGCTCCTCCGCGCAGAAGAACGCGATGGACCTGTGGGTCAAGAACTACATGGCCGCCTGCCCGGGCGTGGAGATCAACTACAAGTCCTCCTCCTCCGGTGAGGGCATCATCGGCTTCAACCAGGGCCGTGTCGGTTTCGCCGGCTCCGACTCCGCGCTGAAGCCGGAGGAGGTCGCCGAGTCCAAGAAGATCTGCAAGTCCGGCCAGGGCATCAACCTCCCGATGGTCGGCGGCCCGATCGCCATCGGTTACAACCTCCCCGGCGTGAAGGACCTCGTCCTGGACGCCCCCACCATCGCGAAGATCTTCAACACGAAGATCAAGAAGTGGGACGACCCGGCGATCGCCAAGCTCAACCCGGAGGCCAAGCTCCCGAGCACGCCGATCCAGGCCTTCCACCGCTCCGAGGACTCCGGCACCACCCAGAACCTCGGCAAGTACCTCGGCAAGGCCGCCAAGGCCGACTGGCCGTACGAGGCCGAGAAGAAGTGGCCCGCCCCCGGCGGCCAGGCCGCGTCCGGCTCCTCCGGCGTCGCCGCCCAGGTCAAGCAGGTCGAGGGCGCGATCGGCTACTTCGAGCTGAGCTACGCCGCCTCCCAGAGCATCCCGGCCGTCCAGATCGACACGGGCGCCGCCGCCCCGGTCGCGGCCACCTCCGAGAACGCCTCCAAGGCCATCGCCGCCGCCAAGATCAAGGGCACCGGCAAGGACCTGGCCCTCGACCTGGACTACCAGACCAAGGCCGAGGGCGCGTACCCGATCGTCCTCGTGACGTACGAGGTCGTCTGCGACACCGGCAACAAGGCCGAGACCCTCGGCACCGTCAAGTCCTTCCTGACCTACACCGCCTCCGACGAGGGCCAGAAGGTCCTGGCCGAAGCCGGTTACGCCCCCATCCCCGCCGAGATCAACGCCAAGGTCCGCGAGACCGTCAACGGCCTCTCCTGACCCGGGGGAGGACCGTACGGAGCAGTCCGTACGGGCAGGACGGACGCGCGACACCGCGCCGCGGCCGGCCCCGGAGGGAACCCCCCGGCAACAACCGGGGACACCCCTCCGGGCCGGCCCCCGGTCCGGAGCGACTCCGGACCGACCCCCCATCCGGTGCACCGCCGCCAGGGGAGCCGCACCCCGGCCTCCCCCACACAGACCGGAAAGATCATGGCTATAACCACTGACAACCACGCACCGGCTCCGCCGGACGCCAGGAGGCAGACGACGTCCACCGGCCGTGCGGGCGACAAGGTCTTCCTCGGCCTGTCCCGCGGCTCGGGCATCCTGCTCCTGGTGATCATGGCGTCGATCGCCGTGTTCCTCAGCTACCGGGCCTCGCTCGCGCTCGCCGACAACGAAGGCAACTTCTTCACCACCTTCGACTGGAACCCGGTCGGCGACCGGCCGGTCTTCGGCATCGCGGTCCTCCTCTTCGGCACGGTCGTGAGCTCGATCATCGCCATGGTGATCGCGGTCCCCATCGCCGTCGGCATCGCGCTGTTCATCTCGCACTACGCGCCCCGCAGGCTCGCCGCGCCCCTCGCGTACGTCGTCGACCTCCTGGCCGCCGTGCCGTCGATCATCTACGGCATCTGGGGCGCCCTCTTCCTCGTCCCGTACCTGGAGGGCCTGAACTCCTGGCTGGACGAGTTCTTCGGCTGGACGTACCTGTTCGACAAGACCGAGGTCGGCGTCGCCCGCTCGCTGTTCACCGTGGGCATCCTCCTCGCGATCATGATCCTGCCGATCGTGACCAGCGTCAGCCGCGAGGTCTTCCTCCAGGTGCCGCGCATGAACGAGGAGGCCGCCCTGGCCCTCGGCGCCACCCGCTGGGAGGTCATCCGCCTCTCCGTCCTGCCCTTCGGCCGCTCCGGCGTCATCTCGGCCTCGATGCTCGGCCTCGGCCGCGCGCTCGGCGAGACGATGGCCGTGGCCACCGTCCTCTCCCCGAGCTTCGTCATCTCGCTGCACCTGCTCGACCCGGGCGGCGGCACCTTCGCGCAGAACATCGCCGCGAAGTTCGACGAGGCCGACCAGCTCGGCCGCGACGCCCTGATCGCGTCCGGTCTGGTCCTCTTCGTCCTCACCCTGCTGGTCAACGGCGCGGCCCGCCTGATCATCGCGCGCCGCAAGGAGTACTCGGGGGCGAACGCCTGATGAGCAACGCAATCCAGGACGCGCCCGTCCGCACCGCGCGCCGCCCCCGCAAGGACAGCCTCAGCCACCGCAGCCTGCCGCGCTGGGCCACGGCCGCCTTCGCCGTCGCCGCCGTCACGCTGGGCGTCGGCACCGGCGCCGCCGCCGGCCTGGAGAGCCGTGTGCAGTGGGGCCTGATCTCCGCGCTGATCTTCGTGGTCATCTCGTACACCGTGACCTCCGTCGTGGAGAACCGGCGCCAGGCCAAGGACCGTCTCGCCACGAGCGTGGTGTGGGTCTGCTTCACCCTCGCCGTGATCCCGCTGCTCTCCCTCATCTGGGTCACGGTCAGCCGGGGCATCAAGGTCCTCGACGGCTACTTCCTCACCCACTCCATGGCCGGCATCCCCGGCTTCGAGGTCGGCGGCGGCGTCTACCACGCGCTGCTCGGCACGCTGGAGCAGGTCGGCCTCGCCACCGTGATCTCCGCGCCGATCGGCCTGCTGACCGCCGTCTACCTCGTCGAGTACGGCAAGGGCGCGCTGGCCAAGGCCGTGACGTTCTTCGTCGACGTCATGACCGGCATCCCCTCCATCGTCGCCGGCCTGTTCATCCTCTCGATCATGCTGATGGCGGACCTGCAGCCGTCCGGCCTGATGGGCGCGCTGGCCCTGGCGATCCTGATGATCCCGGTCGTCGTCCGCTCCACCGAGGAGATGCTCAAGCTCGTCCCGAACGAGCTGCGGGAGGCGGCCCTCGCCCTCGGCGTACCGAAGTGGCGGGTCATCCTCAAGGTTGTCATCCCCACCGCGATCGGTGGCATCACGACCGGTGTCATGCTCGCCATCGCCCGCATCGCCGGTGAGACCGCGCCGATCATGCTGCTCGTCTTCGGTACGCAGCTGATCAACACCAACCCCTTCGAAGGCGCCCAGTCCGCGCTCCCCTTCTACATCTGGGAGCAGTACAAGGTCGGCAGCGAGGCGTCGTACGACCGCGCCTGGGCCGCCGCCCTCGTCCTGATCGTCTTCGTCATGATCCTCAACCTGGTGGCCCGCGGCATCGCCCGCTGGAAGGCCCCGAAGACCGGCCGCTAAGGCCTCTGGAAGTGATTGAAATGGCCAAGCGCATCGACGTCGGCGGCCTCACCGCCTACTACGGCTCCCACAAGGCGATCGACGACATCTCCATGACCGTCGAGCCCCGCTCCGTGACGGCCTTCATCGGCCCGTCCGGATGCGGCAAGTCCACCTTCCTGCGCACCCTGAACCGCATGCACGAGGTCACCCCCGGCGGCCGCGTCGAGGGCAAGGTGCTGCTGGACGACGAGAACCTGTACGGCAAGGACGTCGACCCGGTCGCCGTGCGCCGCACGGTCGGCATGGTCTTCCAGCGCCCGAACCCCTTCCCCACGATGTCGATCTTCGACAACGTGGCCGCGGGCCTGCGGCTGAACGGCTCGTACAAGAAGAGCGAACTCGCCGACATCGTGGAGCGCTCGCTGAAGGGCGCGAACCTCTGGAACGAGGTCAAGGACCGCCTCAACAAGCCCGGCTCCGGACTCTCCGGCGGCCAGCAGCAGCGCTTGTGCATCGCCCGCGCGATCGCGGTCGAGCCGGACGTGCTGCTGATGGACGAGCCGTGCTCGGCGCTCGACCCGATCTCCACGCTCGCGATCGAGGACCTGATCTGCGAGCTGAAGGAGCGGTTCACGATCGTCATCGTGACCCACAACATGCAGCAGGCGGCCCGTGTCTCGGACCGCACCGCCTTCTTCAACCTGGCAGCCGTCGGTCAGCCCGGCAAGCTGGTCGAGATCGACGACACGGAGCGGATCTTCTCCAACCCGTCCGTCCAGGCCACCGAGGACTACATCTCCGGCCGCTTCGGCTGATCCCCCCACGCGGCACCGCCGCGTGACCCCGGAACACCTTGCGGTGCTGCATGGCGGTGCCACCGCAAGGCAAAGGGCCCGCCCCCTGTCCCAGGGGGCGGGCCCGTCCGTTCTTCACGTGGGCTCGCCTTGGCTTCGGTGGCCTGTTACGCGCCCCTTCGCCTCACTCGCCCCCGGGGAGCACCCGCACACCGGCGCCCCGCCGGCTCACACGCCTCAGCCGAACGCCAGCTGCACCACGAAGAAACTCGCCGCCGCCACCAGCGCCGCCGCGGGCATCGTGATGAACCAGCCCAGGATGATGTTCTTCGCGACGCCCCAGCGCACCGCGTTGACCCGCTTCGTCGCGCCGACGCCCATGATCGCCGACGTGATGACGTGCGTCGTCGAGATCGGCGCGTGGAACAGGAACGCCGACCCGAACATGATCGACGCGCCGGTCGTCTCCGCGGCGAACCCCTGCGGCGGGTCCAGCTCGATGATCTTGCGGCCCAGCGTCCGCATGATGCGCCAGCCGCCCGCGTACGTACCGAGCGACAGCATCACGGCACATGCGATCTTGACCCACACCGGGATCGGGTCGCCCGCCTGCCCGACGTCCGCGATCACGAGCGCCATGACGACGATGCCCATCGTCTTCTGGGCGTCCTGCAGACCGTGGCCGAGCGCCATGCCCGCCGCCGAGACGGTCTGGGCGATACGGAAGCCGCGCTTGGCCTTGTGCGGATTGGCCTTGCGGAAGATCCACATGATCCCGCACATCACCAGGTAACCGACCACCAGGCCGACCACCGGCGACACGAACATCGGGATGACGATCTTGTCGACGACGCCCGACCAGATCACGTCCGTACCGCCGGCCAGCGCCGCGCCCACCATGCCGCCGAACAGCGCGTGGGAGGAGGACGAGGGCAGACCGAAGTACCAGGTGACCAAATTCCAGACGATCGCGCCGACCAGCGCCGCGAAGAGGATGCCCATGCCCCGCGAGCCCTCGGGCGTCGCGATCAGGCCCTCACTCACGGTCTTGGCGACCCCGCTGCCCAGGAAGGCACCGGCGAGGTTCATCACCGCCGCCATCGCCAGCGCCGCGCGCGGCGTCAGCGCCCGGGTGGAGACGGAGGTGGCGATGGCGTTCGCCGAATCGTGGAAGCCGTTCGTATAGGTGAAGCCGAGCGCGACCGCGATGGTCACGACCAGAGCGAAGGTGTCCACGAAGCCTCAGGACTCCTTGACCGCGATGGTCTCCACCGTGTTGGCCACGTGCTCGAAGGCGTCGGCCGCCTCCTCCAGCACATCCACGATCTGCTTCAGCTTCAGCACCTCGATGGCGTCGTACTTGCCGTTGAAGAGGTGGGCGAGCAGCTTGCGGTGGATCTGGTCGGCCTGGTTCTCCAGCCGGTTGACCTCGATCCAGTACTCGGTGAGGTTCTCCATCGTGCGCAGGTGCGGCATCGCCTCGGCGGTCAGCTCGGCCGCCCGCGCCAGCACCTCGATCTGCTGCTCGACACCCTTCGGCAGCTCCTCGACGTTGTAGAGGACGACCAGGTCGACGGCCTCCTCCATGAAGTCCATGATGTCGTCGAGCGACGAGGCGAGGGAGTAGATGTCCTCGCGGTCGAACGGCGTGATGAAGGAGGAGTTGAGCTGGTGGAAGATCGCGTGGGTCGCGTCGTCCCCCGCGTGTTCCGCTGCCCGCATCCGCTCCGCGATCTCGGCCCGGGCGGAGGATTCCGCTCCGAGCAGTTCCATCAGGAGCTTGGAGCCCGTGACGATGTTGTCCGCGGACGCGGAGAACATGTCGTAGAAGCTCGTCTCCCTGGGGGTCAGACGAAAGCGCACGTGGGGTCCTCGGGGTGCATGGGTTTCGGTCAGGCTGATGCTAGGCGCATCATCCGGCCACGGCTAACCGGCGTCATTCAGTGTCGCCCATCAGGCACAGTGAACAGAACCGGCCCCCGCCACCTTCGCGCGAGGATCGGTACCCTATACCCACGTGGGGTATGGGCACCCTTTGCGGACAACGGGAGGACGCGATGACGACCACCGAGGCGGCCGGCCTTCCGGTCGGGGAGCAGTACGAGCAGGACGGGCAGGACGAGCAGCACGGCACGGTCCACGGCGCCGGCCACGGCGTGCACGGCTACCACAAGCAGAAGGACGAGCACCTCAAGCGGCTGCGCCGCATCGAGGGCCAGATCCGTGGCCTGCAGCGCATGGTCGACGAGGACGTCTACTGCATCGACATACTCACCCAGGTCTCCGCGTCCACCAAGGCCCTCCAGTCCTTCGCGCTCCAGCTGCTGGAGGAGCACCTGCGCCACTGCGTCGCCGACGCGGCGGTCAAGGGGGGCGACGAGATCGACGCGAAGGTCGAGGAGGCCACGAAGGCCATCGCGCGCATGATGCGCACCTGAGGGGCCTCAGGGGGAGCGGGGCGCGGCGGGCGTGACCTTCAGCACCTCGTCGATCAGGTCGGCGCTGAGCCGCTCCCCGTCCGTGGCGGACGCCGCGATCATCAACTCCCCGCAGAGCTCGATCTCGGCGAGGGCCACGTGGTCCTGGACTGTCGTAGAAGGGGGCGGGGCCACGCGCATCACCTCTTCCTGCCGGTCCTGCCGGTTCCGCCGGGGGTCGGCCGTCCGGCGTCTCTTAGCGTAGGGAGCGGACCACACACCGCGCATGGCACGTCCGGACCATTCTTCCGGCCCATGCACACCATGCCGCCCGGACCATGCCGCCCACCGCGAGGCCTACGCCCTGACCTTGCCCGCGTAGATGTCCCGGTGGGGCGGCAGCTGTACGACGACGGGCACGCCGAACCCGTACAGCAGCGTCGTCGAGGCGACCGCGACCGTCCGCCCCTGGTTGGTGAAGCTGAACTGGTGCCGCACCTTGCGCAGCCGCCCCTCGCGGTCGAGGTACACGTCGAACGGCACAGCGTCCTGGGCGAACCCTTTCGCCGCCGCCGCGAGCGCACCTCTGACCTGCGGGGACGCCTCCCGCGCCGCCCGTGCCAGGTCGGTGACGCCGCGGAAGTGCGTGACCGGCACCCCGGCCAGCTCCTCCTCGCCGACGTAGCTCACCCGCCGGGCGCCCCGCAGCAGCTCGGCCGCGGCGGCCGGGTCGGTCGCCCCGCCCGTGACGAGGTTGCCGTCGGCGAGGGCCGTCGTGTCGACCCGCACCCACTTGTCGGCGGGGACACCGGCTCCCCGGTTCTTCATGTACAGCGCGCCGGGCGCGAGGAGCTCGGTGATCGGACGGTGCCCGCTGGTCCCGGCGGCGTCCTTCGGCAGCACCACCTTCAGCCGGCCCTGCCACCGGGCGAAGTCGTACGCCCCCTCGCCGCGGATCGTCACGCGCGTCCCGCCGGTCGCCATCTCCATCGACGTACGCGCCTTGGACGTGCCCGCCCGCGCCAGCGCGTCGGGAGCCTCCCGCACGGCGGCGGCGGCCGCGGCCGCGTCCACACCGGGGCTCGCGTCGGCGGGGCCGGAGCACCCGCTGACCGTCGCGGCCACCACGCCGACCGCGACGAGGGCGGCCGCGCCGCTCCCGCTCCCGCGGCGCCGCTGTCGTTGCTGCACCACCATCGCCTGCAACCCCCAACGCCTAGACGCTGCTGCCTGCCTGCTTACCTGTTGCCTGCTTGCCTGCTCTTCGCCTGCGCCGGCACGAGATCCCCGCCCTCGACCCGGGTTTCGGGAGCCCGGGGGTACCCCATCCGCATAACGACCACCCCGGCTCCTCGTCACGCCGGTACCGTGGAGGGGTGCTTGCGCCCGACTCGCCGCCCACCGTCACCGGCGGCCACGAAGCCACCACGGTCGAACGCGGTTCCTTCTGCCTGGCCCGCTGCAGCTGCGGATGGTCGGGCCCCGCGAGACGCTCACGGGACCGGGCCCGTACGGACGCGGCGGCCCACCTGACCGCACCGCACCCCGGCGCCGGCTGAGCACCGGCCTCGACCGGCGCAAGACGGGCGGCCGCAGGCGCAGGCCTGGGCTTCGGGTTGCTCAGGCCAGGTCCGGCTCGGGTTTCTCAGGTCGGGCTCAGGCCCCGCCGCGTGGCCGGAAACCGCTCCTGACCCGCCGCGCCCCGGCGTATCCCGGTGCGTCGCGGCCCACCTGACGGCGCGGCAGGAGCCGCGGAGCCGCGGTCACGGCAGGACCGGAAGGGGTTCTAGGCCGCGAGGTCGTTGTCGTCGCCTTCGAGGCGCTGCTCGGGCAGGTCCAGTGGCTCGTGCCGGTCGGCCCACGCGGGCGCCCTGCGCGACCGTACGAGCCGGCCGGCGCGCCGGGAGCGGGCCACCGCGGAGACGACCGGCGTCAGCAGCGCGAGGGCGACGGGGGCGAGGAGCAGGGCGACGGCCGTGCCGAGGGCGAACCCGCCGACCACGTCCGTGGGGTAGTGCACGCCCATGTAGACACGGCAGAAGCCCTCGGCCAGCGCGAGTCCGATGGCCGCGAGACCGAACCAGCGGTGGGCGAGGAAGAGCGCCACGCCGATGCCCATGGCCATGGTGGCGTGGTCGCTCACGAACGAGAAGTCCGTCTTGCCGTCGACCAGGACCTCCAGGCCCTGGTGGTCGAGGAAGGGCCGGGGTCTCTCCACGAACCCCCGGATGGGGATGTTGACGAGCAGGGCGATCCCGGCGGCGAGTGGCGCCCAGACCAGCCCGGCGACCGCCGCGACGGAGTCCTCCAGGGTGCCGCGCCGGCGGACGCTCCACCAGCACCAGAGCACGACAAGGACCATCGCGAGCATGATTCCGTACTCGCCCACGAACTCCATGACCCGGTCGAGCCACGTCGGGGCGTCCTTGGCCAGCCCGTTGATGTCGTAGAGCAGGCTGACATCGGGGTTCGAACCGTCCGATGCGAGTCCAGCCATCTGCTGCGGCCCCTTGCCTTGTCACTGTGTCAGTCCAGGGAACGACACGAGGGAAGCGTACGTTCCACTCTCCACCGAACGATCACGATGACGTTACCGAAGAGAGATACGTCGCCGCAGCTCAGGCCCCTCCGGCCGCCCTGTTGGGCAGCGCTTTCGCGCCATCCTCGGTGACGCGGGTGGCGCCGAAGTAGTCAGGGGTGTCGATCTTGTCGAAGCGGATCACGGCCCCGGTGTACGGCGCGTTGATCATGTACCCGCCGCCGACGTAGAGACCCACGTGCCGGATGGCCCGCGAGTTGGTCAGGTCGTCCGAGAAGAACACCAGATCACCGGGCAGCAGTTCGTCCCGCGAGGGGTGCGGCCCGGCGTTGTACTGGTCGTTCGCCACGCGCGGCAGGTCGATCCCCACCGTCCGGTACGCGGCCTGGGTCAGCCCGGAGCAGTCGAACCGTCCCTGCTGCTCGGGCGTGCCGTTGCCACCCCACAGATAGGGCGTCCCCAGCTTCTTCTGCGCGAAGTAGATCGCCCCGGCCGCCTGCCGCGACGGCTCCACCCGCCCGACGGGCCGGGCGAAGCTCTTCTCCAGGGACCGGATGATCCGGACGTAGTTCTGCGTCTCGCTGATGCGGGGCACGCCGCCGGCCTTTATCACCCGGTACGCGCCCGCGTTGTAGGCGGCGAGCATGTTGTTCGTCCGGTCGCCCGGCACGTTCCTCACGTAACCGGCCAACTCGCAGTCGTACGAGGCGGCTGACGGAATGGCATCCGCCGGGTCCCACACGTCGCGGTCGCCGTCCTTGTCCCCGTCGATGCCGTGCGTGGCCCAGGTGCCGGGGATGAACTGCGCGATGCCCATGGCCTTGGCGTGGCTGGTCACCTTCGGGTTCCAGCCGCTCTCCTGGTACAGCTGCGCGGCGAGCAGCGCGGGGTTGATGGCGGGGCACAGGTTGCCCCACTTCTGCACGAGCCCCTGGTACGCCGCCGGCACGGCCCCCTTGGCGAGCCCGACGGCACCGTTGACCCCGGCCCCCGCACCGCCGAGGAGCCCGGCCGCGGCGGAGTACGTCCCGACGACGAGCAGCGCGATGAAGCCCATGCACAGCCCGACGGCTCCCCCGGCGACGAGCCACCCCTTACGCACCGTCAACCACCCCTCACGACATGGCCGTCCACCGTGCGCCAGTGTAGGTGGCGGACCACGCCTTCAGGAGGTTGACGGCGAGGACGGGCCGGATGTCGGGGGACCGGCCGGCCGCCCCCTGCACCCTGGCCGGCCCCGCCACCACCGGCCGGACCCCTACGCGGCCGGCCGCTTCAGGACCTCGACGAGGCTCGACGCGCTGTCCGCGCCGTGCCCGGCCGCCTCGCCGCGCCGGAAGATGTCGAGGACGGCGGCCGGGAGGGCCCCGTCGACGCCCGCGTCCAGGGCGGTGTGCAGGACGTGCTCGGCGCTCGCCGCCCCCATGGCGAGCCGGTCGACGTCACCGGCGTGGTCACCGGCGTCGATGCGGGGCGAGTAGAACTCGAGGAACTGGGTGAGGTCCAGGGCCCCGGTGGCGAGCGGCAGGATGTCGGCGGCCGTCAGGCCGTGGGCGCCGGCCATGGCGACCGCCTGCCAGTAACCGGTCAGGGCGGTCCAGAACATGACCATGTTCAGCTGGTACAGCAGCGCGGCCAGGCCGGGGTCCTCGCCCCGGTGGTCCGCGCCGGTCAGGACCTCCAGGGTGGCGCGGTGGGCGTCGAAGACCTCCCGCGGGCCGCTGTAGAGGGTGGTCGACGCGGGGCTGCCGATCCCCGACGGGGGCGTCAGCACGCCGCCGGTGAGCTGCGTGGCACCGCGCTCGGCGGCCCAGGCGGCCGCGTCCCGTGCCTTGGCGGGCGTGTCGGAGGTGAGGTTGACCAGGACGCGGCCGGCCAGGACACCGGGGTCGGCGGCACCGAGGACCGCGTACAGGGCGTCGTAGTCGGTCAGGCTCAGCACCACCAGCTCGTTGGCGGCGAGGGCCTCGGCCACGGACGCGGCGCGAACGGCCCCGCGCGCGACGAGGTCGTCGGCGCGGGAGGCGGTCCGGTTCCACACGGTGACGTCGTGGCCGTGGTCGAGGAAGGCGGCGGCCATGGCCCGGCCCATCGGGCCGAGTCCGATGACGGTGACGGAGGTCTTGCTCAGGCTGCTCGTGTTGCTCACGTTGCTCACAGGTATCCCCTCGCGAAGCGCTAGAACGAACGCTCTATCAAGAGCACGGGCAGGACCGTAACACGCACTGGAACGAACGCTCTACTCACTTCCTGGGTACGATCGCCCCATGCAGACCCCGACCCCCGCCGACCTCCCCCGCTCCGGCACCCCCGCCGCCGGCCCGGCCGGCACCCGCGAACGGATCGTCGTCGCAGCGGCCCGCCTCATCCAGCGCCAGGGATACGTCGGGACCGGCATCAAACAGATCGCCCAGGAGGCACAGGCCACCCTCGGCTCCGTTTACCACTTCTTCCCCGGCGGCAAGGAAGCCGTCGCCGTCGCCGCCCTCACCCACAGCGGCGAGGAGTTCGCCGCACTGCTGCGCGACGCCCTGGCCGCCGAGGACGACCCCGCCGCGGCGGTCGACGCCTGCGCCCGCCTGCTGGCCGACGCCCTGCGCGCATCCGGCTGGGTGGACGGCTGCCCGGTCACCGCCGCCGCCCTGGAGACCATCGGCGACGCCGACTCCGGAATCCAGCGGACCTGTGCCGCCGTCCTGCGCGGCTGGCAGGACATCGTCGCCGACAAGCTGCTCGCGGCCGGCCTTCCGGCCGCCGACGCCCGGGAGCTCGCCGTGACGGTCATCAACACCCTCGAAGGCGCCGAGGTCACCGCCCAGATCAACCGCGACACCGAACCTCTGCTGGTAGCGGGCCGTCACCTGGCGCGCCTCGTCGCGGCGTACGCCGGCTGACGACCGCCCCCGCCCCCGCCACTTCCGCGCGCACCCGGGCCCCCGGCGCACCCGCGCACCGCCACGACTGCCCCAAGAGTGCAACAACGACAGTCATTGCCCGGAGTCACCCTCCGTGATACACAGAGTCACCGTACGCGTACTCGTACGGACCTGGTCCACCGCTCGGCGCAGGTCACGGCGGCCGGGTCGGTCAAACGTGCGGGGATCGGGTAAAGAGACCAGCCAAGTCGGCATACGTGGACGGTTTCATCAGCGAAGATAGTGCGATGACCCGTGCCGAGGGGCAGGGGCGTCGAACTACCCAACAGGGGCGGTGAGTTACATGTACCTGGCGGCTGAAAAAGGCGACATCACCACCATCATCGGCGGAATCGCCCCGAACTGGGGGCCTTTCGGCAGCCTCGGGAACGAGGCCCGCGTGATGATCGAAGTGGTGATGGCCGTGGCCATCCTGCTGTGCCTGGGCATCGCGATCTGGGGCGCGGCGAAGCAGCGCATCGGCGCGACGGCCCTCCGCGACACGTTCAGCGCCGAACAGGGCAAGGGCTTGATCGTGGCGGGCCTGACCGGGGTCTTCATCATCGGATCACTGGGCACGCTGTTCACCATCGTGTACGGAATGGCCGTCTGACCCTCCGCCAGCTGCCCGCCCGGGCCCGCCCGGGAACCCGGCTTCCCCGAGGTTGCGTCACCTGATGTCAAGTCACCACACAGCACAGCGAAAGGTTGAGGGGGCGTACCCGTCATGAGCCTCGGCGACGAGAACGACGGCGGCCAGACCCGCACCCGCCTGCCCGAGGGCGGCACCGGCGACGTCTACGGCGGCGCCCGCCGCCCGGCGCGCAACTCGCGTTCGCTGATCACCGTGGTGGGTGTGGTGGTGCTGCTGATCGCCGCCATCGCGTTCGCGAACCGGAGCGGTGACGGCGACGGGGACACCGGGGACACCACGAAGGGCCCGGGCGCCGCGGCCCCCACGGCCGCGACGGGCGTCCGCCCGGTGTCGGGCCGCAACGGCACGGTCCCGACGGGGTACGCCCACGACGAACAGGGGGCACAGAGCGCGGCGGCGAACTATGTCGTGGCCCTGGGCTCGGATGGCATGTACAGCACCGAGCAGCGTCACGCCATCGTCCAGGCCGTCTTCGCACCCGACGTGGCAGCGGAACGCCAGGACGACCTCGACAAGGTGCACTCGGACGCGAAGTTCCTCACCGGCATCGGCCTGAACGAGGACGGCACAGCTCCGGCAGGGATGACGTTCGTCTCCCGCTTCACCCCCGTGGGGTCGAAGGTGGAGAAGTTCAGCGGTGACACCGCCACCATCTCCGTCTGGTACTCGGCGCTCTTCGGGCTGGCCGGCGAAGGGTCCAAGAACCCGGTGTCGGAGAGCTGGTTCACGAACACCTTCGAACTCAAGTGGGTCAACGAGGACTGGAAGGTCACCGACTTCACGCAGAAGGACGGCCCCGTTCCCGTCGGCCGTGATCAGACAGCATCCAGCGCCGAGGAGATGTCCGGTGCTGTCCGACAGTTCGGAGGGTTCACGTATGCCCGGTAAGCGCCCGCGTCGTGCCCTCTCGATCGCTGCGGCGGTCGCAGCCCTGCAAACGACCGCCGTATTCCTGGCGGCCCGCGCCGCTGCGGCACCGACGCCCACACCGACACCCAGCACCAGCAACGACCCGTGCGACCTCATCCGAGGCCCCGCCCGCGAGTACTGCGACAACGGCAAGCCGGGCGCCGGTGGCCGCTCCGCGCCCACCGACCCCGCCTCCGCCCTCGACCCCCTCGCCTCCCTCGCCCGCGGCTGCGCCGACGCCGCCTCCTGGATCGTCACCAAACTCAGCGAGGCCGTGAAGAACACCGCCGAGGTGGACTTCACCAACCCCACCTTCCTCAAGCAGTACGCCGTCGTCTTCGCCGCCTCCACCGTCCTCACCCTCGTCCTGTGGCTGCTGGCCGTCGCCAAGCGCGCCATCCGCGGCGTCCCCCTCGCCACCGCGCTCTCCGAGGCGATCGGGTTCCTCTGGCTGACGGTCCTCGCCTCCGCCTTCACGCCGCTCATCCTCTACACGGTCGTCTCCGCGACCGACGGCGTCACCGAGGTCATCGCCGGCGGCACCGGCGGCCAGACCGACGTGTTCTTCGGGTCCTTCTCCGAGGCCCTCAAGAAGGGCGACGACATCGGCGGCGGCCCGATCATGCTGATCGTCGTGTCCCTGGTGTCGATCCTCGCCGCCGGCATCCTCTGGCTCGAGCTCGTCCTCCGCGCCGCCCTCCTGTACGTCGGAGCCCTCCTCGGCACGGTCGTGTACGCCGGGCTCGTCGACAAGAACATGTGGGGGCACGTACGCCGCTGGGCCGGAATCATGATCGCCGTGATCCTGGTCAAGCCGGTCATCGTGATCGTCCTCGGCCTCGCCGGCGCCCTCTCCTCCGACGACGGCCCCAACGCCTTCTCCGCGGTCGTCTCCGGCCTCGCCATCATCCTGCTCGCCATCTTCGCCTCCGCGATGATCTACCGCTTCGTGCCCGGCTTCGGCGACGAGATCGCCTCCGCCCGTTCGAACCGCAAGCAGGCCACCGACGGCGCCCAGGCCGCCGCGGTCATCTCCTCCCCCGCCGCCCTCGTATCCCAGGGCATCAAGACGCACAGCAGCCGCAGCCACCAGCGCGGCGGCGGCGAGCAGCCCCAGCCCGCGGCCGTCAGCGGGGGCATGGCCGCCCACAGCTCCCGTACCGCGTCCGCCGCGCCCGGCGGCGGCGGAGCCGTCCCCACCGCCGCGCCCCCACCCCCCGCGCCCCGCAGCCCCGGTAGCAGCAGTCCGACCACGAACACCCCGCACAGCCACCGCAACACCTCAGGCACAGGCACAGGAAGTTCAGGAGGTGGAGGGCGTTGACGACCCAGTCCCCAGCGATCGCGCCCCGCCGCACGTACCTCATCGGCAGGGCCCGGCCCAACGCCATCATCGGCAAGAACCGCGAGACCGGCGAGATCGCGCTGATCATCGCCGGTGCGTTCCTCGGCATGATGAGCGGACTCCTCGTCCCCGTCCTGTCCCTGCGGATCGTGCTGCTCATGGGCTTCCCGATGCTCGCGCTCGCCGCGGTGTACGTCCCGTACAAGAACCGCACCTTCTACAAGTGGTTCGAGATCAACCGCAGCTACAAGCGCATCCTCCGCCAGGGCACCACGTACCGCTCCCGCGCCATGGAAGCCGGCACGCGGCTCGACGGACGCGAGGTCGAGGTCGGCCCGCCGCCCGGCATCGGCCGCATCAACTGGCTCTCCGCCCCCTTCGGCCCCGACGAGATCGCCGTCCTCCTCCACGCCGACCGCCGCACCGTCACCGCCGCCATCGAGATCGAGGGCCCCGGCGTCGGCCTGCGCGACAGCGAGGACCAGGAAGCACTGGTGGACCGTTTCGGCACGCTGCTCAAGCACGTCGCCAACGGCGACGGCTTCGTCACCCGCCTGCAAATGCTGGCCCGTACGCTCCCCGCGGACCCCGACGCCCACGCCAAGGACGTCGCCCAGCGCGGCGACCCCACCGCGCCCCGCTGGCTCCAGGACTCGTACGACCAGCTCCAGTCCATGGTCTCCACCTCCAGCGAGCAGCACCGCGCGTACCTCGTCGCCTGCATGCACTACACCCGCGAACTGGCCGCCGAGGCCCACACCATGGCCCGCGCCGCCCGCCAGGCGTCCGGCACCCGCGGCAAGCTCGACAAGGACGCCGGCCTCGCCGTCGTCATGGCCCGCGAGCTCACCGACATCTGCGCCCGCCTCGCCGAGGCCGACATCCGCGTCCGCCAGCCCCTCGGCCAGTCCCGCCTCGCCTCCCTCGTGCACTCCATGTACGACCCGGACCACCCCATCGACCACATCCAGGCGATGACGAAGCGCAACGCCTGGCCCGCCGAGCTCGACGCCGTCGAACCGACGTACCTCCAGGCCAAGACCCGCGAGTCGGCCACCCGCGCGCCCTGGTGCCACGCCACCGCCTGGGTCAAGGAGTGGCCGATGACCCCCGTCGGCGTGAACTTCCTCGCCCCGCTCCTGGTCCACACCCCCGACGTGATCCGCACCGTCGCCGTCTGCATGGACCTGGAACCGACCGAGGTCGCCATCGAGCGCATGCTCACGGAGAAGACGAACGACGAGGCCGAGGCCAGCCGCGCCGCCAAGATGAACCGCACCATCGACCCGCGCGACATCGCCGCCCACGGCCGGCTCGACCAGCGGGGTGAAGATCTCGCCAGCGGGGCGGCAGGGGTGAACCTCGTCGGGTACATCACTGTGTCGTCTCGTACGCCCGAAGCCCTGGCCAGGGACAAGCGGACGATCAGGGCCTCGGCCGGCAAGTCGTATCTGAAGCTGGAGTGGTGCGACCGCGAACACCACCGGGCCTTTGTGAACACCTTGCCGTTCGCGACCGGCATCCGCCGATAGGGGCCCTGATCCAGATGCGTGATCCGCTGTCAGCCCTCACCGAGGCCTTCACCTCCTTCCTCTTCGGGAAGGTGGAGACGACCCGCCTCCCCGTCCGCACCTCGACGGGCCAGGCCCAGGCCGTCTACCTGCCGACCGCCGCCCCCGGCCTCGGTGACTCCGGCGTGATCATCGGCCGCGAGGTGTACAGCGGCAAGGGCTACATCTACGACCCCTTCCAGCTGTACGGCCAGCAGCTCCCGGCCCCCCACTGGCTCGTCCTGGGCGAATCCGGCAACGGCAAGTCGGCGCTGGAGAAGACGTACGTGCTGCGCCAGCTCCGCTTCCGCGACCGGCAGGTCGTCGTCCTCGACGCCCAGGGCGAGGACGGCGTCGGCGAGTGGAACCTGATCGCGCAGGAGCTGGGAATAACCCCCATCCGGCTCGACCCGATGGCCGCCCTGGACGACGGCATCCGCCTCAACCCCCTCGACCCCTCGATCACCACCACGGGACAGCTCGCCCTGCTCCGCACGATCATCGAGGTCGCGATGGGGCACGGACTGGACGAGCGGTCCGGCTTCGCGCTGAAGGTCGCCCACGCGTACGTCAACGAGACCATCACCGACCGGCAGCCCGTGCTGTCCGACATCGTCGAGCAGCTGCGTCACCCCGAGCCCGAGTCGGCAGCGGCGATGAACGTCGCCACCGACGACGTACGCGCCTGGGGTCTGGACGTCGCCCTCGTCCTGGACCGGCTGGTCGACGGTGACCTGCGCGGCATGTTCGACGGACCGACCACCGTCGGGATCGACCTCGACGCACCCCTGATCGTCTTCGACCTCTCCCACATCGACCGCAACTCCATCGCGATGCCCATCCTGATGGCGATCGTCGGCGTGTGGCTGGAGCACACCTGGATCCGGCCGGACCGCAAGAAGCGCATCTTCCTGGTGGAGGAGGCGTGGCACATCATCAACAGCCCGTTCGTGGCCCAGCTGTTCCAGCGGCTGCTGAAGTTCGGCCGACGCCTCGGCCTGTCCTTCGTCGCCGTCGTGCACCACTTGAGCGACGTCGTCGACGGGGCGGCGGCACGCGAGGCGGCCGCGATCCTCAAGATGGCGTCCACCCGCACCATCTACGCCCAGAAGGCCGACGAGGCCCGGGCCACCGGCCGGGTCCTCGGCCTGCCCCGCTGGGCGGTGGAGATCATCCCGACCCTCACCCCCGGCATCGCCGTGTGGGACGTCAACGGCAATGTGCAGGTCGTCAAACACCTCGTCACCGAGGCCGAGCGCCCCCTGGTCTACACGGACCGCGCGATGACCGAATCCTCGGTGCCGGACGACATCCAGGCCGCCGAATGGGAGGCGGAGCAGCGCGCGGCCCTCATCGAGCGGCAGATGAACGAGTCCTCGCAGTCCACGGTGGCGTGACATGGAACGGGAACGCGGAGCGGAACGGGGGGGCATCCCCGACGGCCTGCTGGTGGGACTGCTGGGGTTCCTGCTCGGTGTGACCATCCTCGTGTGGACGGCCACCGGCCTCGCGGGCCTGCTCGCGCACGGCGCGTGGCCGGACGGCGTGACGTTCGGCGGCACGCCGTCCGCGATGCGCGGCCTCGTCTCCCAGCCGCACGACCTCGTGGCCGCCTGGCCCGCGACCCCGCCGGCACAGCTCTCCGGCTACGGCCTGTTCTGGGGCCTGTTCATCGGCGAACTGATGGTGCTGGTGGTCCTCGCGGTGTTCGTCCTCGGCACCCTCGCCCGCTGGCGCGCCGTGCGCACGGCCCGACGGCACGGCAGGACGTACGGGTACGAGGACCGCGGTACGGGTCCGGCGGAGGAACCGGTGCCGCCGCGGCCGTCCGCGTACGACTCCGGTCGCACCGACGCGCCCCGCCGCACGCCCGCTGGTCCACCTCCGCGCTCCTCACGCCCCCACACGCCGCCCACCGCGCCCGCGGCCGCCCAGGGCCCGGCCACCGCCCTCGCGGACGGCACCGGCACCGGCGCGGACGCCCCGCCCGCGGAGACCGCGGAGCCCATGGCGACCGCGCAGACCGCGAAAGCCGTGGAGACCGCAAAGGCCATGGCGGCCGTTGGAGCGGCCGCCCGCGTCCCCGCTCCCCGGACCGCCGGCGTCGTCCTCTACGGCGCCGACCCCGCCGCCCGCCGGCCCACCGCCCTCCAGGCCGTCCTGGACGCCGCCGGCCCGGCTCTCGTCCTCACCTCCGACCCCACCGTGTGGGCCGACACCAAGGACGCCCGGGCCAAGCTGGGACCCGTTCTGGTCTACGATCCGGGCCACCTGTGCGACACCCCCGCGCGCCTCCACTGGTCGCCCACCGCCGGGTGCGAGGACACCGGCACCGCCGCCACCCGCGCCGCCGCGCTCCTGGCACCCGTACGGCCCCCGGCCCGCATCGACGCGGCGGTCGCGGACACCGCCGACACGCTCATGCGGTGCTGGCTGCACGCCGCGGCCGTGGACGGGCGCCCCTTCAAACAGGTCCACCGCTGGGCGCAGAACCAGGGCAGCCACGAACCCGTACGCATCCTCCGCACCCACCCCAAGGCGACCAACAGCCACGCCGGTCTCCTGGAATCGGCACTCACCGCCTACCCGGAACGCCGGGAGATCGCCCAGGAGTTGACCGTCCGGGCGCTGTCGTCCCTCTCGTCCGTCCACATCCGCGAGGCCTGCACACCGAATCGAACTGATTCGCTGACCTTGGAATCATTCATCCATGAAGGGGGCACGCTTTACGTAGTGGGGGAAGCCATCGAGGACCCCCGCACCCGCCCGGGCGCGATGCCGCTGCTCACCGCGCTCGCCTCGTACGTGGTCGAGCACGGCCGCCGCATGGCCGCACGGTCATCCGACGGTCGGCTCGACCCACCAATGACGCTCGTCCTCGACGACGTCGCGGCCGTGGCGCCCCTGCCGCTGCTGCCCGAGCTGCTGGCGTCCGGTCAGGACGCCGGCATGCCGACGCTCGCCCTGCTCCGCTCCGCCGAGCAGGGCCGCGCCCGCTGGCCGGACCGACCCCTCACCCCGCTCACCGGGTGACGGGCCGACGCACCTCGTACTCCAGCTCCAGCGCCCCGCCGTGGCCGTCCTTCTCGGGCATGTGCGCCCCCGTCGGCACGAAGCCGAGCTTCCGGTAGAAGGCCCGTGCCCGCGTGTTCTCCTCGTGCACATGGAGCCGTACGCGCTGGACGGGTTCGCCCTCCAGCGACCACGACCACTCCAGGGCCGCCCGGAACAACGCGTCCGCCAGACCGGCGCCCCGCGCCGCAGGCCGTACGTACACCCCGACCACCTGTGTCTGCTGGACCGCCGGCACATCGCCGAACAGGCTCTCCACACCGCGGTGTTCCACGAGCACGGTGGCTGTGCCGTCCCATGTCCCGTCCGGGGCCTCGGCGACGAACTGCCGGATGCTGTCGTTGCCCTCCGCCGCTCCGGCGGTCCGCTCCTGCCAGTGTTCGTCGGGCCGGGCGGCAGCCGCTTCGTAGGTGTCGAGGAAGGCCAAGTGTGCGATGGGGTCCCGCAGGGCGGCGAGCCGGATGTCGCGGGCCTTGCGCCACTCGTCGGACCGCAGGGGACGTATCAGGTGCTCCATCCCCTGATCCTGACGGCGCCGGCCGCGTCCCGGCAACGGGTTTGCAGCCGGGCCCGGAACGCGGAAAAGCCCCGCACCATAACGGTGCGGGGCTTCCCCACAATAATTGTTCGGCGGCGTCCTACTCTCCCACAGGGTCCCCCCTGCAGTACCATCGGCGCTGAAAGGCTTAGCTTCCGGGTTCGGAATGTAACCGGGCGTTTCCCTAACGCTATGACCACCGAAACACTATGAAGATATCGAACTACAACCAGCCGGAGCGGGAGTTCGTTACTTCAGAACTAACACAGTGGACGCGAGCAACTGAGGACAAGCCCTCGGCCTATTAGTACCGGTCAACTCCACCCATTACTGGGCTTCCATATCCGGCCTATCAACC